>NZ_CP011010.1:2868928-3180357 GCF_001274595.1 Stenotrophomonas maltophilia
TCGAGCCACTGTGCACGCCACCCCAGTCGGACATCACGAAACCGGGGAACTTCCATTCCTGCTTCAGCACCTGGTTCATCAGGTAACCGTTCTCGCAGCCGTAGGTGCCATTGATCTTGTTGTACGAACACATCGCCACGCCCGGGCGGCCTGCCTCCAGCGCGATCTCGAAGGCGAGCAGGTCCGACTCGTGCATGGCCTGCTCGCCGATGCGCACGTCGTGGAAGTTGCGGCGGGTCTCCATGTCGTTCAGCGCGAAGTGCTTCATCGAGGAGATCACGTGCTGGCTCTGTACGCCCTGGATCAGCGCGCCGACCATCGAACCGGCCAGCAGCGGGTCTTCACCGGCATACTCGAAATTGCGACCATTGCGCGGGTCGCGCTGCAGGTTGACGCTGCCCGACAGCAGGATGTTGAAACGCTGCTGCCAGGCCTCGCGGCCCATGGTCGCGCCGCCGGCAAAGGCCACTTCGCGGTTCCAGCTGGACGCAGTGGACGGGCCCGACGGCATCGCGGTGGCGAAGTCGCCCGGACGGATGCCACCCGGATTGGTCACGCCGACGCCGGCATCGGCCGACTGCTGCGAGGGAATGCCCAGGCGCGGCACCGCCGGGACGAAGCCGGCCGAACCGACCGCGCCTTCCGGCAGCGGGCCACCGTCCTTGCCCAGCCCGAAGTAGCTGTGCAGCATCTGGAACTTCTCATCCTCGGTCATCGCCTTCAGCAGCAGCGCAGCACGTGCGTCGGCGTTGAGGGTGGTGTCCATCCACGGCGTGTCGCCATGCGTGTCGGCGGCATAGGCCAGGGTCAGCAGCGTGGCACGCAGGCTGCTGCCTTCCACCTTGAACGGCGCACTGCTGGCAGCCTGGAAGCCATCGCTGAAGTAGCTGGCGTCTGCTTCCAGTGCGACACGCGCCGGATCGAAGCCGGCCGCCGTGGCCGATTCGCCAGCCACGGCACCGAGCAGCACCGCCGGCGCACCCAGCCGCGAGCGCGTGACCAGCGCCGGCAGCTGGGCCGCGCCTGCACCGGCATCGGTATAGACCGCGACGGTGTGGCGGCCATCGTCCAGGCGCAGGTAGTTCAGGCCCGGCTGGTCGGGGCCGGACTCAGCGGCGATCGGCAGCCGGGTCAGCACGGCCTGGCCGCGCTGGGTCTGGCCATCGTCCTTGCCCGCAGCAATGAAGCGGTACTCGTAGCCCAGCCCATCGGCCAGCACCTGCAGCGGATCGACCTGGCCGATGCCGCGCTGCACCTGGCGCACGCTCACCGCGTCCACCTTCAGGCTCTTCAGCTGCGCAGCCAGCGCCGGCATTGCTTCGGCGCCGGGCGCCTGTTCCAGGGTCAACACGGTGAACGCCGCAGGGTCGGCCCAGGCCGGGGCGGCGAGCGCAGCAGACAGGGCGAGGGAGAGGGCAAGCGGCTTTGTAAACGTTTTCATCGGCAGGCGTAATTCCGTTGCCAAGGCAATCGGTCCAGGGAAAGTGCCGCCGAAGGGTGCAGCGTTCATGCCGCGCAGGGGTTGCCAGGCAACGTCCCGCAGGCCGAAGGACGGGCCGGTCTGCGCGCGGGACCCTCCTCCCGGCGTGACAACCTGCCTGTCCGGGCCGCGCAGGGCGACCCAATCATGTGAAGATTGTGCGAGGGCGTTCACACCTGTCAACAGGACCTAAGTCACAGGGGCAACCTGGCCGCCGGTTATCAGGCCATCACCGGCAGTCATCAGCAGGCCGCACGGGGCTGCCGATAATGGGGCGTCACCGGCCCTGAACCCCGCCCATGAACATACACCGCGACTTCGATCATCTCTGGCGCGACCGCTGTGATACCTCGAGCCAACGCAGCCCACGCGTGTTGATCCGGGTGTTCGTGGCCCCGGGCCAGCTGGAGCAGAGCGTGGCTTTCTACGAGCAGTTGCAGGGCGTCGTGGCCGATGCGGGCTTCCCGTTTCCCGATGCCGGCCTGCGCCTGGCGATGGTCGGAGCCTTCCTGCTGATCGAAGGGTGCGAGGAAGCGCTGGCCCCCTTCACTTCGACCACCGGGACGCTGCTGGTCGATGACGTGCGGCCTTATCACGACCGACTGGTCGCGGCGGGGGCCGAAATCATCTTCCCGCTGCAGGTGGTGCCGACCGGCGCGGCGTTCAATGCAGTGCATCCCGATGGCACGGTGGTCGAGTACGTGCATCACCGCCCCGACCCGCACGGGCGCTGAGGGTACGCACGGCCGGGCTGCGCCCGGCACCCGCCGAGGCAACGGCCAATGCAACAGCAGAAGCAAAAGATGGGCTCCTGTGGGGTGGCGGGGTGGGTCCGGTTGCGGGGGACGGCGCAAGTACGTCCATGTAGCCTCGGTCGCGCCATCCATGGCGCTCACGCCCCCGCAACCGGACCCACCCCGCCTTCGACAATTCGCCGCAATCTGCAGTAGATCCACGCCATGCGTGGATGCTCTTCGATCAATCGTCGAATTAATCGATTTCGATGTAGATTCATCCACGCATGGCGTGGATCTACAATTCCTCCATGTCCTCTCCCGCCCTGCCCTGGAATGGCACGCTGCTGCTGGATGCCCACGTGGCCGTGCTGCAGGGCCATGCCGGTGGCAGCGCTGCGCATGCGCACTACGCCCATCAACTGCTGCTGAGCGACGGTGCAGCGTGGCAGGTCGAGGTTGATGGCGTGCGGCAGCAGGGTCAACGCCTGTGGCTGCCTTCCTTCCAGTCGCATGCCATCCTGTCGGCACCGCAGGACGGTTGCACGGTTTTTCTTGAGCCAGCACATGCCGATCCCACACAGATCCAACGGTATCTGCACGCCCTGCCGGGCAACGCGGTGGCACTGCAGGACTGGCTGCCACGACTGAGCCGTCCGCAGCCGCTGGATCGACGCGTGCAGGCGGCACTGGCCCGTATCACCCACTACCTGCCTGGCCCGGTGCCGGCCGCCGATATCGCCGAAGCGGCCCACCTGTCGACCAGCCAGTTGCATCGGCGCTTCCAATCAGACCTGTCGGTGACCCTGCGCGGCTGGGTGCTGTGGCAACGGCTGCGCAATGCGCTCGCGCATCATCTGCGTGGACACAGCCTGACCGACAGCGCCCACGCGGCCGGGTTCGCCGACCTGGCCCATCTGTCACGCAACCTGCACCGCATGTTCGGCATCGGTGCCGCGCAGTTGCAGGGCCTGCAGCTGCGCGCGACCTGACATGCGGGATCATCCGCGCCTGCGCAACCCTTCGGGCAGCTCCGGTACCTCGCCATGCGGCAGTTCGCGGAACGGCGCCAGCAGCTGCCCGGGATAATCGCGCGGATAGTCCGGCTGGCTGCCGATGCCCAGATCGCGTTGCCGTAGCCGATAGCCCGGTGCATCGAAGGCGGTTCCCAGCAGGTGATCCCATACGGTCAGGAACAGGCCGAAGTTGACGTCGCCGGCGGTGCCGTAGCGCATGTGGTGGAAACGGTGCAGCGGCGCCCACGCCATCACCCGGCCGAGCACACCGGGGCGCATGTCCACGTTGGAATGCTGCAACAGCAGCTGGATGGCAATGGCGAATGCCAGCACCGCCGCCACCGGCATCGGCAGGCCCAGCACCAGCAGCGGCAGCACGCCGCCCACTGCTTCGGCCGCCTGGTGCAGCGGATGCTTCATCAGGCCGTTGAAGCCGTACATGCGGGTGACGCTGTGATGCACCGCATGCAGCCGCCACAGCCAGCCGATGCGGTGGCTGGCGTAGTGCACCAGGGTGATGCCGAGATCGGCGCAGACGATGGCCAGCAGCACCTGCAGCGCGAAGGGCCACTGCACCGGCCAGGCCTGCCATGGAATGATCGCCGCCAACAGCGGCACCGCGGCGATCGATAGCAGGTTCAGGCTTTCGTTGACCAGCGCATGCAGGGTGTCACGCAGGCGGTCGCCCTGGTCGTGGTTGAACGCAGGGTCGTAGGGCCAGGCGCGTTCAGCGCCGAACGAAACCGCGATGGCGACCAGCAGCAAGGCCAGCAGCCACAGCGGATCACCATGCAGGTGGCCCACCCAGGCGATGGCGGTGGCAACGAACCCGAGCAGGAACAACGGGGCATACAGGCGGAGGATCCAGTGCTTCATGGGCAACCCGAAACGTGAGGGGCCTGCATGCTGGCGCGATGCGACGGTTGCCGGCTTGAACAAACGGCGCAACCCGCCACGCGCCTGCTGGATGCCCGCCCTGGTCGGCACCGTCATTCCAGCACCCACGCCTGGCGTGGATCTACAATGGCGCCCTCATCGCGCCCGGGACCGGCATGGACTCCTTCAACCTGATGCGTGCCTTCCGCCGCATCGTCGAACGCGGCGGCCTGGCCCGTGCCGCCGAAGACCTGGGCATGTCGCCGGCCGGGCTGAGCAAGCAGCTGCGCATGCTGGAAACCCACCTGGGCGTGGTGCTGCTGCAGCGGACCACGCGCCGCATGAGCCTGACCGAAACCGGCCATGCCTATTACCGTGAGTGCTGCCGCCTGCTCGACGAGCTGGACGCGCTGGAACGTGGCATCGCCGAACAGCGTGGCGAAGTGGCCGGGCGCCTGCGCGTCAATGCGCCGCAGTCGTTCGCGCTGAGCACGCTGTCGCCGCTGCTGCCGCGTTTCCTGCAGCAGCATCCGCAGCTGTCGCTGGACCTGGTGATGGAAGACCGCCTGCTCGATGCGGTCGGCGAAGGCTTCGATGTGTCGCTGCGGCTGCGCGCCGAGCTGGACGACTCGCGACTGGTGGCGCGCCGGCTGGCCTCGCTGCAGCAGGTGCTGTGCGCGGCCCCGTCCTACCTGCAACAGCATCCGGCACCGCAGGCGGTGGACGATCTGCAGGCGCACAGCGTGCTGGCCTACAGCCTGTCCGACTCACCCGGCAGCTGGCCGCTGCTCGGCCCCGATGGCCAGGTGACGATCACCCTGCCGGCACGCGTCACCGTCAACAACAGCCTGCTGCTGCGCGATCTGCTGGTGGCCGGCATGGGCATCGGCGCCCTGCCCTCGTTCCTTGCAGCGCCGTCACTGGCCCGCGGCGAACTGCAGCAGGTGCTGCCCGACCACCGCTATCCACCGCGCTTCGTGCATGCGGTCTACCCCACCTCGCGCCACCTGCAGCCCAAGGTGCGTGCCTTCATCGATTTCCTGCACGCCGAGCTGCCCGCCTGCGCCGGCCTGGATTCGTAACCGCCAGCGAAAACTGAGCTGCCCGTGGCGTGCTGTTTCAGCCACGCCGCGCTGCCTACTCTGCCGCCTCCCCTCTCACCGATGGCAGGCCGATGTCTTCCGTTTCTTCCCCCACCGCTGCAGCGCCAGTGGTCGATTTCTTCCACGACGTGGTGTGCGGCTGGTGCTTCGTGCTGGCCCCGCGCCTGCAGCAGGTCTCGGCCGAGTTCGGCATCCAGGTGCGCCACCGCAGCTTCGTGCTGCAGGACTCGCGCGCACAGATGGTCGAGGTATTCGGCTCGATGGAGCGCGCCAAGGCGATCATCCTGCGCCACTGGACCGACTGCGCCGCGCATGAAGACAGCGCGCGCATCGATATCGAAGGCATGCGTGCACAGGACTTCGAATATCCCTCCGGCTGGCTGGGCGCATTGGCCTGCCAGGCCGCCGGCATGCTTGGCGGCAATGAGGCCCACGGCGTGATGTTCGATGCCGTGCAGTGGGCGCACCTGCACCAGCACCGCAACATCGGCGATGCCGAAGTGCTGCTGGACATCGCCGAAGCGCTCGGCCACCCGCGTGGTGCCTTCGCTGACCACATGCGCAGCGACGCAGTACGCCAGCGCGTGCAGGCCGACCGCGCCGAAGCCGCTGCGCTCGGCATCCGTTCCATTCCCACCGTGATCGGCGGCAACGGCCTGCGCCTGCAGACCCTGCCGCTGCCGCACCTGCGCCAGGCCCTGGCGCCGCTGGTCGCGGCCTGAGCCGCACCATTCCCCCCTGCAAGGAGATTCCCCATGACCCCACGTACCCTGGCCACCGCATTGGCCCTGCTGCTGGCCGGCACCGCTGCTTCCACCTCGGTGACCGCGCACGAACGCGTTCCTTCCGGCCAGCAGGTCGGCACCAGCCCCTGGGGGCCGAAGGACGAGATCGGCCGCCTCAACCTGATCACCGAGGCGTCGCGCGCAGCGATCCTGTCGCGGGTCAGCGGCGGCAAGGCCTATGACCTGGCCACCGAGTACTACGTCGGCATGCCCAGCTGGCAGGACGCCGGCGACCCGCACTACCAGTTCTGGATGACCCACACCCCGCGCGGCACGGTGATGGACGACCCGATGGGCGTGGGCGAGACCATGAACCTCACCCGCAGCTACACCGGCACGGCGTTCTCGATGTACAGCCACACCGGCACCCACATCGATGCGCTGAACCACTTCGGTATCCACGGAAAGATCTGGAACGGCTTCGAGGCCGACAAGCACCTCGGCGATCGTGGCTGGAATGTCACCGGCATCGAGAAATTCCCGCCGCTGATCGCGCGTGGCGTACTGATCGACGTGGCCGGTGCCAAGGGCGTGGACATGCTGCCGGACAGCTACCGCGTCACCCGCCAGGACCTGAAGGATGCGCTGGCACGCCAGCAGGTGAAGCTGCAGCAGGGTGACATCGTGCTGATCCGCACCGGCCGCATGCGCCTGTTCGAACAGCCCAGGGCGTACATGGCCAACCCGCCGGGCATGGGCCTGGACGCCGCGCGCTTCCTGGTCGAAGACAGCGGCGCGATGATCGTCGGCGCCGACAACCTCAGCTTCGAGACCTTCCCTTCGGAAGTGTCCGATGACTACGTGCCGCTGCACACCTACCTGCTGGCCCAGCAGGGCGCGCCGATCATCGAGCTGGTGGCGCTGGACGAACTGGCCCGCGACAAGGTCTACGAATTCGCCTTCATCGGTGGTCCGTTGAAGATCCGCGGTGGTGATGCCGCGCCGCTGCGCCCGGTGGCGTTGCCGGTCCGCCCTTAACCGGGGCCTGTGGGTGCCGACCTTGGTCGGCATTCCGTCCCATGCCGGGTGGGTGCCGACCTTGGTCGGCACTCCTTTCCCCCTTCAGCAACCTGAAACCCGACCCTCCAATTTCATTAGTAATTATACTTACAACGCGAGTAGCATGTCTGGTCTCAGCCCCTGATACCGGCCTGTCGATACTCGCTCCATGCCCGCCGTTTCCGCCCATTCCTGTCGCCCCCAGCCCGCCCGGCGCCTCCCCTGGAGGACCGGCTGATGGGCGCCGTCGTCGCCCTCGACCGGCTGCTGGATGGCCGCCAGCTGTGGCGCGGCCCGGCCCGCCAAGGGCCCGCCAGCGACCACCTGGCCAGCGGCCACCCGGCACTGGATGCACGCCTGCCCGGCGGTGGCTGGCCGGCCAGCGGGCTGTGCGAGGTGCTGCAGGCAGCACCCGGCGTGGGCGAGCTGGCGCTGGTCTGGCCGGCGCTGGCGAAGTTGAGCCAGCGCGGACGCCCGATCGTGCTGGTCGCGCCCCCCTACCGCCCGCATGCACCGGCCTGGGCGGCGGCCGGGCTGGACCTGGCCCAGCTGCAGATCATCCACGCCGCGCCAAAGCAGGCGCTGTGGGCCACCGAACAATGCCTGCGTTCTGCCGCCTGCGCCGCGGTGCTGTGCTGGCCACAGCAGGCCGACGACCGTGCCCTGCGCCGGCTGCAGGTCGCCGCCGACAGCGGCCAATGCCTGGGCTTCGTGTTCCGCGAGGCGCAGGCAGCGCGCAACCCCTCCCCGGCCAGCCTGCGCCTGCAGCTCGACCACGGCCAGGTGCGGGTACTGAAATGCCGTGGCGGCCTGCCGCCGGCGCAGCCGTTGCCCCTGGCCATCAGCCACTGAGGCCGCGCCGTGAACTGGGCCTGCCTGTTGTTGCCGCAGCTGGCGCTGGACAGCGTGCTGCGCCTGCAACCGGACCCGCAGCGGCCGCTGGTGCTGCTGCAGGGTCCGGCACAACGCCGCGTGCTGCGCGCGGTCAGCCCGGCCGCACGGGCAGCCGGGCTGCGCCCGGGCATGCTGCTGTCGGCCGCGCAGGTGCTGGTGCAGGACATGCACCTGCACGACTACGACCCGAACGCCGAACAGCACACCCGGCAGCTGCTGGCCAGCTGGGCCTATGCCTACAGTTCGCAGGTCAGCCTCGATTTCCCGCATGCGCTGGTGCTGGAGATCGGCGCCAGCCGTGCCCTGTTCGGTGACTGGCTGACCATCGAGAAACGCCTGCGCGGTGAACTGCACGAACTGGGTTTCCGCCATCGCCTGGTGGCCGCGCCCACGCCGCATGCCGCGCGCGTGCTGGCCAACGTGCACGATGGCCTCGGCCTCGATGCGCAGCAGCTGCCGGCGGTACTCGCACAGCTGCCGTTGCCGCGCTGCGGGCTGCCCAGCGAAGCAGTGACCGTGCTGGGCCGCTCCGGCCTGCGCACGCTGGGTGCGGTGCTCGCACTGCCGCGCGACAGCCTGGCCCGGCGCTTCGCACCCGACGTGCTGCAGCAGCTGGACGCGCTGCGCGGCCTGCCCACCGCACCACTGCGCTACTACCAGCCTCCCGACCGTTTCGATGCGCGCATCGAGTTCGAGTACGAGATCGAATCCAGCCAGGCCCTGCTGTTCCCGCTGCGTCGCCTGCTGCTGGACCTCGCCGCCTTCCTCTGCTCGCGCGATGGTGGCGTGCAGCGCTTCGACCTGCATTTCGAGCACGACCTGCTGCCACCCAGCGTGCTGACCATCGGCCTGCTGGCGCCGGAGCGTGATCCCGCGCTGCTGTTCGAAATCGCGCGCAACCGCATGGAAGCCTTCGCCCTGCCCGCCGGCAGCCGCGCACTGCGCCTGCAGGCCGAGCAGCTGCCGCCCTTCGTGCCCGCCGCGCGCGACCTGTTCGATACCCGGCCGGCGCAGGCGATGCCCTGGACCCAGCTGCGCGAGCGCCTGCGTGCGCGGTTGGGCGATGACGCCGTGCAACCACTGGCGGTGCAGGCCGACCATCGCCCCGAACGCGCCAGTGGCACCCAGCCGGCGGTCAAACCACCGTCGTACTGGCCGCTACGCCCGGGCTGGCTGCTGGATACGCCGCAACCGCTGCGTGATCCACGCCTGCGCATCGTCGCCGGGCCTGAGCGGATCGAATCGGGCTGGTGGGACCAGGCCGACGCACGGCGCGACTACTACGTGGTGGAAACCGCACATGGCCAGCGTGGCTGGGCCTTCCGCACACGCAACGATCCGCATGCACCGTGGATGCTGCACGGCTGGTTCGGCTGAGCCGCCATGCACAGTGAACTGCCCGGCTACGCCGAACTGCACTGCCTGTCGGCGTTCAGTTTCCAGCGCGGCGCCTCGATTGCCGAAGAGCTGTTCGCGCGCGCCGCCGGCCAGGGCTACCGGGCGCTGGCGATCACCGACGAGTGCTCGCTGGCCGGCATCGTGCGCGCCTGGCAGGCGGCGAAGACGCATAGCGTGGCACTGATCGTCGGCGCCGAATTCCAGGTCGAGGACGGACCGAAGCTGGCCCTGCTGTGCACCAACCAGGCCGCCTATGCCGGGCTGTGCCAGTTGATCACCACCTGCCGGCGACGCGCGGCCAAGGGCGAATACCGTTGCCTGCGCGACGACCTGCTTGGCCTGCCCGACGGGCTGCTCTGCCTGTGGCTGGACCGGCAGCCGGCCGCCACCGATCTGGAGCTGCTGCGCACCGGCTTCAATGATCGCCTGTGGCTGGCGGTGGAGCTGCATCACGAGCATGACGACGCGCATCGCCTGCAGCAGCTGCAGGCCTTCGGCGAACGCCACCGCCTGCCACTGGTTGCCAGTGGTGATGTGCACATGCACGTGCGCCGCCGGCGTGCGCTGCAGGACACGCTGACCGCGATCCGCCACCGCTGCAGCGTGGCCGAAGCCGGCTGGCGCCTGTTCCCCAACGGCGAGCGCCATCTGCGCCCGCGCACCGCGCTGGCCCAGTTGTACCCGCCCGAACTGCTGGCCGAGACCCTGCGCATCGCCGAACGCTGCCACTTCACCCTGGAGCAGCTGCAGTACACCTACCCGCGCGAACTGGTGCCGGAAGGGCACGACCCGGACAGCTGGCTGCGCGTGCTGGTCGAGCGTGGCATTCCGTGGCGCTGGAAGAACGGCATCGAACCGGCGCAGCGCAAGCAGATCGAACACGAACTGGCGCTGATCCGGCAGAAGAACTACGCCTCCTACTTCCTCACCGTGCAGGACATCGTGCGCTTCGCGCGCAGCCAGGACATCCTCTGCCAGGGCCGTGGCTCGGCGGCCAACTCGGCGGTGTGCTTCGTGCTGGGCGTGACCGAGATCGACCCGGCACGCAGCAATCTGTTGTTCGAGCGTTTCATCTCCGCCGAACGCGACGAACCACCGGATATCGACATCGACTTCGAGCACGAGCGCCGCGAAGAAGTGCTGCAGTACGTGTTCAAGCGCTATGGGCGTGAACGTGCTGCCTTGACTGCAGTGGCGATCAGCTACCGCGGCCGCAGCGCGATCCGCGATGTGGCCCGCGCGCTCGGCCTGCCGATGGACCAGGTCAACGAACTGGGGGCAGCGATGGATCACTGGGGCGGCCACGTGCCGTTGCCGGAGACCCTGCGCGAACGCGGCTTCGATCCGAAGACCCCGCTGATGCGCCGGCTGCTGTCACTGACCGCCGAGCTGATCGACTTCCCACGCCACCTGTCGCAGCACCCGGGCGGCTTCGTGATTTCCGAGCATCCGCTGTCGACCCTGGTGCCGGTCGAGAACGCAGCGATGGCCGACCGCACCGTCATCCAATGGGACAAGGATGACCTGGATGCCACCGGCCTGATGAAGGTCGACTGCCTGGCACTGGGCATGCTCACCGCCATCCGCAAATGCCTGGCGATGCTGCAGCAGCATGGCCTGCACAGTGGGCGCATGGATGCGATTCCCGATGAGGACACACCCACCTACGACATGATCAGCGCCGCCGACACCATCGGCGTGTTCCAGATCGAGTCGCGTGCACAGATGGCGATGCTGCCACGCATGCAGCCGCGCAACTTCTACGACCTGGTGATCGAAGTGGCGATCGTGCGCCCCGGCCCGATCCAGGGCGACATGGTGCACCCCTACCTGGAGCGCCGCCGGCTGCTGCGCGAACAGGGTCCAGAGGCGCTGGACAACCTGGAAGAACCGCTGTACCCGCCGCAGCTGGAGCGCGTGTTCGCGCGCACCCTGGGCGTGCCGCTGTTCCAGGAACAGGTGATGCAGCTGGCGGTGGATGCGGCCAGTTACACCCCGGGCGAGGCCGATGCCCTGCGCCGCTCGATGGCCGCGTGGAAGCGCCGTGGCGGGCTGGAGCCGCATCGCGAGAAGCTGCTGGCGGGGATGTTGAAGAACGGCTTCAGCCGCGAATACGGCGAACACCTGTTCGAGCAGATCAAGGGCTTCGGCGATTACGGCTTTCCGGAAAGCCACGCCGCCAGCTTCGCCCTGCTGACCTATGCCAGCTGCTGGCTGAAGTGCCACCACCCGGCCGCGTTCACCGCCAGCCTGATCAACAGCCAGCCACTGGGCTTCTACAGCCCCGACCAGCTGCTGCAGGACGCGCGCCGGCATGGCATCGGCGTGCTGCCGCTGGACGTGCGCCACAGCGACTGGGACTGCACGCTGGATTTCAGCAAGGGACCGGCCGCGATCCGGCTCGGCCTGCGCCTGGTCGATGGCTGCAACGAACCCGCCGTGCAGGCCATCATGCGAGAACGTGCGCGGCGCCCCTTCGACGACGTGGGCGACCTGTGCCAGCGCACCGCGCTGGACCGTCGCCAACAGGGCCTGCTGGCCGATGCTGGCGCGTTGCGTGGGCTCAGCGGCCATCGCCATCGTGCGCGCTGGGATATCTCCGGCGTTGAAAACCGGCTGCCGCTGTTCGACCACGCCCGCGCCACCGCCGAGGCCCGCGTGCCGTTGCCGCTGCCCAGCACCTGGGAAGACATGCAGGCCGACTACCGCAGTACCGGCACCACGCTTGGCCGCCATCCGATCTCGTTCCTGCGCGCACAGCTGCGCACTCGTGGCTGCCTGGACGCCGCGCAACTGGCGGCTCACGGCCATGGCCGCCGCGTGCGCATTGCCGGCCTGGTACGCATGCGCCAGCGTCCGCAGACCGCCAGTGGCGTGACCTTCCTCACCCTTGAGGACGAAACCGGCATGGTCAACGCGGTGGTCTGGCGGCACCTCGCTGATCGCCAGCACCGGGTGCTGGTTGATACCCAGCTGATGCAGATCGATGGCCGCCTGGAGCGCGTCGATGGCGTGCAGCATGTCATCGTGCAGCGCATGCACTGCCTGGATGAACTACTGCAGGGACTGCGCAGCCACAGCCGCGATTTCCACTGACGATACACAACGTCACACAACGAACTGGCCATTGCCGGTCCGCATCCGCTATCGTCGGCACATCCAAGGAAGGACGACACGATGCCCCGTGCACTGCTGCTGACCACGCTGGTGGTCGCCACCCTCGCCCTGCTGGTGTCCGGCTGGACCGCCTGGAGCCTGCACCGCAGCCAATCGCCACAGCGCATCATCGAAGCACGCGGGCTGGTCATCCACGATGAAAGCGGACAGCCACGGGTGATCCTCGGCGCACCGGTTCCCGATCCTCTCAGCCAGGGTCGCACCCAGGGGCCGCGTGCGACCGCCCTGTCAGGCCTGATCCTGCTCGGCCCGGACGGCTCCGAACGCGGTGGCTATGGCACCAGCGACCGCGGCGGCGAGGCCCTGCTGACCCTGGACGATGCCACCGGCACCACTGAAGTGTTCAAGGTGGTGGCCAACCCGGACCGCGGCGCCAGCCTGATGGTCAAGCACCAGAACAATACCGGCGCCATGCTCACCTCCTGGCAGGGAAAGCCTGAACTGATGTTCGTCGATGACAGCGGCCAGTCCTACTACGTGCGCCCGGGCGCCAACGCCGCGCCCTGATCTGCTTTTGTAGCGTCGAGCTTGCTCGACTTTGCTTCACCTTTGTAGAGTCGAGCTTGCTCGACTGTTGTTGGCACGAGCAGTCGAGCAAGCTCGACTCTACAGTCCAGACACCGCCGCCAGATCATCGGCCAGCTGCCGCTGCTGCACCGGCCCCAGCGCCGCGCAGGTGATGCGCAGGCCATGCCCGGGCGCCGCCACCGCGAACACTTCGCCCGCGCGCACATGCCAGCCACGCGCGGCCAGCGCCAGCACCTGCGGATGACTGTCGGCCGGCAAGGGCAGCCACAGGTTCAGCCCTTCCATCGGCTGCGGCGTCGCCACGCCACGTGCAACGAGCAATTCCTGCAGCGACTGCAGGCGCTGCTGGTAACGCTCGCCTGCCGACGCGATCTTCGCCCGCTGCGACGCCGAGCCCAGCACCGAGGTGGCCGCGTCCTGCAGAAGATGACTGACCCAGCCCGTGCCCGATGCCAACCGCAGCCGCAACCGCGCCGCAGTTTCCTCATCACAGCCCAACCAGGCCAGCCGAAGGTCAGGGCCAAGCGGCTTGGACAGCGAGCGCAACAGCGCCCAGCGCCGGCCATCGAGCGGCAACACCGAATGGTAGGCCTGCTGCGAGAGCAGCGCGTAGTGATCGTCGATCAGCACTGCCACCTGCGGATAGTGGGCAAGCAGCTGCCGCAGTGCCCGTGCGCGCTTCGCATCCAGGCTGGCCCCGGTCGGATTGTGCGCACGCGGGGTCAGCAGCACCGCGCGTGCGCCGGCCTCCAGCGCGGCACGTAGCGATTCAACCTGCATGCCATGCGCATCCACCGCCACCGGCAACGGCGCATGGCCTACCGCGTTGAGTACGTTGAGGCTGCCGAGGAAACAGGGATCTTCGACCGCGATGCGATCACCCGGCAGCAGCCATGCTGCCAACAGGCGCTCGATGCCATCGACCGCGCCATGGGTCAGCTCCAGCGCATACCCCTCGGGGCAATCCGCATCCAGCGAGGCCCGTGCCAGCGCCTGCAACCGCGGGTCGACCGTGCCCACCCCATACAACCGTGGCGCCGCCGGAGCCAGTCGCAGGTTCGGCAGCAGGCGCGGGTCCGGGTTGCCACTGGCCAGGTCATGCAGGGCCACTCCCGGCGTGCTTCCTTCGCGTGCCATTGCCGACGGCAAGCCGCGCACCACCGTGCCGCGACGGCCGGCAGTGCTGGCCAGGCCCGCCGCGTCCAGCCGCTTGTAGGCTGCGGCCACGGTGTTGCGGTTCACCCCCAGCTGCTCGGCCAGCTCACGCACCGGCGGCAGCACGCTGCCGGCCGGCAGGCGGCCCTTGCCGATGCCGTCGCGGATGCTGTCGAAGATCGACTCGGCGCTATGCCCGGTGATTTTCATTTTGTCCTATGCCAAAATAACTCTTGTCCTGTGCCAGTGTATCCCACCCTGGCCATTCCGCATTGGAGGTGCCCGCATGCCCCTTGCTGCCGCCGACTGGCCCATGGCCCAGTCTGTTGAACAGATCGCCGCCAACCTGGCCACCGTGCGCCAGCGCATCGCCGACGCCTGCGCCCGCGCTGGCCGTGATCCGGCCAGCGTGCGCCTGCTGCCGGTCAGCAAGACCGTCGATGACGCCCGCATCCGCATGGCCGTGGCCGCTGGTTGCCACGAACTGGGCGAGAACAAGGTCCAGGAGGCACAGCGCAAGGCCGAGGCCATGGCCGACCTGGGCGTGCACTGGTCGGTGATCGGCCACCTGCAGACCAACAAGGCGCGCTACGTGGCGCGCTTCGCCAGCGAGTTCCAGGCGCTGGACAGCCTGCGCGTGGCCGAGGCCCTGCAGCAGCGCCTGCAGCTGGAAGACCGCACGCTGGATGTATTCGTACAGGTCAACACCTCGGCTGAACCCAGCAAGTACGGACTCGAACCCGACGCGGTCGGCGACTTCGTACAGCAGCTGCCCGCCTTCGATCGTCTGCGCGCGCGCGGCCTGATGACCCTGGCAGTGTTCACCCCGGAGGTCGAGCGGGTGCGCGCCTGCTTCGTGCGCCTGCGCGAACTGCGCGACCAGCTGCAGTGCTATGCGCCCGCCGGTCTCGACCTGTCGCAGCTGTCGATGGGCATGTCCGGCGACTTCGAAGTGGCCATCGAGGAAGGCGCCACCGTGGTCCGCGTCGGACAGGCCATCTTCGGCGCCCGCGCCACCCCGGACAGTTTCTACTGGCCCACCAGCGGAGCACCGGCATGAAGCACGCGGTGGTCCTGCAGCACGTTGCCTTCGAGGATCTCGGCACCCTGAAACCGCTGCTGCTGGCGCAGGGCTGGCAGCTGAAGGTGCTGCAGGCCGGTGTCGATCCGCTCGACGATGCCGAAGCGGCCGAACTGCTGGTCGTGCTGGGTGGCCCGATCAGTGCCAACGACACAGAAACCTATCCCTTCGTCACCGACAGCATCGCCCTGCTGCAGCGTCGCCTGCAGCAGCAGCGGCCAACCCTGGGCATCTGCCTCGGCGCGCAGCTGATGGCGCGCGCGCTCGGCGCCAGCGTCGTTGCCAGTGGCGGCAAGGAGATCGGTTTCGCGCCACTGCTGCTCACCGATGACGGCCAGCGCTCGCCCCTGCAGGCCCTGCAGGGCATTCCGGTACTGCATTGGCACGGTGAGGGCTTCGAACTCCCGCCCGGCGCACGCCGCCTGGCCAGCACGCCCGCCTGCCGCCACCAGGCATTTGCCATCGGTCAGCACGCACTGGGCCTGCAATGCCATCCGGAGCTGGACGCGCGCCAGTTCGAACGCTGGCTGATCGGCCACACCCTGGAACTGGCCCAGGCCGGCATCGACCCGAACGACCTGCGCGCGCAGGCGCGCCGCTATGGTGCCCCGCTGGCAGCCGCCGCCACCGCGATGTTCGACCACTGGCTGCAGGACCTGCCGGAGATGCCACGATGAATTACCGGTTGCAGGTCTACCGCGATGGCGCCTACTGGAGCCACTTCGACTGCAGCGGCCCCGACGCCCTGCTGCGCATGGACGTCATCGCCGCACGGCTGCCCAGCGAACAGGGCTTCCAGCTGAAGCGGCAGAAAGGTATCGGCGAGGAGCGCATCCTGTCCAGCAACGCTGACGGCCTGCGCGTGCTCGCCGCGCAGATCCAGTACCGCGACCTCTGACCCGTTTGGGGGCATGCCGGCCAACGGCTGGCGGGTCCATCACTGGCTGATGGCCACCCATGGATGCAAATGATTCTCTTTTGCTGTAAGGTGCTGCCGCTGCCCTTGCCGCCGCGGGCTGTTCCCTTTCCCAGTTGTCGCCCGCCCCGTGTCCACGCCTGTCGAACCGACGGATGTCGCGCAGCTGTGCGCGGCCCATTACCGGCCGCTGCACGCCCATGTCCGTCGCAAACTCCCGCAACGCTGCGATGCCGATGACGTCGTCCAGGAAACCTGGCTGCGTATCGTCAAGGTCGCCGCCAGCGGCCTGCTGAACAATGGCCGCGCCTATCTGTATCGCGTTGCCCACAACCTGATCGCCGACCACTACCGGCAGCGCCAGCGCCGGCGCGAAGAGGCGCTGGATGACACCCAGCTGCATGCCATCGCCGATCCCGCACCACTGCCGGACCAGCGCCTGCTCGACGCCGAACAGCTGCGTCATCTCGATGCGATCATCGCCGCGCTGCCACCGCGCTCGCGCCAGGTATTCCTGCTCGCCCGTGTCGAGCAGATGGCCCTGGCCGAGATCGGGCGCCAGCTCGGCATCAGCCGGCAGACCGCGCACGGCCATCTGCTGCGCGCCCTGGTCGCCCTGCAGCAGGTGCCTGGCCCATGAGCCAGGACACCATCGCACGCGAAGCCGCCCGCTGGTGGCTGGATGGGCACGACGGCGAACGCGATGAGAACGCGTTCAACCAATGGTGCCAGGCCGACCCGCGCCATGCCCTGCAGTACCAGCACCTGCAGCAGCTGTGGCAGGCCGGTGCCGCCACCCCCAGCCTTCAGCGCCAGCAGCAACGCCGGCGCCGCCGCCACCTGGGTGAAGCCGGTATTGCGGTGCTGCTGCTGTGCGCGCTTGGACTGTATGGCCGCCCTGCCCCGCCGCCGGCCACGC
Source organism: Stenotrophomonas maltophilia (assembly GCF_001274595.1). Lineage (GTDB taxonomy): Bacteria > Pseudomonadota > Gammaproteobacteria > Xanthomonadales > Xanthomonadaceae > Stenotrophomonas > Stenotrophomonas forensis. Next base: position 2,885,990 of record NZ_CP011010.1, read on the forward strand.
AGGTGCTGCGCACCGCCGCTGGCGAAATCCGCGACGAAGCGCTGCCGGACGGTTCGCATGTCCTGCTGTCACCAGGCAGCGAAGTGCATGTGCGCGTTGATGGGCAACATCGCCAGTTGCAGCTGCAACGCGGCCAGGCCTGGTTCAAGGTCGCTGCCGACGCCCGCCGGCCGTTCCAGGTGCATACGCCGCATGGCACGGTCACTGCGCTGGGTACTGCCTTCGACCTCGTCGTGCAGGGCAACAGCAGCAGGGTCACGGTCACCGAACATCGCGTCCGGGTAGAGGACGGCAGCGGGACCGTGCAGGCGGCCGAGGGGCAACAGGTACGCTTCAACGGACAGTCACCGCCTGCCGCCCAGCCGGCAGACAGCGGCGGCCTTGCCTGGCGCGAACGACGCCTGCACTGGGTCTCGGCCCCCCTCGCCGATGTCACCGAAGGCCTGGACCGCTGGCACGGCGGGCACACCTGGATCATCGGCGCGCGCCTGCGCCAGCAACCGGTCACCCTGCTGGGCAGTGCCGACGGCGCAGCCAGCAACCGCGATCAACTGGCCGCGCAGCTGCACGTGCGCGTGCTGCGCCTGGGCGCGGGCGTGCAGGTCTGGTTGCCGCCGCGCAGGGAACATGCTGATGCGCCCTGACATCGGGCCTGCCGCTGCGTCTACCCAGGATGACGACGCTCTGCGTCAGCCCCTGGAGTCTTCGATGCTGTGCCACCGCCCCCTTGTTCTTGCCCTGTCGCTGGCCTGTGCCAGCACGGTTCCGCTGTTGCCCTCCAGCGCCCACGCGCAGGTGGCCACCCGCACCTATGATCTGCCCGCGCAGCCGCTGGCCGCCGCGCTGGATGCGTACAGCCGCCTGACCGGCGTCGACCTGGTGATCGGCGCGGCATTGCCCGCTGGCCATCCTGCACCGGCCCTGCGCGGTGACTTCGATGACGCACAGGCGCTGTCACGCCTGCTGGCCGGCAGTGGCCTGCGCCCACGCTTCATCGATGCACGTCGCGCCACCCTGGAGCCGGCGCCCGCCGAACGCAGCGACGGCAGCCGCCGCACCGGGCCGCTGCGCGTTCAGGGCGACACCGCGCATGGCCAGGCGCCAGGCACCGGCGCCAGCCAGTACGTGCCCGCCACCCGCGATGGCTTCGCTCCCGCTGTAGGCAGTGAGCGGGTGGCGATGGCCGAGCGCCAGGATGGCAACAGCCTGCTGCGCTCGATGCCCGGAACCCACAGCTTCCACTCGCGCAGCCAGCCCGGCCTGCAGGTCAACATCCGCGGCATGACCGGCGCCGGCCGGGTCAACACCATGATCGACGGTGTCACCCAGACCTTCCGCAACAACGCCGGCCATGGATCGGGTGGCCCGTTCGCCTACGTCGATCCGTTCCTGCTGGCCGGCGTGGACGTGCAGCGCGGGGCGGTCGCCGGTGGCGATGGCGCCGGTACGCTGGCCGGCAGCGCCAACTTCCGCACCCTGGACATCGACGATCTGCTTGGCGAAGGCCGCGACTGGGGCCTGCGTGCAGGCTACCGGCATGGCAACAACGGCTATGGAAGTGGCCGCACCTTCGCCGGCGCATGGCGCCACAGCGAAGACGGTGGCGACCGCCAGTTCGGCCTGCTCGCCGCCGCCAGCAGCAGCCGCAGCGGCGAATACGCGACGGCACGCGGGCAGACCAACAAGGCCGACCCTGGCAGCCAGCAGCCCAGCAGCTGGCTGCTGAAAGCGCGCCTGCAGCCCAGCGACCAGCATCGGCTCGACCTGAGCCACATGCGTTACGAAAACGACTTCTACCACAACTACCCGTGGCAGATTTCCGCACGCAACCAGCGCGCCAGCTACCACTACACGCCCTACTCCCCGTGGGTCGACCTGCGTGCGACCTTCGCCAGCAACAAGACCCGGCTGTTCTACCCGCCGGTGGAGGACTCCAGCTACATCGGCCGCCGTACCCACAGCAGCCTGAGCAGCTGGACCCTCGACAACACCAGCCGCTTCGACATCGGCGCGCTGCAGGCGCGCTGGAACACCGGCATCAAGCACCAGTCGGACATCTTCGTGGCCGACACGCCTACCCTGCGCGGCGCCAACCCGCAGGGGCGCAGCCAGCTCGACAGCGTGTTCAGCACGCTGGAACTGCAGTACGACATCTATGCACTGACCGCCGGCCTGCGCCAGGACCGCTACGGCATCCGTGGCCATATCCCCGGCTGTTCCGAGGTGCCGGGCCAGTGCGCGGAGATCAACGGCGGCGACATCGATGTGCGCCGCACCGAGCGTGCACTCAGCCCCAGCCTGGCGGTTTCTCTGCAGGCGACCGACTGGCTGCAGCTGTTCGCCGAAGTCTCGCGCACCTCGCGGCCGCCGCGGGTGCAGGAAATGTTCTTCGAGAAGATTCCGCTGGAGGGCATGAGCGATGCCGACGGCGTAGGCGCCAATCCGTTCCTGCGCCGCGAGCGCTCGCGCAACCTGCAGTTCGGCGCCAACCTCAGCACCGACTCGCTGCTGGTCGACGGCGACCTGGCCCAGCTGCGCATCACCCGCTTCGACAACCGCATCCGCGACTACATCAAGCCGCAGTACCTGCTGATCGTGCATCCGCCGGAAGTGGCGCCGTTCGTGGTGCCGATCGATAGCGATCCGCAGCTCAATGCCTGGACCGATACGCTGGATGCCGACGATTTCAGTACCACCACGCGCTGGATGAACCACCAGGGCATCGTGCGCATGCGCGGCATCGAGCTGGAGGCGCACTACGCCAGCGAGCACTACCACGCCACCCTCAGCTGGACCCGCTCGCAGACCAGCGCGCCGGCCATCGAGTTCGTCAACCTGGAAGACATCACCGCCCTGCCCGACCGCTACTGGACGCTGGATGTGGGCGGCCGCTGGTGGCAGCAGCGCGTGCAGGCCGGCCTGCGCGCCGAGTATTCCGGTCCCACCGAGGAAGGCTACGACTTCTTCCAGACCCGCAAGACCGGCGGCACCGGCGTGCTGCTGGACTTCTACGCCAGCTTCAAGCCCCAGCCCAACACCACGCTGTGGCTGAACATCGAAAACCTGCAGAACAAGGCCTATGACAACAATGCCTCGATCGACAGCATCTTCAGCCCGATCCTTGACCGCGGCAACGGCCGTGGCCGCACCGTCTCGATGGGCGTCAATGTGGCGTTCTAGCCGCCGTTGGCTGCCGCTGTGCCTGCTTGCGCTGACCTCCCTGGCCAGCGCACAGCCGATGCCCGGCAAAGTGATCGACCTGGCCAGCGGCCAGCCGCTGGACGAGTCCATGTTCATCCAGCGTGCGGCCGGCGCGCAGCGACTGCTGCTGGGCGAGCGTCATGACCTTGCGGGCGACCATGCCGGCCAGCGCTGGTTGCTGCAGGCACTGCACCAGCAGCGCCCCCAGAGGGCGCTGGTGATGGAGATGATCGCCAGCGAACGCCAACCGCGGTTGCAGCGGGTACAGCGCTGGCTGGCCAAGGGCAACCAGGCCGAGGGCCCACGCCTGCAGGAACTGCTGGACTGGGACGCGCGCTGGCCGTGGGCCGCCTACGGCGGGCTGGTGCAGGACGCCACGGCTGCGGGCATTGCGCTGGTCGGCGGCAACCTGTCGCGCGCCGAGGTCAACCGCCTGCTGGCCTCTACAGAACCAGTAGCATTTCCGGTTGCTGCGGCTCGGCAACGGTTGTCGGCGGTGGTGCTGGCGCAGCATGCCGATGCGGCACCGATGCTGGACGGGATGCTGGCCGTACAGTACGCCCGCGATCGCCGCATGGCACAGGTACTGACCGATGCGCCGGCCCCGGCCCTGCTGGTCGCCGGGCGCTGGCATGTACTGCGCGGTACCGGCGTGCCGGGCCATCTGCCACCGGGTACCCCGGCGCTGGTGATCGTGCTGGCATCTCCAGGCGAACAGGTCGATGCGAGCGATGCCGACCTGCTGTGGGTGCTGGGCGATGACTGAGCGTGGCCACCACTGGCAGGCCGTTGTTATCAGCATCGGCCTGCACCTGCTGCCCTTGCTGCTGCTGGTGCACTGGGTGGCCACGCCGCCCGCACTGCCACCACCGGAACAGGACGTACGCATCAGCCTGCGCCTGCTGGCACCGGCCACGCCACCGCAACCGATCGAGGAACGCCAGGCCGACACGCCCAGCCAGGCACAGCAGGCACGTGCATCGCAGCCGACGAAATCGCCCCCACCGCCCACCCCCACCGCAGCACGCGAGGGTGAGCTGGCGGCCAGCGAGACCGGTGGCCGTGGCCGGCAGCCGCTGCCGATCGCCCCGCCTGCGGCCGCGACCGATGCAAGTCCCGCACCGGCATCGATCACGGCCGCGCCGCCCGCTCCAGACGCACCCCCTGCGGACTTCCAGGCCGGCGCCGCCAGCGACCAGTGGGAAGCCCGCCTGATGGCGCGGCTGGAGCGGTACCGCTACTACCCTGCCGCCGCGCGCTCACGACGCCAGCAGGGCACGGCCTGGGTCAGGGCCAGCATCGACCGTGAGGGGCGGCTGCTGGCACTGCGTCTGGAGCAGTCCAGTAGCCAGCCGATGCTGGACGACGCCGCGCTGCAGACCTTCCGCCGCGCGCAGCCACTGCCGCCCATTCCTGCTGAACTGAAGGCGCCGCAGGAACTGGTGGTACCGGTGGAGTACTACCTGCGCTAGGCGCCCCAGGCCTCGTATGGATGACCGGGATTGCGCAGCAGTCTGCGACCTCAACTCCGGTTGAGGTCAAATACATCCGACGCAACAGAGTAGTCCGGCACGCGCAACGATCGCGGTCCTTCGTCGCGTCACGTCCACGCCGGATCGGCAGTGAAATCGATGGTCAGCCAGAACGTGCTGCCACGTGCATCCAGCCGTACTGCGATCTCATCACGCATCGCATCGACCTGGCCCACCGAGCCCAGCGGTGTCGCCGGGTCGGCCAGCACATGGATCTCGATGAAGCGCATTCGCCCCATCTTCGCCACGTGGCTGGTGAAGCCGGCATAGCCGCGCTCGGCCACGAACGCCTGCATCACCTGCTGCACGCGCCGGTCCAGGTCATCCGGCGCCACCTGCAGCACCTCACGCATGGCCTTCCACGCGCTTCGCGCCGGCACCGGCAGTACCGCCAGGCTGATCAACGCCAGCACGATCGAATCCAGGTATGGCACCCAGTGGTGCCACTGGCCGCCGTGCAGGACCAGCGCCAGCACGAAGGCCAGCACCACGGCCAGGCTCATCAATCCGCCCAGCAGCCAGCCACGCACGTCCAGCCACAGCAACGCCGAGCGCAGGCGCCGTGCACGCTGCGCGACGAACGCGGCCATTGCCAGGTTGCTGGCACTCAGCAACGCCGCCCACCACAGCGCAGGCCCGAACTTCACTTCGTGCCCGCCCGTGGTCAGGCCAATCACCGCGTTGGCCAGCGCATACACGCAGGCCAACGAAAGGATCACCCCGCCAAGCGCCTCCACCATCGGTTCCAGGTGCCAGTAGCCGTACTGGAAGCGCGGGCTCTGTTCCCGCGCCACCAGCCGCAGTACCGACAACGACACCAGCGTCAGGGCAACGTCGACCAGGCTGTAGACACCATCGAACAGGATGGCCTGCGATCCCACCAGCAGGCCACCGATGAAGCCGACCGCGCTGACCGCGATGGTCACCCCGATCGAGAACTTCAGGATGCGTTGCTCGCGCGCGGTATCCATCGTTCGCCGAAGGGCCGACCGTCGCCGGTCAGGCCTTCAGCACCTCCACCCTGTACGACGTCTCATCGCCATCGTGCTCGATGATCAGCCCGTGCACGTCCGACTCGAAGCCCGGGAAACGGGCATTCTGCTCGCGGGCGATGCGCAGCGACTGGATGATCGGCTCGTCGCTGTCGCCGAAGCGTTCGCCCGGCATGATGGTCGGGATGCCCGGCGGGTACGGCACCAGCATGGTGGCGGCGACGCGGCCGCTGAGCTGCTCGATGTCGACCCGCTCGATCTCGCCCTTCACCAGGTGATTGTAGGCGTCGGCCGGGGTCATCACCGGGGTCGGCAGGTCCACGTACATTTCGCGCATCACCTTGGCCACCGAGAATTCCTGGTTGAACGCGTGCAGCGCATCGCACAGGTCACGCAGGCCCCAGCCGGCATAGGCATTGGGGTAGTCAGCGGCCAGCGACGGCAGTGCCTGGCTCAGCGGTGCGTTGCGGTCGTACAGCTCCTTGAACGCCATCAGCTCGGTGACCAGCGTGCTCCACTTGCCCTTGGTGATGCCCATCGAGAACAGGAACAGCACCGAGTACAGGTTGGTCTTCTCCACGGTGATGCCGCGGCCCCACAGGAACTTGCTCAGCACCGCCGCCGGGATGCCCAGCTTGCCCATGCTGCCGTCCATCGCCAGCCCCGGGGTCAGCAGGGTCACCTTGATCGGGTCGATCAGCACATAGTCGTCAACCAGGTTCTCGAAGCCGTGCCAGTGCGCATCCGGCTGCAGGTACCACTCTTCGCGCTTGGCCACCAGCGGTGCCGGCGTATCGCCCTTGTCCAGGCTGCGCTCGACCTTGGTGGGCTGCCACACGCTGAACCACCAGTCGTCGCGGCCAAGGTCATCGCGCACGTGCAGCATCGCGCGGCGGAACGCGATCGCCTCGTCGTGCATTTCCTGCACCAGCGAACGGCCGGCGTCACCTTCCATCATCTTCGAGGCCACGTCACAGGCCGCGATCACCCCGTAATGCGGGCTGGTCGAGGTGTGCATCATGAACGACTCGTTGAAGCGCTCGGCATCCAGGTTGCGATGTGCGGAATTGCGCACGTGGATCATCGACGCCTGCGAGAACGCGGCCAGCAGCTTATGGGTCGAATGCGTGGTGAAGATGATCGCATCCTGCTCACGCGGCTTGCCCTTGGCCATGCCGTAATGGTTCTCGTAGAACGGATGGAACGCGGCGTAGGCATACCAGGCTTCGTCGAAGTGCAGGAAGTCGACCGCGCTGCCGATCTCGTCGGCGATCTTCTCGGCGTTGTAGCACAGGCCGTCGTAGGTCGAGTTGGTGACCACCGCGATGCGCGGCTTGGAGCCGGCCTGGTAGGCCTTGCTGGCCAGCGGATTGGCGGCGATGCGCTGCTGCAGCGACTCGGGCGTGAACTGGTCCAGGCTGATCGGGCCAATGATGCCGTGCGCGTTGCGGCTGGGGGTGAAGTACACCGGCACCGCGCCGGTCATGATCAGCGCGTGCAGCAGCGACTTGTGGCAATTGCGATCGACGAACACCACGTCGCCACGCGCCACCGTACCGTGCCACACGATCTTGTTGGCGGTGGAGGTGCCGTTGGTGACGAAGAAGGTATGGTCGGCGCCGAAGTTGCGCGCTGCCTCGTTCTCGGCATCCTTGATCGGGCCGGTATGGTCAAGCAGCGAACCCAGCTCCGGCACCGAGATCGACAGATCGCTGCGCAGGGTGTTCTCACCGTAGAACTGGTGGAAGGCGCGGCCGACCGGCGACTTGGTGAACGCCACGCCGCCGGCATGGCCCGGCGTGTGCCAAGAGTAGTTCGACTCGGCCGCGTGGTGGATCAGGGCCTTGAAGAACGGCGGCAACAGGTTCTTCATGTAGTCTTCGGCCGCACGCATCACCTGCCGCGAGATGAAGCTCTTGGTGTCTTCGAACAGGAAGATGAAACCGTGAATGTACTTGAGCAGCTTGCTCGGCACCTTCTCGATGGTGCGGCGCTCGCCGTACAGGAACACCGGCAGATTGGCGCGGCGCGCGCTCTGCTCACGCAGGAACGCGGTCAGGCGCTGGAACTCGCCGTCCACCTCTTCGCTGCCATCGATCGAGATCAGCACCGCCGAGGCCGCCACGTAGGTGCGGGCACCGGCACGGGCATCATCCAGGTTCAGGCCGCACAGCACGCGCTGGTCGTTGCTGCGCAGCTCCTCCACCAGCGCACGGATCAGGATGCCACCGATGCGCGGCGACTCGTAGTCGTTGTCGATGACAATGACCGGGTAGTCCAGGGACTTGAAGTACACGTTGATTCTCCTTGTCTAACTCAGGAACGCTGGGCGCCGGCGCTGATCGCCGAGGCCTCGCGGGCGCGCTGCCGCTGCTGGCGGCGCTCCTCGCTGAAGAAGGGATAGAACACGGTGATGAACAGCACGAACAGGAAGGCGTACTGCACGATGGTTCCTGACGAGCCGTAGATCGCCCACAGGCAGTACACGACGGTCAGGCTGGTCAGGGTCCAGAACGCTCCGGTGTGGACCAGCGTGTGCGAACGCTCGACCACGAAGTAGCACGCCACGCACGAGTAGATGTAGGGCAGCAGCGTCAGCACCACCGCCGCTGACGTGATCACGTCGAACTGCGCGGACGCGGTTTCCGAGGTGGAGGTGACCAGCACGGCCAGGGTCATCAGCACCGCTACGATCAGCACGCCCTTGACCGGCACGTCATCCTTGTTGGTCTTGCTGAAGATGCTCGGGAACAGGCCGTCATCCGACGCCGCCTTGGCGCTCTGCGCGGTCAGCAGGATCCAGCCGCCCAGCGAACCGGCAGCACCGATGAAGGCGCACAGGCTGACCAGCGCACCGCCCCAGCCACCGACCGCCTTGGCCGCGGCCAATGCGAACGGGGCATCGGAGGTCTGCAGCTCGCCGTTGGGCACCATGCCCATGATCACCGAGGAGCTGGCGATATAGGCGATCGCGGCCAGGAACACACCCGCCAGCGTGGCGCGGGCCACGTTCTTTTCCGGGTTCTCGACCACGCCAGCGGTCACCGAGGCCGATTCGACGCCGATGAAGGCCCACAGGGTCAGTGCCGCGGCGCTGGAGATCGCGCCGAAGTTGGATTCACCGGACACGTTGTAGGCGCCCTTGAAGATGTCAGCATCGAAGAAGAACCAGCCGAAGATGGCGATGCCCAGGATCGGCACCAGCGCGAAGCTGGTGGTGACCGTCTGCACGCGGCTGACGAAGGCCGGGCCGATCATGTTGGCGAAGCTGAGCGCCCATACCAGCACCAGCACCGCGATGCAGCGCACCAGCGGTTCGGACAGGATCGGGAAGAAGTAGCTGAAGTACCCCACCGCGGCGATCGGAATGGCGACATTACCGATCCAGTTGGCGAACCAGTAGATGGTGTTGGTCTGGAAGCCCATGTACGGCCCGAACCAGTCACGCGCGTAGGCATAAGGACCACCCGCCTTCGGTGCCAGCTTGCCCAGCTTGGCGAACACGAAGGCCAGCAGCAACGCGCCGGCAGTGGTGATCAGCCAGCCCCAGATCGAGGCGGTACCGATCTTGGCCAGGCTGGACGGCAGCAGGAACACACCCGAGCCCATCATGTTGCCGGCGACGAGAAAGGTGGCTCCGACCACCCCGATTTTCTTTGCTTCTGCCATGACAATCTCCTGTACTGGCATGAGCCCGGTGCGACCGGGCGTGGGGACGGTTGCGCTGGCGTACGGCCGCTGGCGCTTACTTGATGAAGTTGTACTGCAGGCTGCCCTGCACCCGGACCGTGTCGCCGCGCGTGCCGCCCTGCTGTTCCAGGCGGCCGTACAGCAGCTCCATGCCCATCGTCCACGACGGCGCCGGGCTCCAGATCAGGTTGAACACGCCGTAGCGGCTCTGCCGGAACGCGTCGGCGGCCAGTGCCGCATTCCGTTCCAGCGTCAGCTGCCCGAAGATCAGGTTCGAGCGCCACAGCTCGGACCAGTAATGGGTGTAGCCCACGAAGCCACCATGCAGGTCCAATGCATCCAGGCGGCCATCGGCGCCGACCACGGCATCCAGCCCGGAGCCGGTCAGGTCGGCGGTGTAGCGACTTAGGCCGCGGCCACCCAGGGCACCAAACAACAACAGGTCGCGCTCGCCCACCGAGGCCGAGCCGCTGAGCTGCAGGCCGCCGGCCATGCGCCGGTCGCGCTCGCCATCGCCGTCATAGGCCAGGCTGCGCGCCACCGCACCCAGTTGCAGATGGCCCCAGTCACGCTCCATGCGCGCGGTCACCGTCACATCGGGCAGGCGGTTCACTGCGGCCCGTTCCTCGGTGGCCCCGGCCAGTTCGGTCTTCGGGTCTTCAGCGGCGACGGTGAGCGTGTTGCCCTTGCCCATCGCGAAGCTGTGGTGGATGCCCGCCACCAGCAGATAACCGGCACCGCCCGGCCCTGCGAAATCCAGCGTGTCGGGCAGGCTGTCCGGGTCCATGAAGCTGGAGTAGCCGTAGCCGGCGTAGGTATTGCCAAGCTGGCCATAGGCATGGCGCAGCCGGAACTCGTAGCCATCGCTGCTGCCGAAGAAGTCGTTTTCCAGGTAGAAGCGCAGATTGCCATGCGTGGTCGGCCGCCGCGCCTCGAAACTGAAGCGGGTCTGCTTGGCGTGGATGTTGAAGTTGGAGACATCACGATGGCTGCCACCCACCGGCATGGATGACGGAATGAATTGATCCTCATCACCCGCCGCGCGCGAGTCGGCGATGGCATCCAGCTTGGCGTAGCCCCCGATGCGGATCACCGTGTCGGTCCCGGGAATGGCGAAGAAGCCTTTCAGATCGGGGTCGGTCGGGCCTGCGGCGCTGTCCGGACGCGATGCGGCGGTGGACGGGTCAGCCACGGAGTCGCGTTGCGGCAGCACCGGCTGTGCCACACCCGGCACCTGGGTGCGATGGACTACATCAGTCGCAGTCGCCGTTGCAGCACCAGCCGCTACAGGCGCTGCCGGCATCTGCGCCAACGCAGGCGCAGGCGTCGCGTCGCGTTGTTCAAGCCGATCCAGGCGCTGCTGCATGCCTTCCAGCGCCTGCCGCATGGCGGCAATCTCGCGCCGCAGTGCCTGTGTATCCTCCGCATCGTGCTGTTGCGCATACGCTGGCGTGATCGCCAGTGCACCCAGACACGCCAGACTCAGTACCGCCACACGCATTGCATCCTCCCCGGACGAACATTCGCATCACGTTCCCGGAGCGCACGCATGCGCCACCCTGGCCTCGCGTTGCCGTTGCTGGAAATGCAGGTACTGCGTCGACGACACCGGTCAGCCTGCGCGTGGCAGGCAACAGAACGATGACACTGTCCTGCCTGCCCCCATGTCGACTCCATCAAGGCCGCGCTGCCAGAGAGGTGGCGACCGCAGCGGTCTGGGTAACAAGCAGGGAGTGAGAGTGTCGTGAATGGCTGGGCCGGCCGCCCCCAACTGGGGGCTGGCGAACGCGGCATCCATCGCGCAGTGACGCTGTATTCCATGCGTCAAAGGCTAGTCCGCCTGTCGTTTTTGGCCTTGATTGGAATCAAGGCGCGATGCTTGATGTCAGTCACGATTCAGACGTGACGAAGAACAGGTGCTGCGCAGGTGGCTGTGCCCGCCTGGGCCGCTGAACGCAGCAGGCCCGCATGTCACCATGCGGGCCTGCGGTTCACGTCATGCGATGCGGGTTTCGATCAGCGCGGGCCCAGCACCGTCTGCAGGTCAGCCCCCTGCGGCAGGCCGGCGCGACGCTGCACCTGGCCCTGCGCGTCCTGGAACAGGATGCCCGGCGTGCCCTGGAAGCCCATTTCGATCATCAACACCTGGTTGGCATCGAGTTTGCCGGCGATCTCGCGGCTGATGCTTGGCAGTGCCTTGATGCCACCGCGGTCGAACTGGTGCTCGTTCTCCAGCAGCGCCGCGCTCGGGTCACGCGCCGACAGGATGGCTGCGGCCTTGGCCGGGCTGTCCTCGCGGATTACGCCGACCATGATGTGGCGCAGCTGCACCTTGCCTGCATCGACCCATGGGCGGGCCGCTTCCCAGAACTTGTGGCAGTACGGGCAATTGGCATCGCTGAAGGTATAGACCACACGCGGTGCGTCGGCCTTGCCATCACGCACCCAGGCGCTGGCCTCCAGCTTGGTCCACATCTTGGCCGACATCGGTGCGGCGACCAGCTTTTCCACGGCCTCGGCAGCCACGTCGTTGCCTTCGGCATCGAACAGGCTGCCGACCAGCACGTGCTTGCCGTCAGCGGTGACGTAGGCCGCAGCCGGCTGCTGCCCCCCCACCACACCGGCGAAGCCACGCAGTCCACCCGGCGCATCGAACTCGGCAACGACCTCGAAGCCGTGCTTTTCGATGCCCTTCAACACTGCGGGACGGTCACCCTTGGCAGCGGCTGGAGCGCTTGCGGCCGGTGCCGCTGCAGTCTTGCCTGGCGGAGTCTGGGCCTGGCTGCAGGCGGCCAATGCCAGCATGACCGGCAACAACAGCAACGCCGGAGCGGTGCGCAGGGAAGTCGACAACATGGGAACTCCGTAGTGAGATGCCCGCGCAGGCTACCGCAGCCGGCGCAGTTTGTGTTCAAGACCAGCGGCGGTCAGTTCGCCCAGGTGCAGTTCACGCAGGCGCCCGTCGGCATCGAAAAAGAGGGTCGAAGGATAGGCCTGCACGCCCAGCACGGTTGATGCGGCCGCGTCGTCGTCCAGCAACACGTTTCCCAGCACCAGCCGCTCGTCGGCGAGAAAACCCTGGACCTCATCCAGGGTTTCGCCTTGATTGAGGAATACGAACTGCACATCGGCATGTGCGTGCTGCGCCGCGGCCAGCACCGGCATTTCTCGGCGGCAGGGGCCACACCATGTGGCCCACAGATTCAGTACCAGCGGCGAGCCCCGGAACTGCTGCAGATCAACCGGGCCACCCTGCAGATCCGTCACCTGCAGCGTCGGCAATGGCATCTGGCGCTCCTGCCACAGCGACAATACCTGGCTCCCTCCAAACCAGAGCAATACGCCGACCAGGGCCGCTGTCAGCACCGGCGCACGTAACACGGGCCATCGGCGCAGGCGCCACAGCCCCCACGCAAGCCCCGCCAGCACCACCACCACCAGATGATAGCCACCATCGGTGATCTGAAGAATGCTCCACGGCGCGCCACCATACAGCGCGAAATTCAGTGCCACGAAACTGATGCGACCGCACAGCAGGCCGATCAGGAGCATGTCCAGCACCATGCTGGCCGCCGAGGGCAGCGGCTCCGGGGCGTTTCCGCGTGGCCACAGGCGGGCAACCGCCATGGCCAGCGCAGCGCACACAAGAATCAACACCACCGGCATCGGAACCGGTCCAACACTCGACATCAACCCACCTGTTCAATCATTCATCCACTCCATGGTCGAAGCGTCACGCCCAGGTTGCAAGCACGACTGCAACATTGATGTCTCACGCGGCGCTTCGCCCCAGCTGCGCACCCGTCGGCGCCTGCAGCCCACGCAGGCTGCCTGCGACCGAAGGCATCAGCGGCCGCTCGCGTCGCTTGCAGCTGACGTGGCGGCGATAGTTGGCGGGCGTCATGCCCACAATGCGAAGGAACAGGCGCCGGAACGCGCTCTGGTCGGCATAGCCCACCCCCCAGGCCACTTCGTCGATACCGGCGCCCTGCTGCAGCAGCGTCTGCGCCTTGGCGATGCGCAGCCGCTGGCAATACTCGATGGGCCGCAGACCGGTGGCCCGGAGGAAGCGTCGCTGCAGCGTCCGCGGTTCCAGCCCGGAAACCTCACAGATCGCGGCCAGGGTGGCACCACGCGCGGCGGTCGTATGCAGCCAGCGCTGCGCCTTCAATACATCGCGATCACCATGCGCGAAATTGGCGCTGAAGCGCTCCAGATCCTGCTGCACTGCATCCGGCACCGTGATGCCCAACTGTTGGGCCACCGCGCTGGCCACGCCCTGTCCATGCAGCCGGTACAGCAGCCGAAGCCCCAGGAAGCGCCACGCCTGCGATCCGCCGACGGTCAGCAGATCGCCGTCATCGACCAGCGCACGCTCGCTCGGCACCCAGCTCACGGCCTGCGCCTGCAACCCCGGGTACCGCCCCAGATCAGGCCCGCTGACCGTTCGCCCGGCCAGCAGGCCCGCACGCGCAAGAACGCTCACACCTTCGCTGGCTGCAGCCAGCAGGCTGCCACCGTCATAGTGGGCGCGCAGCCAGTCCAGCACGACTTCTTCGGCACGCAGGCAGGTGCCGGGACTGATCTGCCCGGGAACGGCGATCACCGCAGGAATGGCGGCATCGAGCATCTCCGCACCGGCGATGCGGTGCACACCGGTCTGACTGGCGGGTACGATCCAGCGCGTGACCAGCACACGCTTGAACGGCCGGCGCTGTTGCTGGGCCAGGCGATTTGCGACATGAGCCATCTCAGCCAGTACGGAGGCGGCAGACGGATCGCCTCCCGGATACTCGACCACCGCGACCTCGACGAATCCCTCGTTCCTGATTCCATCCACAGACCACCTCCTCGGTTTGTTACAGGCCATCGAACGGCCGGTTCAGGCGAAGGGTAGGAACTGGTCCAGCGGCGGGGCTATGAAGAAAGTTGCAAAGTGCGCTGAATACGCGCCTCCGGGCCAGGTCTTGACCCTTGACCAGACTCCAGGCTTCACAATGACCTGCAGCACCTGCAGGAATCCGCCATGAACATTGGACAACTGGCCCGCCAGGCTGGCGTGCCGATCGATACCGTCCGCTACTACGAGCGGCAGCAGCTGCTGCCGACGGCGGCGCGCTCGGCCGGTGGCTACCGCATCTTCGGCGAGCCGGACCTGCGCAGGCTGCGCTTCATCCGCCGCGCCAAAGCGCTGGGCTTCAGCCTGGACGAGATCGGCGAACTGCTCGCGCTCAGTGATCGTCACTCGCAGGACATGGGCAGCGTGCGCGACACCGCACAGGCCCGCCTGCAGGACATCGCGCAACGGATGGCCGAACTGCAGCGCATGCACACCGCGCTTTCGCAGCTGGTCGACGCCTGCCCCGGGCATGGTGCGCTGGATCAATGCCCGATCCTGGCGGCGCTGACCGGCGACAACGCGTAGCCACCGCGACAGGAATCTGCCGCGCAGCGTGCGTGAAGAAAAGTGCAACAAATGCTTGCCAACCCCCGGGGGCAAGGCTATTATTTCGCTCCTCAGCGACGTGGGGCCATAGCTCAGCTGGGAGAGCGCCTGCATGGCATGCAGGAGGTCAGCGGTTCGATCCCGCTTGGCTCCACCAATCTTTCGGCATTAGGCCGTCGAAAGGTCGCTAAAGAACATTGATGAGAATTGCGTCCCCATCGTCTAGAGGCCTAGGACATCACCCTTTCACGGTGGCGACCGGGGTTCGAATCCCCGTGGGGACGCCACTCATCACGAACAACGAGGACCCGGCCGATAACCGGGTCTTTTTTGTTCACCGCCTACCGGCATTCAGGTTGTGGCGTTGCGGTTCCCCTGCCCCTGTGGCTTCGGATGAACCTGGACGAAAAAAGTTGAAAAAAGGCTTCCACAAACGTGAACACGCAGGTATGATAGGCGGCTCGGTAACACGGGGCCATAGCTCAGCTGGGAGAGCGCCTGCATGGCATGCAGGAGGTCAGCGGTTCGATCCCGCTTGGCTCCACCACTTTCGACATTAGGCCGTCGAAAGTTCTACAACTTGAAGTTTTCGTGCGTCCCCATCGTCTAGAGGCCTAGGACATCACCCTTTCACGGTGGCGACCGGGGTTCGAATCCCCGTGGGGACGCCAGTTTCAAACGGACTCTGCTCCCGGCAGATCATCCGAGGTTTCATTGGGGCCATAGCTCAGCTGGGAGAGCGCCTGCATGGCATGCAGGAGGTCAGCGGTTCGATCCCGCTTGGCTCCACCACTTCGACATTAGGCCGTCGAAGGTTCTACAACTTGAAGTTTTTCGTGCGTCCCCATCGTCTAGAGGCCTAGGACATCACCCTTTCACGGTGGCGACCGGGGTTCGAATCCCCGTGGGGACGCCAATTCTTGAGAACCCCGGCTTCGGCCGGGGTTTTTCTTTGCCTGGAATCCAGGCACTCATTTCAGAACCGCCGATACATCCCGATCGACGCCGGCGCGGTGGGCGCGAAGCCGAACTGTGCGTACAACCGGTGCGCTTCACCATCGGCCAGCAGGCTGACGTACGCCGACGGCGGCAGGCTGGCCCGCATCCAGTCGTCCAGCCGCCGCATCACCTCCTTGCCCAGGCCCTGCCCCTGAAGGCGCGGCAGCACGGCGATGTCGCAGACCTGCAGGTGGCAGCCGCCATCGCCGACGACGCGGCCCATCGCAACCAGCTCATTGCCCTGGTAGGCACATACGCCGAACAGGGTGTTGGGCAGTGCGCGCGCAGCGGCTTCCTGATGCTTGGCACTGAGGCCTGCCAGTACACGCAGCCGGCAGTAGTCCTCGACCGTGGGCACGGCTTCGCGGAACTGGCAGGTGGCGGATTCATTCATGCGGCATCTCCTGATGGGTCGGGCTATCCTGCCGCATCCACGTCGCAGCCGCTGCGACCCACACCGGCAGAGTTCGCATGTGCTATTCCGCCCTGATCCGCGCCGACTACGCCAAGCTGGTGCGCGAGTTCGGCGCCATTCTCTCGCTGGAGGAATTCGCCGAGCTGTACGCGCACGATCCCGGCAAGAAGCGCCCGAAAACCCCAAAAGCCATGGACGACGGCTTTGCCGGCGCGCGCACGGAACAGGGCCGCGACATCGTGGCAAAGATCCAGCAATGGCATGCGCAGGAGCAGCAGGCACTGGAGGCCGAGCTGGCCCGGCAGCGCGAACGACGCGATATCGCCCACGCCACGCTGGCGACCCGCCCCACCCAGAAGGCGCGCAACGACCTGCGCGTGGCCGGCAACCGCATCGAGCGCGCGCAGGCCCGGCTGGAGGATCTGCATCGGGTGCAGCTGCTGCCGCGCGACAACCGCATCTTCCCGGGCACCTACGCACCGGTCATGGTCAGCGACAACGGCCAGCGGGTGATCAAGCCGATGCGCTACCAGTGCCGGCTGCCGGACACGCCAGCACGCAACGACGTGCTCTACCCCGGCACCTACAATGCACGGCGCGACAGCCTGGAAGGCTACTGGCGCGGCGCATTCGGGCTGCGCCATGGGGTCGTGGTCGTGCAGGCGTTCTATGAGCACGTGCCACGCCACGCCATCGACGCACGCACGCTGGGCGCCGACGAGAAGGAACAGGACGTAGTGCTGGAATTCCGCCCCGATCCGCCACGCGACCTGCTGCTGGCCTGCCTGTGGGCAGAGTGGGAAGGGCCGGAAGGCCGGCTGCTGTCGTTTGCCACGATCACCGACGCCCCGCCACCCGATGTCGCCGCCGCCGGGCATGACCGCGGCGTGGTGCCGATCCGCCGGGAGCACCTGGACGCCTGGCTCAATCCGGACCCGGATGACCTGGCCCTGCAATACCGCATCCTCGACGACCGCGAGGACATCCGCTACGTGTACGACGAAGCCGGATGAACACCACGCGCCTATGAAAAACCCCGCCTGGGCGGGGTTTCTGGATCAGGGGTTGCCGCCGCACATCGCCTCTTCGCAGAAGGCTTGTTCCTGCAGGCACTGCTCGACCTCACCGCCGCGCGCGATGCAGCTCTTGTAGAGCTGGAAGCAGGGCTGGCCGCACCATGCGGCAGTCGCGGTACCACCGAAGACCGCCATCGAAAGGACACCCGCGGCAACCATGCGCTTGATCCACTTCTTCATGCCACTCTCCTTGTAGGCCTGAGCATTCAGGCCACGGCAGCATACGCCGGTCCTCTGCGCCGGGGCCAATCAGGCCTTGATGCGGGAATGCCCCACCGCGCGCACCAGCGCCTGGGACAGATCCACCGACAGGTACGGCTTGACCAGCAGCACCCCGGCCAGCATCGACGCTGGCAACTGCTCGGCCAGCATGCCGGTGGCCAGCACGAACGGCACACCGCGTGCCGACAGCGCTGCCGCCACGGGCTCGCTGGTCTCGTTGCGGGCCAGGCGATAGTCGAGCAGGGCCACGTCCGGCGCCGAATCCTCCAGCAGGCGCAGCGCTTCGTCCACGCTCGCCGCCAACCCGACCACGGTCGCGCCGGCATGCACCAGCTGCATCTGCAGCAGCGCGGCACTCATTTCGTCGTTCTCGACCACCAGCACCCTCAGGTCCTGCAACACTGTCATCGGCTACCGCTCCTGGAGGTATTCACGCCGCCGCAGTATAGCCATCACGGGGCCGATGCCGACAGGAAGCGCCCCGAATGGCCCTGCCCCTATGAAAGCCCTGCCGACCTCGGTTACACTCACGCGCTGCCTGCCGGTGTGGCGGAATGGTATACGCAGCTGACTCAAAATCAGCCGGGGGTGACCCCATGAAGGTTCGAGTCCTTTCACCGGCACCATAACCCCTTGCAGCGCAAGGGCTTCAACGAAAATGGCGTAATGGAGTCGTGAATCTTCCGGCTCCGCCTTTTTTCTTAACTCCCCCTCTCGCTACACGCCGCGCTGCATCTGCTGCAGCCCTGCCCTCACCCACGCCTTGCGCGCGTCCTTAGGGCGGGGTTTCGTCGCTGGCGGCTTGACCGGTTCCAACGCTTCCTTGACTCGCGCCGTGGCAGTGGCCGTTGCCTCAGCTAGGCGCAGGGCCTGTTGCTGCTGCTCGCGGGTCGGCGGCAGGCCGGGCAGCGGGTCGAGCGGTTCGCCCGGGGTCATGTCCAGTAGACGGGCAACAGCCGCGCGCAGGCGCATCTCCGGGTAGAGCCTGGCCGCACACCAGCGCTCGGCGTAGCGCTTGCCCTGGGCGATGCTGGCGGCCCGTGCTTCCTTGACCTGCCACATCTTCCGGGCGTCGAGGCGGACGCGCGCGCCGCCACCCTTGCTGAGGCTGACATTGGCGATCTGGCGCCCGTTCCACCACAGCACCCAGCTTTCCCCCATGTGAACCCAGCCAGCGGGAACGGGAGCGGTGCGGAAGCCTTGGTAGCCGCGCGAGGGAAGCATGGCCGGAAGAATACGGGCGACGGTCTCACACTCTGCGATGGCGCTCGACGTTCCAACTCGCTGTGATGAACAGTTCACCTTGGATGTCGCACACTGCAGCCTCGCGGCTCTTCTCCGGTGCAGAATCCTTTGCGCCCGTGTCCAGCCTTTGAACGGCACGGCTATGCACCCTCCCAATGCCTTCAGGATCCATTCGATCCTGCCCCTGCTTGCGCTCAATGGCGCGATCACCCGCTTGGAGCAGGTGCGATCAACCTGCAAGAACTGCGGACTGAGGTCCTCACTTTGCGAGGGTGCAGGCCTTCAAACCGATCTGAAGGGCACCACGCTCACCTGCCCAGGTTGCGGAGCCACGGGTTTGATGGATGAAATCGAGACCTGGCATCACTGGCTTGACCAGTGCCGTCGCGAAAGACTGCTAGCGCAGTTCGCCCCTACGCCAGGTGATCCGCTCGATACTGGAGACACAAAATGAACGACAGCGGCTCCGAACTATCGATGGGTGCCTAGACAGTTCGGATGGGTGCCAGTGCGGCGCTGCTCAGGCAGCCTCCGCGAACGGTTCGACAAGCGCCACCAGCATCTCCATCGCGGTGGCCGGGGCAACCTCATTGCCTCCCCGCTGCAGGAAGCCAGTCCAGTCGGCTCGCACCAGTTGCACCAGCTCCGGCGGCGCCAAGGGGATGCAGCGCATCGGCCAGTATGGAAGCCTGCGCTGCCCCACGCGTCCACGCGCAATCTCGATCAGGTTCGTATGGCTGGCGGCCCCAGCAGCTCTGGAGAAGGCCACATCCAGACCGTCCTGGGGCCCCTCCATGTAGGAGAGGAACCGGCTTCCATCAAACAACGTCACCCCGGTCACTCCTGCTCTGCGGTTGAACCGCTCCGCGTCCGCCATGACCTTCAAAAGGTGGGCCTGGGTCAGGTCGCTGACCGCCTCGCTGACGAATACAACCGCCTTGTTGGGCATGGCACGCTGCTCCGGGCCTGTCGGGGAGTCCGAGCGTAGAGCTGACCGCGTAAGCGTCGCGTAGAGGCCGCCAGATCGCCGTCACAGTTCTGGCAGGCTACACGTCTCGCGGGTGTCGCCGACCGTACTACCTCCGGCCAGGTGCAGCCGACTCGTCGAGAACAGGCCAGATCGTTAAATCGGCCCGAGATCCCTCACCATCGCCTGCCCCTTCTCCAGGAAGCCGGCCAACAGCCGGCCTCCAGCTACCTGTCGCCCTACCCGTTCATTGAGCCATCTAGCCTGGACCTTGCCAGCCGCAAGAACGTCGGCTGGAGCGAAGCTATCCGGCCTGCCAGCCAGCGGTTCCCCAGGAGAAGCCAAGCCCCCATCGAGGGGCTGCACTATCGTTGGCCTGGAGCTGTCGCTCTTCGCATACGCTGTGGCCACCATCCGGCCTCTCTTCGGCGACCAGCCACCCAGCACCAGCTCGGTCCCAAGCTTTTCGATCGGCAAGCGAGCCTCGGCTGCCGCTCTCACGTAATTCGGCCATAGTTGATCCACTACCAGGCCCAACTCGGCGGAGAGCTGCTCCATCGTGAAATCAGCACGGAAGCTCGCCTGCAGAGCCAGCTCGTAGATGCGAAGGAAGAACTGCGTGGACCCGCGCGCAGCCAGCACAAGGTTGTGCTGCGGAATCAGCAGCAGCTTCGCGCCAGAGGAATGGGCGCCGGTCTGGACATCCTCTGCCAAGGTGTCAACAGCAACGAGGAGCTGGTCAGCACGCAGCAAAACGTTGAGGATGCTCATTGTGTACGCCAAGTGGCCCGTACGAACTATCCATCCCATTCATGCGCAAGTCGAGCCCCCCATGACACTCACCCTGGAGCAAATTGCTGAACGACTGCGCTCGTGCGAGGTCGATCTGGAAGCCCATCGGGCCTACCTCAAGGCGATGGAGTACGCGCTTGGCGCTGCCATCGCCACCCACAACGATCCGCGATCACTGGCCCGAGTGTGGGAACTTATGCTGGTAGAAGCGGCGGACGTTCATGCCGGCACCGACGGCCCGGTTTTCACCGCTGCCCTTCAGCAGTCTCTTCGGATGCTGACCGATCAGATTTCCTCGATCGACCCTGGGGCTACCAATCAACGCCCAGTAGATCAGTAAGGATTCGCTCAAGCGCGGCGGCGGCCTCCTGCTGGGAGTCCACTTTGATCGAAAGGCCGCTTTGCGACGGACCGGGCCTGGTCTCAAACCGCGTAATGGTGCCGCCCCCGCGCCCATCCACCTGGACCCTGGCCGTTATGGTTCTTCCCCTGGCGCTAAATATCCAATCTTGAAACTCGTGCATCTGTACTTCTCGGTGTGGGCTTCACAGGATAACTGCCGCCACGTGATGCGAGAATCATCCAAGGTGACACCCCCACTCTAGGTGTTGACCCGGGATTTCGCCCGCCATGCTCCTGTCTCAACGTCCCTGCGTAGCGCCCACGTCTTCGCGGGGATCTTCGCGCCACGAGCTGTGAGGTACTCCGGCATTGAAAGAAGAACCTCTTCCCCCCTCACAGAGCAACTGGTCGAGAGGACGACACCATCACTCAACTCCACCAAGCACGTGGTCTCACCGTCAGTTCCCGGGAGACTGCCAGAGAGATCGGCGGTAGCCCCGGGATAGATGTGTGTATGCGTGAACTCAAAGCGCATCGATCTGTTCCCTACCGCCCTTGATCGCTTATACACCCGAGGACAGCACAAGGGGCTAACTCCGGGGGAGCCGCAGCAATTCAGGATGCCGCCGCCTCGCGGCATTGCGCAACCAGATCGGCGAGTTGCTCCATGCCGGTAACGGGATCAAACCGGCCTTTCAGCCGCTGGGAGAAGTTGGTCCAGTCGGCGCGGACCAAGGACTTAAGCTGAGAGGCGGTCACCCGCATGAATAGCAATGGCTGTTCCGGGAAGCGGAGCTGCTGAACAGTCCCTCGAGCGAGCTGCACAAGCTCTGAGTGGATGGCCAATGACTCGATGTAGACCAAAGTCGCAGCTACCGAACTGGCGGTCCCCTCGAGGTAGGTAAAGAAGCGGCGTCCATCGAAGCACACAACCGCTCGCGATCCACACGCCTCGTTGAACCTGGCCCCAGCGGCCATTAGGTCGGCAAGCCGGCTTTCACCCACCTCTTCGACAGCAGAGCTTACAAACACAACTGAACACTTCAGCATGCGGCACAACCTCGAATTCAGAGGCGAGCGTATGCCCAGCCATGTGCTCAGCGCGTGCAGGAAGCAAAGCAACAAGCGGTGCACAGTCACGGGATTTCCACGCTTGCAGAACTACGCTCCGCACACCACTCAAGACTGAGTGGCCGTGAGCTGCATCAAGCCGCCGCGCGTACCTCGCAGGAAGCGATCAGCCATGACACTGTCGCCCCTGAATGATCAAAAGCAGTCCATTACACGCGCCGCCCTTCGAACCCAACTCCCCTCAGTTCGTCTGGAAAACCAGGTTCAAGGACAAATGTGTCTATACCGGTTGCGGAGTTGGCCTGCCTGGGCGGATTGAGAGCGACAAAAGTGCCGAGATCCGCGCAACCAAGCAGGCGCTTGCCGCACAGCTTGCGCACGTTCGGCTTTCGCAGTGCCACGAGGTGTTCGTGCGAAATACGACGGCCGCCCTGATCACTGTCCACCACTTTCTTTCTGAAGCAGCGGAGAAGGATGCCGTCTTCTTCCTTTGCGCAGATGCAGAGGTCGCTGGGCAGATCATCGACACTCTCAACATCTGCGCGGAGTAACACGTCGAGCCACTTGGCCGCAGCAGCAGCCGGGGGGGGTGACGGCTTAGCCGTCACCCCCCGCCCTCATCCAGCGGCCCGACGATCTCCGGCGCAGGCGGGCTCTCCGACTCCCACACTCGATCCGTCGCGGCCTTGATTAACGCCATCAGCTTCCAGCCAGGCTCGGTGATCTGCTCGCCGGTCTGCGGGTGCGTGAAGGTGTACTCGCCCGCCAGCAGGTCACGGATCGGAGCGCGCACCGTGCGGTCATAACTGCGGGTGTTGACCTGACCCGTGGCCGGGTTCCAGTCCACGCGATCAAAGAAAAACAGCACCGGGCCGTCATTGGCCCGGAAGTCCCATTGCACATCGATCCGGGTCGCCAGCATCTCGACCCGGTTGTTGTTGCTCTCGGAAAGAATCGGCGACATCTCATTGCTCCACGGAAATGATGCCCAGCGTCTGATTGATCACCACACCGACTGTACCTCCGCTCGCCGTGCCGGTGGCCACGTTGCGGGTGACGATGATGGCCCGGTAGGTGAACTGCTCGGTGCCGGGGGTGTTGTCGGTGAAGGTGTGCGAGCCAGCCATGCGCGAAGTCAGCTGCGACGGCCCACCCTGCTCGTTCAGCACCTCATAGTTGCCCGTGACGTTGAAGTCGGTGATGAACTGCTCGGCACCATTGCCCACCCGCCGATAGATCGCGATGGTGGCGTTCACCGGCCCGGAAACCCCGGTCCACCGGCCCGTGTTCGCCGTGTCGGTCTTGGTCATGTCGTAGCTGACCACGACGTTCTTGGCGCGCCCCAGCGTAGAGAACGGCCCGTTGACGATCTCGGCGTTGCCGTTGGTCGAAGTGGTCTGCACAGCGTTCTTGAGCACGCCGGCCGACAGGCTGCCTCCGAAGTACCCATTGCCCTGGTTGTCGATCCAGAACAGGCCGTTCGCCTTGCTCGCGTTGGCCGGGTTGGAGCCCACACCGATCCACATCATCAGGTCGTTGGATACACCGAACGGCTTGCCGTGCACCATCATGTAGGCCCCGGAACGAGTTACCCACCTGCCACTTCCGAAGGTTGTGCTGCCCGTATTGTTGGGGTCAACGATGCTCAACACGTCAGCAACAAAGCTGATTCGGCCAATGGTGCCGTCGTTGACGGACGTCATACCGATGGCATTGCCATTCACGTCCAGCGCCCAAGTGTACTTGGCAAACATGGTCGACTGGCCGTTCTCCAGCGTCGTCGCCCGCACCTCCATGGACTGCATAGCCGTGGCTGTGTCGGAGGTGGTGACTTCATCGCTCCAGGGAGTCGCGGAGGGGCCACGCTCCAGTTTCAGGCGACGGAACGACATTACCTCGCCCGTGCCTTCGCAGATCACACCGGCCAGCAGCCGAGTAGCGTCCGGCGGCACATCGATTGGAACATTAAGCGCCTGCCAGACCCCCAGCTTGGAGCGATCGGACAGCACGGTCACCGAACCAATCAAGCCGCCGGCGTTGTATGCGCTGAGCACCAACCGTGCATTGCCGACCGAGCCATTGCGGAACACCTCTCCCGACAGGTAGTGAACGCCTGCCGTCGGGCTCTGCACGTACTGATAGCAACTGTCACTGCCGCTGGTCGGCTGGATCGCAAGGAATGGGCCGTGCGACGCATAGTTCAACGGCGCGCCGTTGGTCGGCGTACCGCCCCAGCCCGTCAGCCCATTGCGCCAGCTGGGGTTCTTCAGCATGTTCGGGTTGGGGTTCATCCCCACCGACAGATGGGTGATGGCCGAACTGTTGGCCGTCACCGAGTCCCCGAGGTTGCTGACCTGGCTGGCCAACTGCTGTAGCCCCGCCGCAGACGCTTTTCCCTCCAGCGCGGCATCGGTCGTGTTGAGCCGCTCGCCCAACGCACTGTCGCGAGCGACACTGGCCTGCTCGACTGCAGTCACGCTGGCCGTGCTTGCCTTGCCGCCCAAGGCCGCGTTGGTGTTGTCGAGGCGCTGGGACAAGGCCGCGTCCGCCTCCGCCAGCGCGTTAATCTGGCTGGCCACTTGCCCTGCGCTGGCAGCCTGGCCACCATCTGCCGGAAGCTTCACCACAACGGCATCCACGCGGCTGGCCTCAGCCGCGATGTCACTGGCGTTCTTCGTGGACATGCTGATGGCGGCCGCCAGCGCATCGCCCACCGAGGTGTAGTCGCCGATGGCCTCCCACACAGCCGGATTGGTGCCCGGCTCTACGTCGACATTCTCGGCCAGCGACCGATACAGCGTTCCAGCGCGGCGCACGAAGTCGCCGGCCGAGTAGGTCGTGCCGGCCGCCCATTCGTCGGCGCCGACAATGTCCTCCAGGATGCCGTTGAGCGCGGCGACCTGCTCGTCGGTGTACTGACGTGCCTTGCCCACGGCTTCGTTCACTGCGGCCACGTCGCCGGCCAGTCGATCGATGATCTCCTGCCCCACCCGCTGGTTCGCCCGCTCCGCCTCTTCCCACGTCTCCTGCATCTGCTCGCCGAGGTTGTTTCCCAGCGTCTTGACCACCACGCGCATGCCGGTGGAGAGCTCGCCCGAGGTGTTCACGCTGCGGCAGGCAAACGTCCAATCCCCCGATTCCGGAATGACCGCTTCGAAGGGCGCCGTGTGGTAGCCGGTTTCGCCAACGGGCGTCATCGCATTCCAGTCCGGGCTCATGTCCTTTCCCGGCATGTAGCGGATCTCGACGCCGGCAAAGTCTGCCGACCGCGTTGTGTCGCCCAGCCAGCCCCAGGTGTAAAGCCGCACACCGCCGCTGCGTTCTTCCACGTCGAACAGGTCCACCAGCACCGGCGGCACATCGGCGCCCTGCGTGGCATAGGTCACCGTCACCGCCACGCCGGCCTGCCCGTCAGGGCTGTAGGGCCGCACGGTGATCGGATACACGCCGGCACGCGGAATGCGCCAGACGGCCGAGCGCGTGGTGGTCGAGGCGACCTGCTCCAGCTCCGAATTCTGGTCCAGGTCCGACAGCACGCGGATCTCGCCCACCGGCCCGGTGATATCGAACGAAGCCTGCAGCTCGGAGAACACCGTGTCACCCTGCACCACCTGGCGCTCGGTAATCCGCAGGTTGCTGGCAACCGGCCGGCTGCCCAGCTGGGAGCCGTTTTCCGGCGGGATGTACTCGCCGGTCTTCACGTAATGCCAGTATTCCGGGCCCTCGGCCACCACGTCGACCGCGGCGCCCTTGAGGTCGTTCTCCGGCTGAATGCCTACCACCCGCACGCGGTAGCCCGGCGTCTGCTTGAAATCGTAGATCCAGATCGTGTCCCATGCCGGGTTGCTGTCGGTGTTTCCCGGCAGCTCGGCATCGGTCGGCCAGGGATCGGCCAGCTGCAGCTGGTCGCTCTCACCGGTGAAGGGCACGACCCGCAGGACGCGGTACACCCGCTCGCCAGGAATGCGAAGGCCGATGTAGGCGCTGCCCTGCGCGGGCGCAGGCACCGGCACGTCGAGCTGCAGCGTCACGACTCGCCCCGGCCCCATCGATGCGGACAGCACCTGGCCGCCAAAGCCCCATTGCGTCAGGTCGTGCTGCAGCGCCAGCACCGACATGCGGCCGTAGGCCAGGTGCTCGATATCGGTGCTGTAGCTGATCGACTTGTACTGGTACAGGCTCTGCGCCAGATGCCACCGGGCCAGCATGGCGGCATGCGCCTCGCTGGTGACGCCCTCGCCGGTCACCTGTGCCGGGTTGAGCATGGTCGTCACGCCTGGCGCAGGCACGCGCAGGGTCTTTGCCTCCCACGTGGCACGGTCCAGGTAGCTGTACTCGATGCCGTCGGCGCCGTTGGCCAGCGTGTACTCGACCTGGAACTGCCCCTTCTTGATCGTGGCCATGTTGACCACACCCGAGAGCGGCTGCTCATCGGCGGCCCACACCACGGCCAGACGGCCCTTCGGCCATGCGATCTGGCCGAAGCCGGCCAGCGCGACCGCGTCCATCACCGCCTGGTGGTTGCGCTTCTCGGCTACCTGGTAGTCGTAGCTGAAGCCATTGGCCGCGCAGTGCAGCATGAAGGCCTTGAGCGCCTCCACGTCGATCTGGCTGTCGGGCAGGCCCATGCCGGCAATCCGAACGCCCTGCGGCGACTTGATGCCGCGGGCATAGGCCAGGATCTGCGCGCCGGGGTTGCTGCTTTCCTCGGTGACCCAGCCGATGGCGTCGCCCTTCCACACCGGGATCGGGAAGGAATGTGCAACACAGCGCAGCTCGTCGGGGCTGCCGTTGAGCTGCCCGGACGCCTTCATGCGGATGCCGATGCGCGGGATGCCGTCATAACTGGCCGTGTCAGGCAGCACACTGACCAAGTTGGTCCAGCTGAAGCTGGCCTGCGCGTTGTTCCCGTCGGTGTTCAGGCCCGCAGTGCGGACCCGCACTTCGTACTGGCCGGCCGGAACATCGAGGCCATAGGTCGCGCGCCGGGACTTCTGCGTCCGACCGGCCACGGTGTAGTTGCCGAACACACGCCAGCCGCTCTCGCCCACTGCGCGGTACTGGATCTGGATCTGCTCGCGGTTCTCGTAGTCGCGGCCCTTCTTGTCCGCATCGAAGATGCGGAAATCCATGTTCACCTGCAGGCGGATCGCGCCGGCGGAGCTGGTGCGCTGAACCCAGTTGCTGGGCGTGTGCTTGGGGTCGCTGCTGGTGTCCAGGATCACACCACCGTCGACGCTGCCAGAGTTGCTGTACAGCGGAATGGCCTCATCCGGCATGCTGGGGAAGCCGCTGTGCCAGACCTGCACCCCCTCATAGCTGCTCAGCAGGGCGTCACCGTTGTACAGCTCGTCCACGCGGGCCACGTTGAGCCCCGGAGTCAGCACAAGCGACAGGTACTGCTCGTCACCCTCATAGTTCATGTACGGCTTGCTGGCCACGTCCGGCGCGATGCGCACCGTACCGAGCACGAACGACAGCGGCTCATAGGCACGCATCCGATTGCGGGGCGCCGAAATGGAGAAGAGTGTGTCGGCCGGAGCCGAGGCAGCAGCGCTGGGCAGCTTGGGACCGAGAACCTTGTTGATCAGCAGGCTGCCGGCAGCGTAGACAGCCGCGCGCGCAAGCGTCGTACCCAACACCGTGGAGGTGCCGATGCTGAAACCTGCAATGGCTGCACCGCCCAACGTGAAGTAAGCCAGTGCGACCTGGGCCACCAGCCGGATCGCGCTCTTACCGACCACGCCCCGGATCTCGATCACCTGGCCATGCTTCGGGTAAACGTTGCTCCACAGATGCCGCTCAACCGACCGGCCGCCGATAGTTACGAGCCACGCCTGCCCGCCCAGACCTTCCACATGGCGCTCAAGGAAGGCATACAGGCTCTCACCCGGGCGCAGGTCGGCCTGCAGGTTGCGTTGTCCATCCAGCATCACCGGATGCGGGGTGATGATCAGACGGCCGGCATCGGTAGGCGTGTGCATCAGGCCCATGCGTAGTAACCCTCGATTCGCAGCCCAAAGTCGGGCAGATCGCGCACGCGGTGCAGCACGCTGCAGCCGTTGCGCTCGTTGCTGTGAAGGACCCAGCCCTCATGGGCCAGGAAAAAGAAAACCCCGGCATGGCCGGGGTTTCGGTGTCCCTGATCGAACATCAGGACAAGATCGCCGTCTTCGGGTGGTCCGTCTCGCAGGTGCGCGTAGGGCCGCGACAGTGCCCCCAGCTCAGCCGCGCCCTGCAGCCCGCGCGGGCGACGCCCCGGTAGGGTGATCACCCTATTGAACAGCTGCAGCTGCACGAGCACCACCAGGTCGGCGCAGTCGAATCCGTCTTCGTCGTAGGGGATGCCCACGAACTTCTCCACCTCGGCCAGGCGCATCAGAAGATCCCCGGCAGAGTGTAGGGATTGGCCCGCAACGTCACTGCCTGCTGGCGTGTCAGGAAATCCACCCCGAGCTGCGCCGAAGCCGTGCGGGTATTCACCACGACTTGCGTCATCGGCAGGTCGTAGCTGGCCTCAATCACATTGGCATCTGCCCGGTCGGTGATCATGAGGCGCGCCGTCACCAGCTCCCCCGGCTGCAACCGCTCCAGGTCCTCGGTGATTGAACGGCCCACGTTGTCGAGCACCAGCTGCGCGCGCGGCGCCTGCCCGCCCACATCGTCGGGCAGCTTGAAGCCGAACGGGAATCCCGTATACACGTTGCCCTGGCTCACCCAGTCGCCCGTGTCGTTGACGATGCGCAGCACCTCCACGAACGACGGGGCGCTCAGTTCCAGTAGCAGCAGGATGCCCGTGGTGTCGTCAGTGCGCTGCCGGCGCTCGGTGAACGTACTCATCGCAGGTACTCCAGTACCAAGTCGCGCTTGGCGAATCGAAACAGCGTGTTGAGCGGCTGCAGCTTGCCGATCTTGCCACCCTGGAAGCGAGCACGAATTATCTGGCCCGTGCGGGGATGCTCAATGTTGAACCAGCCGATTCGCTTGAGGTTGTCGAAGTACCAGGCTTCGAAGTCGGCCACCGTCTGCGCCGAGCGGAACTGCACCGACGCCCCGATGGTCTGCATGACGTGGGTGTTCAGCAGGCGCTGCCGCGGCACGCCGCGTTCCATCTCGGTGCGCTCGACCGCGGGGTCGAACTCCTCACCGTAGTCCGCAAAGCGGATCTCGGCATAGCTGGGGAAGGTCTCCATGTACTCCTCGCTTCGAACAATCAATCTCATAGAAACCGGCGTGGGAACCCCGCGCCGATCCACTCAGCCCATCGCGTCCTGCCAGCCATAGCGGGCTTGGCCGACCCGGCCCCACGAACCGCCATCGAGCTCCTCGTTGCCGATCTGGACAATCAGCTTTCGGATCTCGGACCCATCTGGAAGCGTTTGCGATTCCTCTCGCTGCTGGACCTTGCTTCCGCTGTAGTTGTGGATCTCAACGGACGGTCCGCCTTGGCCACCCTGCCGGCCGCTCAGCGCAACACGAGCGGGAACCTGTCCACCGATGCCGCCAGCGTCGTAACCTCGCCTCAACGCCGCGCGCAGGGCGTGAAATGCCGATGGCCCCCCCAGTGCCCGCATGTCGTCCTGGTTGAGCACGCCCTCGCCCTTGTGGACGAGTCCGGCCGGCTCCAGTCGCCCGCCGTAACCGGTGAAGCCACCACCGTCGAACCCTGGGATCTGGATCCGCTCCCGCTGTACCGTTCCAACCGGCCCGGCAAAAGCGTTGAATCCGGCGTTGAACAGCGCTGATGTGGCTTGCTTGGCCGCGATACGAGCCAGGTCCGCAATGATCGAGTTGGCCAGCTGGCTGAAACTCAGCTTGCCGGTCATTTCGAAGTTCACCAACGCATCCTCCATTCCCTGGAATGCGTTGGTGAACGCCTGATTGCCCAGCTCTGCTGCATTGGCCGCCTGGGAACGATAGTCCTCGAAGGCACGGTAGGCACCCAACGACCAATTAGTGATCGAACTCTGACGATCCGCCTGGTACTGCGCCTCCCGCTGCAATGCCTCCTTGTGGTACTTGTCCAGCTCGTCCAGCTGCTGCGCGTACTGCTTGCTGGTATAGCCGTTGCCATTGTTGGCGCTGGCGTTGCGGTCATTCAGCGCTGACAGCCGGCGGTCGTACTCTTCCTTGAGCTGCAGCTGGCGGCGCATGCGCTCCATCTGCTCACTGCCAGTGCCGATGCCGGCCAGGTCGATCGCGTTGGCCTGCTGCTGGGTGACGGCCGCCTCGTTCAGCTCCTTCTGGAGCCGCAGCATGTCCTGTGCGGCCTTCTTCGCAGACTCCTGCGCCGCAAGCGCCTTACCCTGGGCCACCGCCTCCTCGAGCAACGCCTTGACGCGCTTCTGCTCCTCCTCGCTCAGCTTGCTCTTGGCCGAGGCCAGCTCATTTGCGATGACCACCTGGAGCTTCTGCGCCGCCGTCATGTCGTCGGTCAGGCCCATCTGCTCCTTGTCGAGAGCTATCTGCCGCTTGATCCGATCGGTGATCGATGCGTACTGGCTCTGCTGGGCTTTGCCGTCAGCGATCTCTGAACGGGCGGCCCCAGCCCTGGACTTCTTCTCATCCTCGAGCTGCTTCATCCGCTCAAAGTGCGCCTTCTTCCGCGCAGCCTCAGCATTGAAAGAAGCGCGCTCCTGCGGCGTCAGCGCTTGCACACCTCCATTATCGTTGATGACCTTGCCTTGCTCGGCCATCCATGCCGCGTACTCACCCTTGGACTTCTTGATCCACTCGACCTGATCCTTCCAACTATCAGTTCGCAAGCCTGACAACATTCCTTGGATCGCGTTTCCTGCGTCCACTGCACGTCGGGCCGCCTCTGGCAGCGCCGCCAAAAACTCCTCCAACTTCTCCTTCCCAAGCGCTGCTGCTGCCTTTGCAGCCTCGAACAACTCCGGCGTCAGCCGAGATCGAAGAACGGTCGACATTTCGTCGAACTTCGCTTGAGTCGGCGCCACCTCCTCTTGGAACTTCTTCAGATCCGCCTTCGCGTCAGCGAGGCGCTCCATGTCACGAACAATCGTGAGCCCAGCCCCCTCGCGCGTGGACGTTCTCCCTTGATCCAACAGCGCTTGATAGTTGCGGACCGCGGCCTCAAGCGCCTTCGCCCGTTCCTCCGACTGCTTGATCTTCTGCGCAGCCTCATTCCATTGTCCGATAAAGTCCTTGAGTGACACTTCACTACCGAACTTCTGAAATCTCTCCGTAACATCAGATATCTGATAGGCCAGAAGACCTAGAGACTTAACCTGCTGTGCGTACTCCTCCCTCGCTTGTTGGGACTTGCGCACCATATCCATGTACGCAATGCCGACACCACCAATGGCGATCGCTGCAGCACCCCACGGGCCACCAGCCAGCGCCAACAGACCGCTACCGGCACTGCGCAGTCCGCCAGCCAGCATTCCGCCGAGTGAGGATGCCGACGCCGCAGCGGCCTCCCTCCCGCGCGCCGCGGTGAGGTTGTTGGTTGCTACGGCAGCAGCCTCTTGGGCCAGGATCAGCCGCCCCTTCGCCGCGGTAGCTGCTGCATCTGCTCGCGTTCCAGACAGAGATGCTGCGTTGTACTCGCGCTGGGCCCGCTCAAGGTTGCGTTGGGCGACAACCACTGCGGCTTGAGCCTCCTTCTGCGCCCGCAGGTTGGCAGACAGAGTTGCCGCGCCCTGCTGGTGTTCTAGCGTCCGTTGTGCGGCTTCGTGGGCAGCCGCAGCCACGGCCAACTGGCCCCGAGCAGTATCCTGGGCGGCTGCAGCCTGGGCTTTCCACGTCGTGGTAAGGCGTACAGACTCCCTTGCCTGGTTGACTGTTGCGGCAGCCTCCTTGACACGCTCCCGCGCGACGCTTGCCAAGTCCGATGCCTGGCTGGATGCAGCCATCCGATCTGAAATCGGTGCGGCGACAGCGCTATATGCCTTGCCAGCACCGACGCCGACGAGACGGCCAGCGATGACACCCGCAGCCACCGTCGCGGCACCGGCGACGTTCTCCAGATTCTCGGCCATGAATCGAACGGACGAGATTGCGGCGTCGCTGAACACCCCGCCGCTGGCCTTGACCTTCAAGTTGAACCATGCAGTGGAAAGGCGATTCAGCTCTGCGCTCAGCCCTTTTGCAGCCTCCTCTGCTCCAGTGCCGGAGGCTTCCAGCGCCTTGATCATCGCCGGCAGGTACTTCTGGACGCTCAGGTCGCCGTCCTGCAGAAGCTTGTCGAAGGACTTGCCGGCAAGAGCAGTTCCTTCGTTCATCTTGGCAACCGCCTGGATGAAACGGGGCACGATGCCGGGGATGGCTTCGCCAAGCTGTTGCCGGAGCTCCTCGGCCTGGAACTTGCCCTTGCTGAAGGACTGCCCGAGCGCCGTGGTGGCTCTTCCCATCTGCTCACTGGTCAAGTGCATCACTGTCGCCGAGCGCGACAGTTGCCGGAACAGCTCCTGCTGATCCTTCATGGCTATGCCGTTCGCGGTGGCGGCCGCCGACATGCTGGTGAAGCTCTTGCCGGCCTCCTCCAGATTCAGGCCAAGGTCCTTCGCCGTCTGCGCGACGAAGCCGTAGGCCTTGTCTGCGGCTTGGGCCGACCCCGTAGCACCCATGAGGCCGTAGTGGATTTGCTGGATCGACTTCTGCGCATCCAAGAGTGCCAGCACGCCACTCTTGACCGCTTCGAAGCCTACGAAGCCAACCGCCGCCTTGTTGAGGTTCGCAATGGAAACCGCTGTCTGTGAGGCCTCCTTACGGATCAGGCCAAGCTGCTGCGTGGTGGTGCGAGCAGAATTCACCATCTCGGCGCGGTAAGCAGCGGTGTTCGCCCGCAGCTGTACGTCGATGGTTGCTGCGGTAGAAGTCATATCAGGATCCCATAAACAAGAAACCCGCCTTTCGGCGGGTCCTTAATCGGTTCAGAATTGTCGAGCAGGTGGCGTGATCACCTTGCATTGACCTGTCTGGATATAGCCCTTCTCAGGTTTTACCTGACCATTCTCCAGATACTTGTATTCATAAGTGACGCTCAGATCCACGCGATTGATTCTGGTGATCATAAGAAAAGTCTGGCTACCGTTCCTACCCCAATCATGGTAGTCGCGCCGCATATAGCGTACTTCCGTTGGGTCAAACGAAGCATCCGCGCTGAATGACCCACCCTCGGTCTGAGTCGCCGTCCCATTGTTCTCGTCAAGCGTTACTTTGAAGCCCGTTCGATCCCCTCCGCTACCAACGTAGCAGGAAAGGTAAATCGGGCTCGCAAGTGCGTTCCCGGACAGTAAGGCTGCAACTACTGCTATGAGTGCTCTCTTCATTTCCCGTCTTCCATGGTTGACGGGGGCGATGTTAGCTCAATGAACGGAGTTCCTTGCCGACGCCGCCTGGAACAGCTCGGCGATCTGCTGGGCCCTGGCCGCACCCTCGTCCACCGGCTGTGGAGGCTCCCGAACCAAGAGGAAGTCCTTCGGGCTGGTCTCGTTGCCATGGACCCTGGCCAGCACGTCGGTCAGCTGGGCCAGCATGTCCTGCAAGGGCTGGTCCAGCGGCTCAACGCGCGCGAAGGCGTACATCTCCGTCAGCTGGCGGGAATCCATTCCCGCCAGCATGTGGTCTGGATGCGGGTAGCCGAGGCGCCACGCGATCCGAAACTGAAGCCGGCGCTCAGGCCGGCTTGTCAGTTTTTTTCAGCGGCCTCGATGGCGGCATCACCCAGGGCGTTGAGCTTCTGTGCGGCGCGGAACACGCGATCGAGCGCCGCGGCCGACTTCGCACCCAGCTGGGCTACGTCCTTGTCGGTGAACAGGCGGTCGCCCTTCTCATCGACCAGGCACAGCGCCACGAAGCGGGCGCGGAAGTCCTCGGTCTTGGTCTTCTCACCGCCGTAGGTGTCCTGCTCCCACTTGTCGCGGTCGCTGGCGGACATGGTGGAGATGCGGACGGTGCCGCCCCACTCCTTGACCTCCAGGTCTTCGGTCTTGCGGTCGGAGGCGGCGAGGATCTGGCTCTTGTTCAGCAGGGTCATGGCTTACGGTCCGGTCGGAAGAGTGACGATGGTGAAGTCGCGCGGCAGCAGGTCCGCAGTGAAGGTCAGCACGGCATTGGTGCCCGGGGTCACGTTGAAGCCGGCCACCTTGCCAACGAAGGTGGCGGCGTCGCCGGTTGGCAGCACCATCAGGAAGTGCAGATCCTCATCCGGATCCGCATCGCGCAGGATCTCCTGGCCGGCCGACTTCCCCACCGGCCAGCGGTGGCCGGCAACCTGCACGGTCTGGCCGCCAGCCAGGCCGGCAATGTTCTCGACCTGCGTGGATTTCAGATTGGTGGCGTCCAGCGTGTTGGCCTGGCCACGGCCGAACGGGAAGCCCGTCAGGCCATCGACCTCGGTATAGCCGGCCGGATCGTTCGGGGTCGTGGGCGCCTCGCCCTTCTTCACGTAGAGCGCAGAGTCCTGCGCGGAGATCGCTTCGTTCTTGGCCATGGTTGGCTCCTTGGGGTAAAGAAAAGCCGCCCGGAGGCGGCCTGTTGGTTGCAGAGGTGGCGGGCGATCAGGCCCAAACGGTTACATCGAAGCTAGCGCGGTGCAGCGAGGTGTCCGCCTCATAGTCATCGGGGTTGTCGGTGATCTCGCCGACCTTGAGCAGGTCCGGAAGGCCATCCTTGAGCTGTTCAGCAAGCTCCCTCACAGGCCCCTTCTTCGGCCCCCACACATCGATCTGGAACGTGCCCCGCTCCGCACCAGCGCCAGAGTTGAGAGTGGCGTGCCGCCTGCCGCCAGCGCGCTGGTACGTCACGTACAGTGCCGGCCGGTCCTTCGGCGCAGGAAACGGGTAGAACGCCGCGGTGATCGTGCCCGCGGCTGCTGCGAGGCGAAGATCGAGGTTCATCGGCGGGCCCTCCGCATCTCGTCCTGGATTGCCTCTCCGAGGGCGTCACGCATGGTGCCAACCGCCTCCTCGGTCTTGGACTCCGCCGCCGGGCGCATGAACGGCCAGGCGGCCATCTTCGATGTGCCGTACTCGCCAAACTTGCCGTAGAAGGCCGACCGAGGCACCTCCACAGCGAACCGCATCCAGCCCTCAGCGTCGCTACGCTCCCGCACCCGGATGGATCGCCGAAGCTTGCCCTGCGCGATCCTGACGCGGTTGCGCGCGTCGTTTCGGACCACGATGGCGCCGCGACGCATGCCCTTTCGGAGCGCCCGGCGGGCGGCCTTGTCCGAAAGCTCGAGCAGGGCGGTCTCCAGCTCGTTCAGGCCCGAAATTTGGACATCGAAGTCAGACACGTCTGCACCTCGCGATAAGGTTCATTTCGTCAGGGCGTTCACCGTCGCGTACGGCGATGACCGTCATTGGAACACCGGCCCGATCCCCCGTCTGGCGCACTACCTGCCATTCCTCGGCGATATCGCCCCTGTGTCGAATGGTCAACCAGCGCAACACGGGGGCGGTGATCGATCCAGACTCGACTCCGAGGACGGCGGCCGTTCCCCGAAGGGAAAGCGGCTCATCACCGCACATGACCTCGCCTACGTTGACGAACGTCAGCGATTCCTCGCCGTACTCGTCACGTGTCTTCTCGGGGCGCTGCAGCAGAAGCCTCCAGCGCAGTTTTCCAGCACGCATCAGAATGCCTTCCTGTACCAAAGGAGGCGCTCTACGCCGAACTGGATCTCGGTCGAGACCTCGCCGACGATGACCGCCTCGCGGTTGGATACCCAGTGCCCGACCAGCAGCAGAGCTGCCTGCACCACGTCCGGTTCCAGCTTCAGCTGGTCGGGCCCGACAGGCTCACCCTCGACCAGCTTCCGGTCGCAATGCTGCTCGATATGCGCCAACGCAGCTGCCACGTACTGCTGCAGCAGGGCGTCGTCCACGTCGGCAACGATGTTGCACTGCTTGCGCACCAGTTCCAGGTCGAGGGTGACGGCCATTACGCGGGATCCTTCTTCTGGGCTTCAGCCAGCGCCGCTGCCAGGCGGGCAGCGCCCCAACGACGGTCGAACTCGACGCCTGCGGCTTCCAGCTGCTGGATCAGGAGCGCCCGCTCATCGGCACCGCCCTGGTCGGAGGTCGGCGCACTGCCAACGGTGGCATCGGCGGTGGTGGTGGTGGTGGTCTGGCCCGCACCATCGGAGCCTTCACCACCGCCCGTCTGCGTGCTTGCTGCGCCTGTCGCGCCGTCGTTGCTGGCTGCGTCGACCACGTCGCGGCCATCGCCCTGCTTGACTTCACTGGGCGCGGCCGGCTTCGTCTCCCGGGGCGCAGCGCCCTCGTGGATCTGCACTACCAGGCCCTTTCCGACCAGCGCGTGTCCGTATTCCGGATCCACGCCGTCGAAAACGTCGTCAGCCTTCACATCGGCGGATGCGGCGTTGAGCTTCGGGGCGTCACCGCGGAAGCCCCAAACAGCTTTGATCTTCATGTTCCTGCTCCGTATCGGAAGAGAGAAGCCGGCGCAATGCCGGCTTCGTTCGGGATCAGCTCGCTATCAAGCCTGCGGCTTGAAGCGTCCCTTCACGAATGCCTCGACGCGGCGCTTGGCCAGGCCCAGGCGCTCTTCGACCAGCAGCACGCGCTGGTTCTTCACGAAGTCGTCGTTGATCAGGCCGACCTTGAACAGGAAGCTCATGCGGTCGTAGATCGTGGCGCCACGCTGGAAGTTGGCGACCAGGAACTCGCCACCGGTGGTGGTGCCGTCGCCCTCGTCCATGCTGTCGGAAGCGACCACCGGGCGCCCCCACAGGATCGGCGTCACGAAGCCCTGCAGGTTGGCGAACAGGTAGCGATTCTGGCTGTCCTTCTCCAGCTCGATGTTCATCCAGTCCAGCTCGGTCATGACCGTGGCATCGGCCGCCAGCTTCGACTGCTGACGCACCTGGTAGATGGCGCGCCGCACGGTGTCGATGGACGTGTCGCCGGCCTTGGACAGGGCCGCATTGAACACCGTGGCGTCGGTCATCAGGCCCGGCAGGTTGTTGCCCAGGCCGTCACCCTTGAGGATCTGCGCCTCTTCTTCCAGCTTCAGGTCGTAGCGCAGCAGCTGCTGCAGGTAGCCGAACAGCTGCGGCACGTCGTCCAGGGCTTCGTCGGTGACCGGGATCCAGACCGCCAGCTTCTTCACCAGGTCGGTCTTCTGCTCGAAGGTGACGTTGCTCTGCGGCTTGGCCGTGCCCTCGCCGACCGGGCCGGCGCCGCGGGTGTGCAGCTTCTCACGGAAGTAGGTGTAGCTCTGGCCGGTGACGGAGATCGACGGGATCAGGTCGCGGATGCGCAGTTCCTGGCGGATGCCGGGCTGGATGGTCGGGTCATAGTTCGGAACCACGATGCCGGCGCTGGTGACCGCCTTGGTCTCCTGCATGGCCGCCAGCTCGTCCTTCTTGATCTCGATCTCTGCAGCCGACTTCTCACGGCCCATCAACGACTTGTATTCGTCGTTGCCCTTGATGAAGTCGATGAAGCCCTTCTTCGTGCCGGGCTGGTTGCCCAGGCCGATGCCCTTCTCTTCCAGCTTCAGGACCTTGTCGACCACCTTCTGGATCTCGTCGGTGGCGGTCTGGATCTGCTTCTTCAGGTCGGTGGTGACCTGGTTTCCCTTTTCGATCTCGGCCGAGGCGCTGTCGTACTTCTTCTGCAGGCCGGCAAAGCCGTCCTTCAGCTGCTTTTCCAGGCCCTCACGGATATCGCTGATGTTCTCGCTCATTGGTGCATTCCTTTGAAAATGGATTCGATGGATGTGCCGAGTTGCTGCAGCTGCTTCACGGTCTCCGTGTCCCCAATGCCACCGTCACGGTGGATCGCGGGAAAGCCGAGCGAGGCGACGGCCGCCGCCTCTTTCTGGGACAACCCCATGCGTTCGCGCAGGGCCGACTCGAAGGCGCGAACGTCGGACTTGACGCTCATCACCTGTGCTTCTGGGTTCATGCCGAAGGGGACAACCGAGCCTTCCCACAGCTCAGCCTTTTTGATGACGCGGACCCGCCGGCCTTCGCGGGTCTCCATGGCATCTTCGAGCGTGTTGAAGCCAACCGACATTTCATCCAACGTGCCGGCCTTCATCAGCTCGTACGCATCCCTGGCATAGCTGACGTTGAGGTTGACCTTGCCTTTGATGAGCAAGCCGTTGTCGTCCTGCTTGAAATCGGCGTCGCCGATCAAGCGGGTCAGATCGTGGTACAGGGCAAGGCGGAGGCGGCCTGTCCGGGTCGTCTTAACCTTGACGAAGGCGCCCGGGAGGATCAGGTCCTCGCCGAGATCCACGTTGTTGAACACGGAGGCATAGCCCTCGAAGTTGCCGGCATCGTCTGCCGCCTTGACCTCGAACGGGCAGGAATACTTGCTAAGCATTGGCGGGGTCTCCCGTTGGGTCGCTGCTGGAATCAGGTTTTTTGCTGGTCCACCGGGTGACCTGGTTGTATTGCTCGCCATCGAGCACAGGCAGGTTCTCCTTCACCCGAACCTCGTTGATCGTCATCCAGCCCGAGCCACCAGAGCCGCCAAGGGCGGTCTTGTAGTAGGTGGAGCGGGCGCCGCTGTCGGCGCGCAGCAGGCCCTCTACTACGGCCTCCACGAACATGTCCCCGTCAGCGAACAGCTTGTCGTTGATCTCGCTCTCGATGGCATCGAGGTAGGGCTTCAGTCCGAAGGTGACGAAGCCGCTGGTCTGCTGTTCCAGATTCGAGCCCAGCACCGACGTGGACCGGGCGCGGTTGGTCAGATAGAGCGGAACGCCCCAGATGCCGGCGAGCGCCTCTTCCTGGAACTGCTGCGACTCGATGAACTGGCTGTCCTTCTGCGTCAGGCCGGCCGGCGTGATCGTTGGCCCGCCCTGCAGGATGGCCATCTTTCCCAGGTCGTCCACGTCGCCCTGTCGGATATCCGGCAACTTCGCCTTGATCTGCGCCTGCTGCTCTTTGGTCAGGAAGCCCGGATAGGTGATGTATCCACCGGTGAACCCGCCCTTGCGCATGAATCGGGCCGACCAATCCTGCGCAGCGCGCGCCAGGCCGATGGTTTCAGCCTGGTACTCCACTGGCGACAGGCCAACAATGCCATCCGGACTGAACAGCTTGAAATGCAGCATGTTCTCCGGCGATACCGGCGTCTCGCTTCCGCTAATGGTCGCCCAGTAGACCAGGCCGTCGTCAGTGTCGATTCGGACGTTGTCCACACCCACCGGGATCAGACCAATCCAGGCGCCGGCGTCGTCGCGTTGGATGATGGCGAAGGCGTTTCCGCGCAGCGCCATGTTCACCACAACTGCTTTGATCAGGTCCAGCCACTTGATGTAGGGGTTGGGCTTGCTCAGCAGGCGCAGCAGCCGCCTGCGCTGCGGGCTGCTGCCTTTGACCAGCTGGCGGAGGTCACCGGCATCCTCGTAGAGCTTCCAAGGCAGGCCGGCAGCCGACTCGGATAGCACTTTCACACAGGACCAGACGATGCTCACGGTGAGCGCCTTCTTTGGCGTCACCCTTACGCCCGCCTTCGTGCTGCGGCCACCGGTGGATAGGTCAACTTCCACGTAGTTGCCGGTGGCAGGGTCGTCATACCCAAAGAACCGCCAGCTCAGCGGGTTGTACCAGCGAAAGGTCGTCATCCGATCAGTCCAAAGAAGCCGTTTTCCAGGTAGTCATCGATGCCACCGGCGTCCGGCGGCATGGCGTGTGCCGCACCGATGGCCATGCAGAGG
Source organism: Stenotrophomonas maltophilia (assembly GCF_001274595.1). Lineage (GTDB taxonomy): Bacteria > Pseudomonadota > Gammaproteobacteria > Xanthomonadales > Xanthomonadaceae > Stenotrophomonas > Stenotrophomonas forensis. The sequence goes on from NZ_CP011010.1 coordinate 2,925,647, forward strand.
GCCACGGCGGCGTCGATCTTGTTTGCCGACCTGGCCTTCGACAGCCAGCTGTTTCCCCAGCGGTCCGATTCGATGACGGCCGACATGATTGCGGACACCAACACTGGGTTCCGGCGCAGGCGCAGGCGCCCTTCCAACAGTGCTTCTTCCAGCAGCCGAAGCGATCCCGGCATCCACATGCCCTCCGGGACAGGTTGCCCGGACTGCTCTGCAGCCTCGACCGCGGCATCCAAGGGCTTTCCCTTCTTGCAGCCACCCTGCGGGTGCTCGGCGAAGGTCACCGACAAGCCAATGTCGTTGACCTCTTCTTCAAACCGCCGGAACGCATAGCGGTCGTACGCGACCAGCTGCACGTCATACCGGTTGTCGTACTCGGCCATGACCTGGGCCACATGCCGGAAGTTGATCGCCTGGCCTTGCGGCGCGTGCAGGTGACCGCCATTGACCCACGTGCGATAGGGCAGCTTGTCCTGCAGCTGCCGCGCATCCAGCGTGTCCCCGGGTGTCCAAGCCTCGATCCAGGCGTCGAATGTCGGCTTCTCGATGACTAGCTTCTCGCCCTCGATTTCGACCTCTACCGGTACGGTGCCGGTCTCGACCACCGCCGCCATGGCTGTGATATCGCGAACCTGCGACAGATCGAGGCCCAGGTAGACCTTGCTACCGTCATGCACGCGCGGGTCGAAGTCGGCCAGGGCTGGTTCCAGCGTCGGGCGCGTCATCCAAGCTGTCTCCGCATCGGTCCACACGCAGAAGTGCAACCGAAGAATGCCGTTCAGTGATCCGGGGATGGCCTTTGCTTGCGCCACCACGTCCGCCAGGTACTGCTCGGTGATCGTTACCCCCAAAAGGGGATTGGCCTTCGCCCAGCAGCTAGGGTCTTCCAGCGGGTCGTCGCCGTCGTCCAGGCTGCACACGTAGCTGAAGGTCCGGTCATCGATCACGTCGCCAATGAAGGTTGGATCGTTCACTGCCTCGGTATGGCCGGCGGCGACCTTGACCGCATGCTCATGCTCCTCCCAGCACACCGAGGTCCGGTCACTACCGGAGTTGGTGATCATGAAAAGCAGCGGCTCGCGGCGGAACTTGAAGCCGCGCTCCAGCATTTCGATGATTCGCCGGTCGGGAAGCTCGTGCACCTCATCGACCAGCACGAAGAACGGCCGAGGACCGGAGCCGGTGCGCCCTGTGTCGCGCGAAACAGGCCGGAAGAAGCTCGCGCTGGCGTGGTTCGCCATGCTGAACTCCCGGCCCTCGCCGCCGGCGAACTCCACACGCTTGGCCAGCAGCGGCGACTTCTTGACCATTTTTACTGCGTCGGCGAACAGGATGCCCGCCTGGTCCTTCTTGGCCGCCGCCGAGTAGATCTGCGCGCCGGCCTCGCCCGCCGCGGTCATGCCCAGCAGGCCCAAGCCACCGGCCAGCGGGCTCTTTCCGTTGCCCTTTCCCTGCTCGACGTACGCACGGCGAAAGCGGCGCAGGCCGTCCGCGCCCTTCCATCCGAACAACGAGCCGATGATGAAAGCCTGTGAGGGATGCAGCTCGAACTTCCGTCCCTCGAACTGTCCTTCGGACAGCATCAGCACGTTCTCGAAGTACTGGAAGGCGTACTCGGCTGCCGCGTGATCAAAGTAAAGGCCACGTTCGGGGCCCTGGATCAAGTCCTGCAGGTGGCGCCGGCAGGCATTTCGCACATGCGGCCCGGCGATGATCCTGCCGGCAACCACATCCAGTGCATATGCCTTAGTGCGGTCGGGCCGGGCCTGCGCCGTTGAAGAATTGCTCGCCCGCGTCGTCTTCGTCGCCACCATGCGAGACCTTCGATTCATCCACAGGGGTAGCACCCAGCTTCGAGAGGATCGAGCTGAGCGCCTGAGTTGCTGACACGCCGAATTCGGCCTTGGGATCTTCCATCCGGGCCGTCCAGAGGCACGCCAGGCGCAGAAGCACCCGGTGGCTTGAGTTCAGCCATGACATTTCCGATGCAAATTCCTTCCAGGCTCGTTTCTCGGCCGCGGTCATGGTTTTGAACGGTTCGCCCAGGGCGCGCGTTCCCGCCGGCCTCTTCCTGCCGGCGTGCCGGCCAGGGTTCTTGATGGCGGCGCCGCTTGTCGCAGCTTTTGCGACTGGCAGTCGGGGCCTTGGCATGGATTCCTCGGGGAAATACGGGTTTTCTTCGATGGAGCGCCCCGCTCAGGGGGTCGTCCCGTGAATTGTGGATACGCGTGTTTGGGGCCCAGGTCGGTCTAGCTCGCGGGCGGCGGCATAAATTCACCGCCCCTACCCTGCACCGCGTGGAACGCGCTGCCGTGGAACCGCTCAGGCGACCGGCCAGCCGTCGTCATCGCACCCTCGGACTTGCACCGCACCCCGCTCTAGGCGCGCCTGATCGACGTTGTGGCAGTCGGCGCACTGGCTGTCGAATGGACCAGACCAGAACATCTCCTCGGTCTCTCCGGCCGGATGACCGTTGGTGTGGTTGCATACCGTCGCCACCGACACGTGGCCGCGCGCCTTGCATCGGCTGCACAGCGGCTCGCGGTCCAGCTGCGCCTTGCGTGTGCGCTGCCAACGCGCCGTGCCATACAGGTGGGCGAAGGCACTGCCACCGGTCTGCCGTGTCCTACGGCCACGAGCCACGCTCACCGCCTGGCACTCCCTGCCCTTGCGGCAGATCGCAGCTCATCCTCGTTGCGCTTGAGCGATCGCGCTTGCTGGATCAGGCAGCTGATCAGCTTTCGTCTCGCAGGCCCCTGATCCATGGCAGCAATAGAATCCAGGGTGTGCAGTGCGCCAGAGGCGATGTACCGGCTGAGGTCACCCTCCTTACCACCGCGCACGCACATTTCCACACGGACAACGCCGTCGGCAGGATTGAACTGAATGGACACCACTGATCTCCATGAAGCACGACTCGTACTTGCCGAGCTGCTCCGGGTACATGACGAGTTTGAAGAGATTGCCGCAGCTGGCGACCGCCATCGATCCCTGGGTCCGGTTGAACTACAGGGCTACCGCGAGCGCTTGGTAGATCTGAAGGCGCACCTCAAACAGCGCGCGAGCACGGGCACCATCGATGGCTCGAAGCGACGGCCGACCAGGATCGAGGATGCGTTCTACGAGCCAGCGATTAGGCAGGCATCCGCCAACTTCTCTTTGCGGACGAATGCCCATCCATCGGAGTGGGTCACCGGGCTCTACGGGCCGTCCTCTGATATCTCCTACCTCGCTAGCCAGCTGCAGGAGCTGCTCAAGGAGCATCAGTAGGGAAGGTCAGAACTCCTCCACTTCCCAGCCACCGCCGTCGCGCTTGCGCCTGACCTTCACCGCGATGAAGCGGAACGGGTACATGGCCGCCGCTATCTTGATCTTGGCCCGTGCATCGTCCTGCCAGTGGCCCTTCACCTCGTGGCACTCCATGACTCCGTCGGCGGCCATGACCGCAAAGTCCGGGGTGTAGAACGTGTTGTCGGCCAGGCGCAGCTTGAGGCCCTCGAACTTGTGCCAGAGGATTTGGCCGGATGCCTCCAGCGCGCGCAGGCGCTCGGCATAGGCTGCCTCGGTCTTGTTCATCTCGCCAGTCTTCAGCCGGCCCAGCGCCAGCACGCGGCGCTCCTGCGCCGTCTGCGGTGCCATCAGTGTGGCTCCGGCACAGGTTTGCCCTGCACCCGGTCAATGGCTTCGAGCTGCGCCTCGTACTGCACCAGGCATCGCTTGCGACCATTGCTCACGTCGAACACCGCCGATGGTGGCGCCTCCTTCACCCATTTGCAGCGCTTGCGCAGTTGGGCATCGATCGGCACGTAGGTGGCCACCGGAACCGTGATGACGGCTGCCGGCGGCGGGTTCGGCTTGGTAGGTGCGGCCTGGCAGGCGACCAGCACCGAAACCGACAGCAGGAGTGAGAACCTCATGGCGCGATCCTCTTGCCGAGAGTGATGGGCGATTCCAGGGTGCGATCCTCCTGCACGAACGCAGCGGCGATCTCCAGTACCAGGTCCACTGCCATGCACCACAGGTGCAACGCCGGAACCTTCGGGCTGCCGGTCACCTGGGAATCGCTGTCTTCGCGCAACCAAGCAGGCACTCCGAACAGGCGGCCCTCGTGGGTCATCCCGGCCTCAATGGCGCTTTCCCTATCGACGTAGAGCCATAGTGGGAGCCGCATATCAGTACCCCTTCAGTGCTGGGCAGGCGGAATCGAGCAGCTCCAGCGCTGCCTTGCAGGTGTCGGGCCGCTGCTCGTAGCGACCGCGCCAAGTGACGGCCTCCCTCTCGGACGCCTCGATCTTGCCGGCCAAGGCCTGCAACGCAGCCGCGCTCTCTGCCTTCAGGGCTTCCAGCTTCTCGGCTTCAGCTCTCAGCGCGGTGGCGACTTCGGCCAGGCGCTGATCCCGGGTGTCCACGTCGGCCTGCAACCGGGCGGCATCAGCCTGCCAGTCAGCTCGGACCTTGATCACCTGGGCGCTCAAGTCGCGGATCTTCTGCTCCTTCTCCCAGGCAGTCAGCCCGGACACCATGCAGCCGAAGGCCAGCACCGCGCACACCAGCTTGACCTTGCTGCCGGGTTTGCTCAGCCACTGCAGCGCGTCGGCAGCGGCGCCTACGATCAGTGTCCACAGCGCGCGAAGGAATCGAATCACTACGTTCATGGCTTGTCGCCTCCGATGGCGCCGGTGGCTTTCTCCACCATGCGCACGTAGCCGGGCAGCAGCCGGCGGATCAGGACGCCCGAGATGCCTGCCATCGGCAGCTGCGGGGCGCCGGCCAGCTGGGGCCAAATCCATGCCGCGATAGCCACCACCCAGGCCGCAAGGACTGCGTAGGCCACGACCGCAACCGCCAGCGCGGCCCAACGAGCAGCGGTCTGCAGCAGGCGATGCCGGCGAAGTCGACTGGCGTCTGCCGCCACTCGCCCAGCGTCCTTGTCCGGGAGGATCAGCACACCGATCAGGGCGCCGGCCAATGCAAGCAGCAGTACTGACTGCGGAACGCCGAGGATGATTCGCTCGGCCTCACGTAGTGCGTCGGCGGTTGCCGGTGCCACAACGGCGGCGGTGAACGTCCCGACGACGATCTTGAAGGTGCTCACGGGCTCGGTCACGGCGCCACCGTCCCGCCGGCCTTGCGGTACACAGCCAACAGGTCGGAGAACTTGTGCTCGTGCTGGCCATAACCCGCACCTGGCAGGCTCGCCCATTCCTTGGAACACAGCGCAATCGCGTGATGAATGTGGCCGGCCTTGACCGATTCCAAAGCACCCCGCCCTTGGATCAGCCGGATACAACCCTTGTCCTGGTTCAACGGGCCGAAGTCCGCCAAACCCATCTGGCGCCGCAGGCTGTCCCAAGTGCGCGACAAGAACTGGTAGCGGCCTGCAGCCGTCGACGTCAACTTCGGGTTCAGGCGAACCAGAACACGCGGATGATCGCGGTATGTGTTGAAGAGCTTGCCGCCCACCAACACGTCATAGCCGCTGTTGTTGGTGGGCTGCCTGCCGTTGTCGGTCCCCTCGGACCAGGCCAGCATGTCGAGGAAGGCCACGACGTTCACGCCGCCAGCCTGTTGGGGAGTGATCTGCGCCATTGCGTCTCCGAAATAGAAAAGCCCCGGCTGGGCCGGGGCTTGCGTCTGGATGGTGACAAGAATGCTCGTCAATCTGCGGACCCCGCAAGTCCGCACTATGCAGCGCGATTCAGAGCCCCGGAGAAGGCCTCGGCAGCAACATGCTCGGCGCTGCGCATACGCTCCAGCATCCACTCGTACACGGGGCGCCAGAATCGCCGGTAGGCAGCTTCGTCGGCACCAATAGCCGCCCCGCGCTTGCGGCCACTCAGCTGCTCCAGCCCAACCCCTCCGCATGTCTCGCACTCAACGACCCCGCCATCCACTACAGCGGCTTGAAAGCGCAGGCCGTCGCAAGCCTTGCAGCAGCCACAGCTGACCATTTCTTCAATCACAGCGCTGGCCAGCACCCCAAGCTGCTCCATGGTGTTGTTCGGCCATGCCGCAGCGCGCGCCTCATCCAGTGCGCTCTCTGCCCGGCTCAGCTCACGCCGCTGCATATCCGTCACCGGCCCGCCGCCCCAGCCGATGCTTGCTTTGGCGATGCCGAACTCGGTCCGCGCGGTGGCCAGGCCATGCATCTGCTGGATGAACTCTGGCGCCACCAGGCCGATCACGGCCTTGCGCAGGTGCTCGCGTCGGCGCGCGGCGCTCTCCGGCCACCACAACACCTCCAGCAACTCACGGCCAAGGCCATCAGGCACGTACGCCAGTGCGGCGGCAATGTCTTGCGTAGTCAGCTCCGGCAGGCCACCACCACAGCCAGCGTCGAACCTCTGCGTGGTCGGCCCCATACGGCTTGCCAGCAATTCGCGTGCTTTGTTCGTCCTCATGCGCCTTCCCCTTGGTGGTTTGCTCGTACAGCGCGCGGTCGCGCCAGGTAGTTACTTGCTGCGGCCCTATTGAGGCCCTCTCTCTGGATCGGGTGAAGGCAGCTCACGAAGGCACCTCCGGGCGGGCGGCGAGCATGGCGCTCCAACGGCTCGTGATTGGCGCCCGGGTCGTGTCCGCTCGGTGTGCAGCCAACAGCATTTCGTCAGTCGGCTCCACCGGCACCAGCACGAAGCCCTGCGCTACCTGCCAGGCCAGGACAGCGCGCGCCGCCCGAACCTCATCCCGGGTCAACTCGGCCGGATCGCAAGTGAAGATCGATGCCAGCATCGCCCGCGCCCGCGTTTCATTGGCGTCCATCAGCCCCCCACCGGGCCGGCCGGCTCGGCCGCATAGTGCGTGATCGCAGGGTTGTCACCGCGCCAGCTGCCGAATACCGGCCGCTTGCTCACCGAGTCCCACAGCATCAGCCGGCGACCGTCCTGCGGCGCCTCGGCAATCGGGCGCCATGACAGCGGCACCGACAACGCTCCCTCAATGGCGTTGAGTGCACTGGCGGTGGTCACAACCACCTGCCTCCCCTGCTGGAAATTCAAGCGCCCGGCGTCGCTCAGCTCGAGAGCCAGCAGCTCGCGTGCCCTGAGTGCATAGCCGCTCATGCTCGCTGCTCCCAGCTGGCCGTCAGGCGCTGCACCTGCCCGCCGCGCGCCTCGAACTGCTCCACCGTCTCGGCCGGGCCATCGGCGAGCACGCGTGCCTTAGCTCGCTTGGGCCGGGACACCGTGTTGTGGTCCATCCGCCGCTCGCGTGGTTCCCGCTGGGGGTTGATCCTCGGCGCAATGGCCTTCGTGTTCCTCATGCTGCCGCCCTCAGTTCGTTGATGTAGGTCTGGTTTGCGATCAGCTCGTCATCCGAGCCATATGTTTCGTGGAACGTCCGCGAGCCATCCATCAGGCTCGGGCCGTAGATTTGGCGCATCGTTGCGAAGGTGTTGCCCTCCATCAGATGCCGCATGTGGTGCCACTTGCAGAGGCCGTAGCCCTCCATGTGGCCGCGCCGCACGTTCCCGCTCTTGGCGTGGTTGTAGTCGCAGCCGTAGACCACCAGGGATGGCTCCAGCAGCCCCTGTATCTGAAGCGCCAGGCAGGCCATGCACGGGCCCGCCTTGGCCAGCTCGATCCGGGCGCCCTCTTCCCTGGTCGGCGGTGGTGCCTTCGACCACATCAGCGCAACTCCGGGATCGGGCCCGCATACCGGGTGATCGGGATCTGCCGCATGCCATCGCGCCACACCGTCATCCCGCGGGAGGCGTACATCACCAGCGGCTTCACCCCGTAGCCATAGGCCAGATACCAGCCGGCCACGGCCACCGGCTCACTCACCGGGCGCACCTCAACGTCGAAGTGATCGGGGCTCCTCATGCCGCTTTGCCTCCCAGCAGGTCCGCGATCGCGGCCAGGTGCGCGCGGGTCCGGGCGTCTGCAGTCGGCGATGCCTCCACCGTGCCGGCCAGCAGCGCCACCGGATTGAACGCCGGGGTGGCCGGCGGCAACGCGAGATGTTCCGCGACCTGCTCATGCGTCAGCTGCCCGGCGGCCACGGCCTGCTGCAGCACGCCATCCCGGCCGGACACGTCAGCGCCGAGCGAAAGCTGGTAGGTCGCCGTGCGGTGGGCAGCGCGCGCGTCCTTCACCAACCGGGCATACACCTCTAGGAATGCCGGGCGCGCCGCGATCTTGTCGCCAGCCTGCACCAGCGGCAGCGCTGCAGCCCACGCGTCGCGGGTCTGCTCGGTCCACACCACGGTCGCGCCCTCATCGGCGGCCCGGATCGCGCTGGCCCACGCCTCATTCGGCGCTGGGTGGCCGTCTTCGATCCGCTCCAGAATCGAGGCCAGGGACAGGCGCGCTTTCAGCTCTCGACGGCACGATGCCAGCGCGCGCTCCAGCATCGGCAGCGGGTACTGCGCCAGATCCGAAACCATGAAGACGGCGGCGCTCGGACTGATCCGGTCGCCGATTACCTCGGCGGTGGCCACCAGCAACTCGATCAGACGTTCCTGCTCGAAGTCACTGAGCATTGCTGGCCCCCTTGATCTTCCGCAGCAGATCCTTTGCCTCGTCGGCCGCATTGGCGTTCGACTGTGTCTGGTCCTGCTGCTGCGCGCTGGCCTGGGTCATCTGGCGGCCGGTGGCCCACTGGGTGCGGTACGCCTCGCAGCGCGCCAGCAGCTGGCCGAGGTCGTGCAAGCCCTGCACCACGTAGCGCTCATTGACGGTCAAGAACCACGCGGCGACCGCCGGGGCCTCCTCGCGGCCCAGCCGCTGCACGATCTGCTTCACGTTGGCGTTGACCTTCGCGTTGCGGACCGGCGCCACCCCGTGACGGTCGCGGTACGCAGTGGCGTAGGCCACCCAGGTGGCACGGCAAGCTGCCTGCAACTCGGTTTCCGACTCCACCATCGGCGGCGTGGCCGGCAGGCCCGCCGGAAATGACGGTTCTCCTGACGGTTCATTGAGGGTTATATGACGGTTAGGCGGCACGGGGCGCACCTCCAGACCTGCGCCCGGTGCACCCCCTCCTGCATGGGGCGCACCCCGGGGTGCATCGGGCGCACCCCCTGCACGGGGCGCATCACCTGCGCCCGGTGCATCCCCACCCTTCGCCGTTTTCCGCTTGCCCTTCGGCGCGGCGGCATCGGCATTGAACTTGTCCGGCGTGACCGCATAGACGTTGCTGCTGTTGAACCTGCGCTCGCGAGTCAGCAGGCCAACCACCTCCAGATGATCCATGGCGGTGCGCACAGCGCGCGCAGACATGCAGCAGCGCTTTCCGATCGTAGCGATGGCCGGCCAGCACACGCCCTCGTCATTGGCCTGGTCCGCCAGCGAGATCAGCACGGCCTTCTGCGTGACGCTCAGGCCCTGCAGCGGCCAGCACTGCGACATGATGATGGTCGACATGTCAGAGCCCCAGCGACATGTTCTGGCCCGGGGCCACCGGCCACCAGGTGCAGGCCGGCTTGCCGGTGGTGGCACAGGGCGCTGACGGGCCGCGCCAGATGCGACCCTCGCGGGCCAGCTCCGGCAGACGACGGCCCAGCATGTGGCGATCAAGACCGGTCAGCGTCGACAGGTGCAGGCTGCTGTGCCCCGGATGACGGGCCACCGCGGCTTCCGTCTTGGCATGCTGGACGCGCAATGCACCGCTGGCGACAAGGTCGGCAGCAGCGGCGTGGCTGGTGTCCGGATCGGTGGAGCGCGCGCGTAGGCTGCTCATCTGTACTACCTCGTAGGGTCTTCGGGCCGTTTCAGTCCCTGAAAAGGGACCACTTCGCCGTTGCTTCGCGGGAGCCGGTAGCGGCGCCCAAGTTCGCCGCGTGCCAGCTCTGTCGCGGCCTCCTCGGGAGTGATCCCCCGCGAGGCCGCGTATTGATCAAGCTGTTTTCGCTGGTCGCGCGACAGCTGAATTTCCATGGACCCTCCCCAGGGACTCGTTGGGTCCTTCAGGCCACATCACTGTCGGGGCTACGCTGTTCCAACGCGGCCAAGCCGGCCAGCACCAGGTCACGAACGAACACCGCGGGCTGGCGCCCATTGAAGTTCGCTGCCGCATCGATCAAGGCCTTTTCCGTGTCGTTGAACCGGACCTTGATCGGGTTGTCACGAAGGTTTGAAGGGTCTGCGTACATATCCGTATGGAAGCTATTTGGAGGGGTTGGTGAAGCAACGCACTGCAGCGCGCGGCACGTCAGGCCGCGTCCACAGAAACGATTCGGTCAGCATCTGGATCGTGCGGCGCGGCTGCAGCCGGCGCCCGCTCTTCGATGCCCAAGAGCTTGGTGATCTGCGGCAGCGCCGGCAGCGCGCCCTCTTCGGGCCAGCCAGCCACCTGCTCAACCGGCAGATCCAGAACCTTTGCCAGGTGCGCGTCATTGCCCAGGCCGAGCCGCGCGCGCAGCGCGCGCTTGCTCATGCGGGTGTCGATCAGGGCAGTCACGTGAGTGAGGGGAGATCCCCCGAACTGGTCGGGCTTCATGTCAGCCAGCTTGAAAGCCGCGTCGGCACGTGGAGATCGGGTGCGCCCAGCCCGGATCTCGCGAACTGCGTTGGGAGTGACACCCATACCGGAAGCCAACTGTTCAACAGTTGCGCCGGCGCTCAACAGCACTTCGATGTGGGATTTCCAGTCCATGGGCAAGGAACTTACAGGATTCTGTAGGCTCAATCAACAGCATTCTGTTACAGACTTCTGTGAGCATTCCGGTATGGAAACCATTGGCGATCGAGTAAAGAAGGCCCGGGCGGATGCCCGCATGAGCAGGTCCGAGCTGGCCGTGGCGACCGGGATTGGCTACAGCACCATTGCTGAGCTGGAACGGGGCGGAATGCAGACGAGCACAAAGCTCCGCGTCATTGCGTCCGCCCTGGGCGTTTCCCTAACGTGGCTAGAGACCGGCAAGGGCACGCAACACGGCCTAGCAGAGCCCCAGGCCGAGTACGTCGCGGCGTCTGAGATTCCCGCCGGCTATGTTCGCTTCCGCATGATGGATGCGCAGGCTGCCGGGGGTGTGGGCGTGGTGAACCAGGACTATCCGGCAGTGCTGCGAGAGGTCGATATCGCCGAATGGCAGGTGCGTAGCCAGATCGGATTCATCCCCGACGAGGGGCGCGTGCAGCTGATTACCGTTCGCGGGGACTCCATGCACCCTGATGTGAAGAACGGGGACGTGGTCATGGTCGACACGGCGCGCGGCTTCTTCGACGGCGACGGGGTGTACTTGATCAACCTCAACGGCTACACCATGGTCAAGCGCCTGCAGATGCTGCCTAACGGTCTGCATATCGTCAGCACGAATCCCAAGTACCAGAACGCCGTTCTGCCACCAGATGAGATTGACACCTTGCACGTAGCTGGCCGGATCGTTGGTGCTGCACTGATGCGCCGGGGCGAGGATATCTAGCGACAGGCAGCGCAAGACAGTGATCAAAAGGCCCCGCGACGACGGGGCCTTTTTCGTTCTGCAGCCCCGAAAGTGCAGACGCACAGATTTCTACAGAATCCTGTTGACTGAAATCTACAGAATCCTGTAGTTTTATCTCCAAGCCGCCTACACAGCCCCATCCCGGGGCCGGGCGCAGGAGATCACGCAATGGCAACCATGTCTCTAGGCGTCAGCAAGGCGCCACCCACCGTCGTAGCGATTCCCTCCCTCGGCGTGGTCGCCATCAAGGTGGGCGCTGCCAGCCTCTATATTGAACTCGCAGAGGCTGACCGCCTCTCGGTAGAGATCCAGCACGCCGCGCATCAGCTGCGCGGCGAATGCCAGGACGCCGCCGCATGAGCGCCGCCCTCGCCCACCACTCCAACGCCCAGCGCGCGGCAGCCGCCGCCGGCATCGTCGCCCGCGCTGGGTGCCGCTGGGGCCTCCTCCCCTATCAGGTCGTCGCAGCCGCCAGCTTCGCCGCCAATGCCGTGCTGCGGCAGGGCAAGAGCGCAGCCGGTGCCGTCGCTGCAGCTCGCCGCGCAGCGCGCGCACAGGCAGGTGCTGCATGAGCGCCGCCGCACCGAGCCTCCCCGTCATCGAAGTGCCTGGCTGTGGCATGCGCTTGCGAGTGATGAAGGATCCGGCCGGCTGGAGCGTGTCGGGCTGGCGCCGGACGAAAGGCGCAACGGCCATGGCCGTGTACGTGTCCACCGACACCGCGCCGACTTTCATGGAGACCGCTGGCCAGCACCACGTCATTGCCGGTCGCACTTACATCGCACTGCCGCCCACGAGCCAGAAGAAGCTACAGGCGTTCATTGCCTCCACTGAGGGCGCAGGCGCCCAAGGCGGTGCTGCGTGAGCTTCTTTGTAGACGCACAGCAGGCGATCCGGGCCGCGATTTCAGACCTGGAAGAGGAAGGCTTCGGCACTGAGGAGCTGCGGGAGGTCGCAGACGCGCTTGCCGATCTGATCGAGGCGGCTCAGGCAGCACGCACGTCCCTGCAGCACATGCGTGGACCGGATTCGATCATCCACGCACGTTCTGCCGAACTTGATGCCGCGCTCCTCCGCATCAAGGGCGGTGCCGCGTGACCGACCCCGACTTCTTCGCCGCCATGGCCGTCGGCATCCCGCCCATCACCCCGCCCGCCGGCCCCGCGCCCGCGCCGGCCGAGCCCACCACCGAACAGGAGACCGAGTAATGCGCCACCTGGTCCTGCCCTTCTTCTGTGCCTTCGTGGTCGGCCTGCTGCTCGCACTGCTCGCCTGGGCCCTGCACAACCGGGTCGACGCCGTCGCCCTCGCCTGCGCCATCGGCGCCGTGTTCTTCGCATGGCGCTGCTGGGAAGACCTCCAGAGCACTTGGCCAGCCTTCAAGGCCGAGATGCAGCGGCGCAGCGCCGAGCGTCAGCGCGCACCACTGGCCGCAGACGAAACCCACTGAGCAACCGCCCGCCCGATTGACCGGGCTCCGCGCCGGCCGGACTTCCACTCGCCGGTAACCCATCCCAGGGAGCCGCATGCGCAATCAACTCGACATCTTCGACCACGACCCGGCACGCCTCGCAAAGGCAAACCGCGACGCTGCCGAGCATGCCCTGACTGACGTGCAGTTCTCCCACAAGGTCCGTCAGGAGCGAGCAGCTCACTACACCGCCGAGGCGGAGCGTCTGGAAGCCCTGGCAGCTCTCTGCAGTCCAACCCGCGCCGCCGTCGGCGGCACCCACAGCAACGCGAGGAACGCACGTTGAACGCCATCACCATTCGCACCAAGGGCGACACCGAGATCCAGCTCGCCCTTTCTCCTGCGGCGATCACCAACCTGATCGAGCTCGCCGCAGATCCCGTCGCCTCCGGCAGCGTGACCGCCACTGGCCACACCAAGCTGTTAGCCGACGGCACCAGCGCTGCCGGCAGCGACCCGCGTACCGACCACGTCGCGGTGATCGACCACGCCACCGGCCTCATGTGGGCGGTCAAGTCCATCGGCGACAGCGATGGCGACCCGATGAGCCAGGCCGACTGCGAAAAGGCATGCCGTGAGCTGCGCCTGCTGGGCTACGACGACTGGGGCATGCCGAGCCGCGCCGAACTGGCCGCCCTTGTCGATGACAACCGCCATGAGCCCGCCATCGATACCGCGCTGTTCCCGGGCGTGCTGCCGCGCTGGCACTGGACCAGCACGCCGGCCGCCTGGTCCTCGGCGTCCGCGTGGTTCGTCCTTTTCGACGACGGCCTCGTCAGCTACGGCCGCCGCGGCAGCTACGGGTTCGCGTTGGCCGTGCGTCGTGCCGGTCAGTAATTGGCCCTTTTGATCCTTTCCCTGGAGCAACCATGAACCCCATCATCTTCAAGAAGATCGGCGCCGACCGCAACCAGCTGCCGGACGATTCCATCGACCACGTCGCCGTGTTCCTGCCCGACTACGGCCTGACCTTCACCGCCACCAACATCGTGGACAGCGATGTTCCGCATGCTGACTGCGAATCCGCCGCCAAGGCCCTGGACTTCCTCGGCCACACCGACTGGGATCTGCCGACCATCGAGGAACTGCAGCTGCTGATCGACCGCAGCCGCTACTCGCCGGCCATCAACACCGACTTCTTCAAGGACATCCAGAACGACTGGTACTGGTCGAAGACCCCGGCCGCCTGGTCCTCGGCGTCCGCGTGGAGCGTCAGTTTCGGCGGCGGCTACGTCAGCAGCCTCCCCCGCTACGGCAGCGGGTTCGCGTTGGCCGTGCGTCGTGCCGGTCAGTGATTTGATTTTCTGCTGAGGCTTTCCCGATGACCTCCCGATTCCAGCCCCCACCCATCATCAAGGCCGCCGAACGCATGGCGGTCGAGATCGAGAACGCCGTGCGTCGGTTCGCCCGCTACCATCGCTACCAGATCGGCAGCGACCTGCGCGCGCGTGCCCAGCAGGTGTTCATCAACGCCAACAACGCCTGGCGTGAGCGTGCTGAGCAGGCGCGATGGGTGGCGGTGCTGGTGCGGGATATCGACGCTCTCAAGCAGCTCCTGCAGATCGGCAAAAGGGTTGGCGCCTTCGCCAGCTTCCGCCAGTTTGAAATGCTTATTCGCCTGGCCGAAGAGCTGGGCATGCAGGCCGGCGGCTGGCGCCGCCGCCTGCGCGAAGTCTCCCATGCCCAGAATGCGCAAGCCGATGGCGTCGCGCAGCGTGGCAAGAAACTGAGTACCCGTACCGCCCTTGCGGGGGCCAACTCATGACGACGCCGCGCTATCCGCATCCGGGCTGCGCGGCCTGGTCGCAAGTGTATGGGGAGGCGGCCGCCTGGTCCTCGGCGTCCGCGTGGAACGTCAATTTCAACAACGGCAACGTCAACAACAACCACCGCAACAACAACGGGTTCGCGTTGGCCGTGCGTCGTGCCGGTGAGTTTCAGGGAGAGGTAGGCCTGCAGGAGTTGTACCAGGCATGGCGGCGTGCGCGCCGCCAGAAGGTTCCGAGCTTCAACCAGCTGCGATTCGACCATCGCTGGGCCGACGGCCTGCTGCAGCTGCAGCGCGAGCTGCTGGCCGGCCGCTGGGAGCCACGGCCCTCGACGTGCTTCGTAGCAACCCGCCCGAAGGCTCGCGAGATCCATGCGCCGGACTTCGCCGACCGCGTCGTGCACCACTGGCTGGTGCCGCAGCTGGAAGCGCTGTGGGAGCCGACGTTCATCCACGACAGCTACGCCAACCGCAAGGGCCGCGGCAGCCATGCGGCTGTACGCAGGGCCCAGCAGTTCGTGCGCCAGGTGCACAGCGGCAAGGGTGGTGGTTGGTATCTGCAGCTTGACATCGCCAACTTCTTCAACAGCATCCACCGGCCTACCCTGTGGCGGCTGCTGCGTACCCGGCTGCAGCGCCGTGGCGCACCACTGGTCGTCCAGCGTGCCACCCATGCACTACTGCGCCGCTCGCCGCTACATGCCGGCGTCCAGTACCGGGCCACGGCTACCGAGCAGGCACAGGTGCCACCACACAAGCGGCTGGCCAATGCACCGGCCGGGCGTGGCCTACCGATCGGCAACCTGTCCAGCCAGTTCTTCGCCAATGTCTACCTGGACGCGCTGGACCAGTTCGCCAAGCACGTCCTCAAGGCCAAGCGCTACCTGCGCTATGTCGATGACTTCGTGCTGTTCCACCACGACCGCGAGCAGCTGGCCGCCTGGCGCGACCAGATCGAGGACTTCTTGCAAGACCAGCTCGGCCTGCGGCTGAAGGCCGAGCAGAGGCTCTGCCAGCTGACCGACGGCTTGGACTTCCTCGGATACGTGATCTACCCGACTCATACCCTGGCTCGGCGCCGGGTGGTCGGGCACCTGCACACCGCGCTGGCCGAGTGGGAAGGCAGGCACGTCCAGGGCGACAAGCTGCGCGGCACCCCAGCGGACTTCCGTGAGCTGTCTAACCGCATCGCCAGCTTCGCCGGCCATCTGCAGCACGCCAGCAGCCACCGACTGATGCGCCGTGTCCACACCCGATTCCCCTGGCTGCGCTCAGCAGCCCGTCCGCGACGGTTCAGCCACAAGGCAGAGCGGCGGATCCATTCAATCCGCTGGATCAAAGAGGTGCCCTCCCATGACTGATCAGCTGCTCACCGCTGCGCAGGACCAATCCGAGCCGGTCGAGTGCCCCTACTACAACGGCCCTGTGTGGGACGCTTTCGGGCTCACCCGTGCGTCTTATCTGGTCGTCCCACGTCGGACTCTGCAATCCATGCCGCTGAAATGGCAGCAGCAGTTCGTGGCGCTGATGGATGAGGCGCAAGCCCGCCTGCCCGCTGAGGCTTTCCCCCAATACACCGTGCGCCGAGTGGTCAGCGGCAAGTTCGTCGCCGACCCACTGCGTGACTACCGCCATACCGGGCCAATCCCGCCCAAGGAAAGCCGCGATGAGCCCTGATCAACTTCGAGCCTTCGCCCGCTCGATCCTCGACCGCAAGCTGCGCGCCGGCTGGCGACGGGAGCAGATCCTGCGCATCGAATACGAAGGATTCACCGGGCCGGCGCACGCCGGCTACCTGATCTCCGCCGGAAAGATCTCGGTGTGCCAGGAAAACCAGTACCTGATCCGCCATACCGACGCATGGGCCGTGACGTTCCGCATGACCGACCTACTACGTGATGAGTCCGCACTACCGCCGGCACTGCCGGCTCAACTGGACTTGTTCGCATGACCGCACCGCTTCCCATTTCCCCGGCCACCACTGTCGAGGCCACCAAGGCATCGTCGCCTGTCGCTGCGGTCGTCGCTGCCATGCGGCGCGTGGATCCGGCCGGCGCTCCCGTTGCCGCCAACCAGGTGCGCGCGTGGGCCGACACCCTGATGACCTCGCTCTACTCCGCGCAGCCTGTCCGCTGGGAATACCGCCTAAAGGACGACTTCAAGCCGGGCTGCTGGGTCCAGGCCGATGCCGGGCACGTCTACGCCGCTCACCAGCGTGGACTCGTTGTGCGCGCCCTGTTCGAGACACCGCGCGTCATCCAGCCCGAGAAGGTCCACGACTTCCAGCGGCGCGTCTGCACACGTTGCGGGATGAGCGAAGACTGGGCAGGCCCGGATTGCTTCCCGCCTGACAAGAAGGCCGACCCGCGCACCCTGCTCCCCTTCGATCCCAGCTGGCTCATCCAGCCACTGCAGTGGCTCGTCGATGCGCCGGCCCACCTCAACACTTACGACCGCCGCCACCGCGCGGCGCAAGCCACCTTCCTGCTGGAAAAGCTCGAAGCCCACATCCAGGAGTGCAACAAGCCATGACCCAGGAACATATCAGCCACCCCGAAGGGTTGCCGAACTGCGCGGCCGGCCACCGCGCGCGCCACATCCACGACAAGCGCTGTACCGCTGCCGGCGGTGGCCACCTGGTCGAGTGCGCCTGCAGGTCGACCAGCAAGCATGCCGACCCCGATGCGGCCATTGCGGCATGGCGCCGGCTCAACCGCCCGGCGCGCAGCGCGCGGCCGTCAGTGGTGCCTGCGGCGGTCGACAACGTCCTGCAGTTCCAGCTCGGCCTGGCTGAGCGCAAACCCAAGACCCAGCGCGCGGCGCTGGCGTCGATCTGACGGAGGGAATCATGGGAGCTGCCGAGAACATCCCATTCGAGCTGCGAGCCATAGGTGCCGAAGAAGTCGGCACCCTGCTCGGCCTGGCTGCGCGAACGGTGCTGGAGACCGTCGCCTGCAGGCCGGACTTCCCCGTCCGGATCAGCATGCGCCCGGCCACATGGATTGCCGGCGAGGTGCTGGCGTGGCGCCAAGCTAACCGAGCCGGTCAGCCAGCTCGTCGGCGTCGGTCTGGTAGTAAATCAAGAGGCTCTTCAGGTCCCGGTGGCCAATAACCCGGGCCAGCTCCATCACGTCCAGCTTCTTAGATAGCCGCCAGATCGCCTCTGCTCGGCTGTCGTGGAAGTGCAGGTTCTCGATCTGAGCGGCATCCCGCGCACGGCGGAAAAGGGTGTCTCGCGTGCCGGGGTCCAGATCGAAAACGTTATCCGCCTCCTGCGGCAGAAGGCTGATAATCTCCCGCGCGCGGGCTGACATTGGCACACGGCGAACGTCGCCGTTCTTGGTCTTCGGCAAGGTCACGGATTTGGCCGACACATCGGACCATTTCATGCCCAAGATCTCGCCCGCGCGCATGGCTGTCTCCAGGGCGAACATGAAGCACAGCGCGACCCGGTGCTGAGCCGTCTCCGGCACGCCGCCGTCGTATCCCAGCGCCAGCGTCAGCCGGTCGATCTCCTCCTGGGCCACCCTGCGCTTCCGGCTGGCCGGAGCCTGTGGCCGGTCCACGTCCTTGATCGGGTCCCCGTTCAGCCATCCCCAATCCTTCCGGCAGGATTTGAACACCGACTGCAGCAGGTTCATCTCGCGCCGGACGGAGGCGGGTGCGACCTGACCTAAGCGGCGCTCGCGCCATTCGGCCAAGTGGATCGGCCGAAGAGCGGGCAGGCGCACGAGCGCCAGGGGATCCCGCTCCAGCAGTCCCAGCCGGGCCAGCTCCCACCGTGCACCCTTGTGCTTAGGCGCCACCTCATCGGCATAGCGGCGCAGGGCGTCCTTCACGGTATTCTCTGGGAGGCGTGCACCCGTCAGCTCGGCTTCGCGCATCAGCGCCCACTGGACCGCTTGCGCCTTCGTGGGGAGGGTGTTCGACTCGCGTCGACCGTCCTTGTAGATCTCGGCACGCCAGGAGGTGCCGCGTCGTTGGATAGATGCCATGCCGACAATCTTCGGCGTAATTCTGGCGTAACGCCATCGGGCAGACACGGGCCAACGCGTGATTAGAGCGATTCGCGCAGCGCGCGCAAGCTACTGAATCCGTTGAATATAGTCACTATTCGGGCGTGATCGGGATTGAGCGGGAAAAGTGCCGTAGTGCCTTTCACCGGCACCACTGCATCAAAGGCCAGGTCCATGACCTGGCCTTTTGCTTTTCCAGGCCCAGGGTGTCCACACTGCCCGGCATGCCTGCGTCGAATGTGCCGTCACTTCCAGACACCTTGCCCGCACGTCTGCGCCCCCTGCGGACCGATGATGCGGCCGCATGGTCCCGCTACCTCTCTCTGCCGGGCGTGATCGAACACACCAGCTGGGGCGACATCTCGGAACACGCCTTGCGCCAGCAGGTCGCCCGCTATATGCCGGGCGGCCCCGATCAGCGCTGGGCGCTGGCCGATGCCGAGGACGGGTTGATCGGCACCATCGGCTTGAACGGCATCGATCTCCTGCACGGCCGCGCCGAGCTCGCGTATGACCTCGACCCGCATTGGCAGGGACAAGGGCTGGCCACCCATGCGGCGCGCGCAGTGCTCGACTGGGGGCACGCAGTACGCCGCCTGGTCCGCATCCAGGCGACTGTCCTCGACAGCAATGCCCGCTCGATCGCCGTGCTGGAGCGTCTCGGCATGCAGCGGGAGGGGCTGCTGCACGCCTATCGTCATGTACGAGGCCACCCTCGCAATTTCTGGCTGTTTGCCCATCTCGAAGGTGCGGTCACGTCCCCCCGCTGAAGCACAATTGCGACCGCTGACAACGTTGGCACTAGACGCAGCGCACACTTTTCTTGCCAGCCTCACGCACTTCTGCCTATCGTGATCGCGCCGGATCGGGGCGGGGGAATGCATGACGTTGCGTGCTGCACTGTTTTTTGTGGTCACGCACGCGCTCGTCATTGCCTTGATCGGCCCGCAGGATCCGGTCGGCTCCTACCTGATGCTGATCACCGCCCCATTGCTGGCCGCACTGGCCTGCGCGCGGCGTGCACGTGACAGCCGCGCGGCCTGCAAATGGCGGATGCTTGGCGCCGCCGTCGCGCTGTTCTCGCTTGCACTGCTGGCCCTGCTGTACCGCAACGTGGCCGGCCTCGATCCCGCGCAGATGACCGTGTCATCGCTGATCCTGTACGTGTTCTACCGGATTCCCCTGACCTACGTGGCCGCCAGCCCGGGAGGCGGAAGCCGCGCCATCCGTGCGGTGGACCTGGCAATCATCGCGCTGCTGTGGCTGCTGTACTACGTGCACACCCAGGCCATGGCCCCTCTGAACCCCGCGTTGTGGACGCAGTGCCTGAAGACGATGAGCAGCGTGCAGAACAGCCTGGTGTTCTGCTTCGCACTGATCCGCTTCATTGCCGAGGACAATCCCGACCGCCGTGATTTCTTCCGGACACTGACCCTCTACGCGGCGGGCTACTTCCTGCTGGCGCTCTACATCAACACCTACCAGCCACAACTGCCCGATGGCAGCTGGGGGGACCTGCTGATCAGCGGACTGTTCGTGCTGCTGGCAGTGATGGCCGGCAGCCGTCGTCGCCGCCCCGCGGCGGAGATTTCCCTCGCGCTGCGGCGCATCGTCGATGCCGGCGTGCCGTTGATGCTGCCCCTGCTGCTGATGATGGTGGCGCTGCTGGTCGCCCGCCTGCAGCCGACCCTGGCCACGGTGGGCTTCCTGGGCGCCCTGCTCGGCTATGCCCTGCGCAGTGTGCTGAGCCAGGTCGACATCCAGCGCCAGCGCGATGAACTGGAAACGCTGGCCCGGCGCGATGCGCTCACCGGGCTGGGCAACCGGCGCAGCTTCGATGAATCACTCGGCGCGGCCCACCGCCGTGCCCGCCGCCAGGGCCTGGGCCTGGCGGTGCTGATGATCGACATCGATCACTTCAAGCGGCTCAATGATACCTATGGGCACCCGGAGGGTGACCGCCGCCTGCGCGCGGTTGCCTCGATCCTCGACGGTTGCCTGCAGCGCGGCGATGACCTGCTGGCCCGCTACGGCGGCGAGGAGTTCATCGCCGCCCTGCCCTCGGCCGAGGCAATGCACGCGCTGGAGCTGGGCGAACGGCTGCGCGCCGCCGTCGAAAGCGCCGCACTGCCGGCTGCCGACGGCCAGGTGACCATCAGCGTGGGCGTGGCGTGGCAGGCCGCCGGCGATGAGCGCGAACCCAGTGACCTGGTCGCTCACGCCGACCAGGCCCTGTACCGCGCCAAGCGTGACGGGCGCAACTGCGTGCACCTCGCCCCGGCGCCCGGCACCGCCGAGGCCCCGTCCGGCCAGCGCGCCTAGACCGCGCGCAGCGCCGGTACCCCATGCGCATGGCCAGCACCTTCCTGGACACGGAAGCTGGCCACGGTCTGCAACAGGTGCGCCGACTGCTCCTCCATGCTGCGCGCGGCAGCCGAAGCCTCTTCGACCAGGGCCGCGTTCTGCTGGGTGCCCTGGTCGATCAGGTCCACCGCATGGTTCATCTGCTGGATGTCATCGCTCTGCTGTTGCGAGGCGGTGCTGATCTCGGTCATCAGATCGCTGACCCGGCGCACGTTGGTCACGATCTCGTCCATGGTGCGGCCGGCACTCTCGACCTGGGCGGTACCGGCCCCGACGTTGGCCACCGACTCATCGATCAGCTGCTTGATCTCCTTGGCGGCGCTGGCCGAACGCTGCGACAGCTCGCGGATCTCGGTGGCGACCACCGCGAAGCCGCGGCCATGTTCGCCGGCACGCGCAGCCTCCACGGCGGCATTCAGTGCGAGGATGTTGGTCTGGAAGGCGATGCCATCGATCACTCCGATGATGTCGACGATGCGCCGCGAAGATGCATTGATCACCGCCATCGTCTCCACCACCTCATGCACCACGCTGCCGCCCCGCGCGGCGACATCGGCCGCCCCACCGGCCAGCTGGCTGGCCTGGCGCGCGTTGGTGGCGGTGCGCTGCACCGTCTCGGCGAGCCCCTTCATCGACACCGCGGTTTCCTCCAGCGACGCCGCCTGCTGCTCGGTACGCTGCGACAGGTCGCTGTTGCCCTGGGCGATCTCGGTCGCACCGACCGCGATGGTATCGGCGGCGAACTTGATCTGGCCGATGATCGCGGCCATCGCTTCGACCAGTGAGTTCACGCCGTCGCACAGTTCGGCGATCGCACCCTGCTTGTCGGCCGTGGCCACGCGCCGGGTGAGATCGCCCTGCTTGGCTGCGGCCACCACCTCGCGGGTCTGCGCAACCGCACGCTGCATCGCCTGGTTCTCATGCACCTGCGCGGTGATGTCGGTAGCGTACTTGACGACCTTGAACGGCTTGCCGTTGAGGTCGAGGATCGGATTGTAGGAAGCCTGGATCCAGACTTCACGCCCGCCCTTGCCGAGGCGGCGGTACTGCCCGGCATCGTATTCGCCGCGCCCGAGCTTTTCCCAGAACTGGCGGTATTCATCGCTGCTGCGATGCCCCGGCTCGACGAACAGCGAATGATGCTGGCCACGCACCTCATCAAGGTTGTAGCCGGTGGTGGCGAGGAAGTTGTCGTTGGCCGAGAGGATGCGGCCATCCATGCTGAACTCGATCACCGCCTGCGACTTTGCAATCGCCGCCAGCTGCCCCGCGGAATCGGCCGCCTGCAGCTTCTGCGCCGTGATGTCGGTGGCGAACTTGACCACCTTGTACGGCCGCCCCTGCTGGTCAAGCACCGGGTTGTACGACGCCTGGATCCAGATCTCGCGCTGGCCCTTGCCGAAGCGACGGTACTGCCCGGCATCGTACTCGCCGCGCCCGAGCCTCGCCCAGAAATCACGGTATTCCGCGCTGCGTGCCAGTTCGGGATCGACGAACAGCGAATGGTGCTTGCCCTGGATCTCATCCAGCCGGTAGCCCATCGCCTGCAGGAAGTTGTCATTGGCCTGCAGGATGGTGCCGTCGAGTGCGAACTCGATGACCGCCTGCACGCGGTGCAACGCCGCAACCTGGGCTTCGAGCTCGGCGCGGTGGGTCGCCGCCGGCTCGGTGCGGGTGCGCTGCTGCGGGGCCAGCGCGCCCAGCAGCGCACGCCACGGCGACCAACGGGTATGCAGCTCGGCCGGCGCCTGCGCGCCCGCCGTGAAGCCTGGAATGAGCATTGTCTGATCCTCGGTGTCCGGTAAGCGGTTGCGACCCGACGGGCGGGATGCCCGGCGGCAACTTCAGTTGCTTGGGACTACAGGTACCGGGTGGGCACCCCTCGAGCGGCTGGCAAGAACATCTGGTGCGGGTGCGATCGGCATCTGGGAGCGGCGGAACACACAGCGCGGACCGCCCATCGGGGGCAGCCTGGGGTCCTGCAGCGGGTGACTGGAGCGGGATCCAGAGGGGATATCGGCGATGGGGCGGGCGGCTTTAGCGGGATTCCGCGACGTCCGTCGCAACTTGCGACGCCATCGCGGGGATGCGGTAGACAACCGCGATGTACTTCACAGCTTGTTCACGCGCGACGGGGACACCGCCGAGGGATTCCGCCAGGCGCCGGCTGGGCGCGTTCTGCTCGGCTACCGGGTAACGGAATGCGGCGCAGTCCAGCCGCAGGGACGCGGACGCCAGCACCGCCGACACGGCTTCGCGGCCATAGCCCTGCCCATGCATCGATTCAGCGATCCAGATGCCCAACTCGGGTTCCGCATCACCGGTGCGATGCAGGCCTGCCAAGCCAAGGAAGGTGTGGTCCGTGCGGCGGCGGATGACGAATGTGAAGTCCGAACCATCAGCGATGGTGAGCAACCACGCGCGCCAGACCACGGCGAATGCCTGCTCCGATGCCGGCGGATCGAACGCCATGTAGCGGGTCAGCCCCGGCGTGATCGCGATGAACGCCTCGCCTGCGTCATCCGTTGTGAAGGGCCGAAGGCTCAGCCGCGGGCTGCCGATGGTCCAGTCGCTGGGACGCGGGATATGGGTCGTCGTTGCCTTCATTGAGCACAGCCTCGCCCGAACGCCGATGCAGTTCAAGCCGAAAAGGTTTGCATGACCAACGGGAGATTCCGAGGCAGATGAAAATGGCCAGCATGCAGCGGACTGCAGGACGTTCACTGACACGGAGATCGCATGTTCACACGCTTGGCCAGCTTCCTGATCCTGGGCCTGTGCAGCGCCGGCGCCCTGGCCGCCGATGCCCCCTATCGCCCGACCTTCCATCCCGACCAGTTGAAGGGGCCGCCCGCCGGGCGCCCGAACGAAGTGCTGGTACTGGGCAGCACCCACTTGTCCGGGCTGCCCAAGACCTTCCAGCCGGCCCTGCTCGAGCCCTTGCTGCAGCGACTGGTCGCCTGGAAACCCGAGCTGATCGCCACCGAGGACCTGTCCGGCCTGCAGTGTGATTTCATGCGCCGCTACCCCGCCCGCTACGCGGAAAGCGTGGCCACCTACTGCTTCGACACTTCGGCCGCACAGGCCGCGACCGGACTGGACGTGCCCGCTGCGAACACCGAGGTCGAGCGCCTGCTCTCGAACTGGCCACATGATCCGACGCCTGCACAGCGTCGTCGGCTGGCCGCATTGTTTCTTGCGGCGGGCGAACGGGGATCTGCACAGGTGCAGTGGCTGCGCCTGCTCGCCGCCGAACGCAAGGACGGCGACGGGCTGAGCGCGGCCCTGGTCGAGTTCCTCGACAAAGGCCTGGCTCGCCGCAATGAAACGAACCTGATCGCTGCCGAAGTCGCTGCGCGCCTCGGCCATGAACGTCTCTGGGCCGTGGACGACCACACCGCCGATTCGCCCACACCTGCCGAGGACGAAGCGGCGGCCAGCGCCGCCATCACCGGCGCCTGGAAGAACAAGCACTCGCAGGCGCGGCGGGACGCCGACAAGCGCCTGGTGGCCGACCTGGACAAGCCCGACGGCGTGCTGGCGCTGTACAGGGCCTACAACAGCCCCGCAGCGGCGATGGACGCGTACCGGAGCGACTTCGGCGCGACACTCGTCGAGCCGTCAGCCAAGGCGTTCGGCAGGATGTATGTCGGCTATTGGGAAACCCGCAACCTGCGCATGGTCGCCAACATGCGCGACGTGCTGGGCCTGCACCCCGGCAGCCGCATGCTGGCCATCGTCGGTGCCTCGCACAAGGGCTACTACGAGGCTTACCTCAACCAGATGCACGATGTGCAGCTGGTCAGTGCGGACGCAGTATTGCGCTGACGGTGGATGGTGCCGGCCCTGCGCCGGCACTATCCTGCAGGGCCCGCGTTGCAGGTACCGACATGCTCAAGGTGATCGCCGAGGATTTCATCCATCCCGATGCCGTGGAAACCGTGCTTCCGCTTTACCGGGAGCTGGTCGCGTGCACGCAGCGCGAGCCGCTGTGCGTCAGCTATGAACTGTTCGTTGACCAGAAGGATCCCGGGCACTTCATCTTCATCGAGCTCTGGCCGGACCGCGCCGCGCTTGACCTCCACTGCGCCAGCGAACACTTCCAGCGCCTGGTGCCACAGATCAACGCCTTCCAGCGTGCGCCCTGCCGGTTCGTGCTGATGGAAGCCGCTGCGCTGTAGATCACGGGGCGGCGGTTCGCGGTGGTGGCCGATTGGCCCGCCACAGCACCGCGCTTGCGGCCAGCGTGCAGGCCAGTGTCAGCACCAGCAACGCCACAACGCCGCCGTGCAGCAGCGGCAGCAACGCCTGCGCATGCAGGTCGCCTCGCAGTTGTTCCAGGCGCAAGCCGGCGGCCAGCGCCAGGCACCAGCCAATCATCGCCGGTGCGTAGGCGGCGACGACAGTTCGATTCCAGGCCATCATCGTGCACTCTCCTGTCCGGGGTGGATGGGGCGATTGTTCCGCCCCGCCCTCTCACAGGCTGAGACCGCCTCCAGCGGCTATCGCGACCAGCCTCCGCCCAGCGCCGCCATCAACGCCGCGCTGGCCTGCAGCTGCCGGCTCTGGATGTCCTGCAGCCCCAACTGCGCCTGGCGGGCATCGGTCTGCGCGCTGACCACGTCCAGGTAGCTCACCGCACCACCGGTGTAACGGTCATTGGCGATCTGCTCGGCACGCCGCGCCGCAGTCACCGCATCCTGCTCGTGGCCGCGCTGCGCATCGAGCTGGCGCAGCAGGGTCAACTGGTCTTCCACCTGGCGGATCGCGGCCAGCACGGCGGCCCGGTACTGCGCCGAGGCCGCGTCGAACTCGGCATAGGCCTCGGCCTTGGCCGCCTTGCGACGGCCGCCATCGAACACCGGCAGCGCCGCCAGCGGACCCAGCGCCCAGTAGCGGTTACCCGCGTCGAGCAGGGCACTGCCACCCGAGGTCTGGCCACCCAGCAGGCCGCTGAGACTGAGCTGCGGGAACCACGCGGCGCGCGCCACACCGATGCCCGCATTGGCAGCGAACACCCGGCGCTCAGCGGCAGCGATATCCGGCCGTCGCTGCAGCAGGCTGCTGGGCAGATCGGCTGGCACCGATGGCAGGGCCGGCAGACCCGCGTCGGCGATGACGAAGCCGGTGGCCGGCGCGCCGACCAGTTCGGCGATGGCATGCCGCAGCAGTTCATGGCGGCCGTCGAGCGCATCCAGATCGGCCTGCGCGCTGGCCAGTTGGTGCTGCGCCCGCGATACGTCCAGTTGCGAAGCGATCTCGCCACGGAAACGGTCTTCGGTCAGCGCCAACGCCTGCCGGTAGTCCTCGATGCTGTCATGCAGGATCGCCTGCTGCGCCTCGGCGCCGCGAAGCTGCAGATAGAGCCCGGCCAACTGCTGCGACAGGCTCAGCCGCGCAGCGGCAAGGTCATCGCCACTGGCTTCGGCACGCGCCTTGCCCGCGGCAGCCGCGTTGCGCAGGCGGCCCCACAGATCAAGGTCGAACGACAGCGAGAACGTGGCGGTATTGCTGTCATAGATCGCCGGCTGGGTGGCGCTGCGCAGCGGCTTGTCATCGGACTGCCGCTGGCGCACCGGGCCGGTACTGAAGCCGACCTGCGGCGCCCGCGTCGATGCCACTTCACCCGCCGCGGCACGCGCTGCATCGTAGTGCGCCACGGCCAACGCCAGGCTCGGGTTGGCCGCGCCCAACTGCTGTTGCAGCCGGTCCAGCACCGGGTCCTGGAAGGCCTGCCACCACGCCTGTGGCAGCGCCCCTGATCCGGCAGTGGCCCCTGCACGTTCATAGGCCACCGGCACTGCCACCGCTGGCACCTGGTAGGCGGGCGCCAGCGAGCAGCCAGCCAATGCCAGCGCCACCGCCACCGCCACCGCCGCCAGTACGGCAGCGCGCTCAGCCGCGGGCATGCGTGGGCTCCTGTCCGCCGGCCACCACATGCACCCGGTCACCTTCGCGCAGTGCATCAGGCGGATTGGGAATCACCCTGTCCCCGGCCTGCAGGCCTCGGTCGACGCGCAGCGTGCTGCCCAGGTCACTGGCGATATGGATGTCGCGCAGGTGCACGATGTCCTTGCTGTCGACCACTGCCACCTGGGTGCCCTTGGCCCGGAAGATCAACACCTCCGCTGGCACGCTCACGCCAGCTCCCCCGCCCTGCAGTGGCAGCGTCACTTCCGCGTAGCTGCCGGGCAGCAGTGCGCCATCGGCATTGTCGACCACGAACTGTGCCAGCAGGGTGCCGGAACTGCGGTCGATCGCGCTGGAGTCTCCCTGCAGGGTGGCGGTGAAGTGGCGTCCCTCCTGGCCCGGTACCTGCAAGGTTGCCTGCAGCCCGGGACGGATGCTGGCCGCGCTGTTCTGCGGTACCGGCACCATCAGGCGCAGGCGTCGGGTATCGGCGATGTTGAACAACTCGCGCCCGCTGTCATCGGCGCGGATCAACTGGCCGACATCGGTCTGCCGCGAGGTGACCGTGCCATCGAACGGCGCACGCAAGGTGCGGTAACGACCGAGTTCCTGCAGCCGCGCGTAGTCGGCCTGCGCCGCTTCCACGCTGGCCTGTGCGGCCACCGCATTGGCCTGCTTCTCGTCGGCTTCCTGGCGCGATACCGAATGGCTGCCGAGCATGCCCTGCCAGCGCTCGGCGCTGACTTTGGCCAGCGCCGCGTCGGCCTGCACCTGCAGCAGATGGGCATGCGCCTGCGCGATCTGCTGGTCCAGCTCCGGGCTGTCGATCACCGCCAGCACCTGCCCCGCCTTCACCGGCTGGCCGATGTCAGCGCTCCACGACTTCAGGTAGCCACCCACACGCGCGTGGATCGGTGCTTCGGTCCAGGCACTCAGGTGCGACGGCAGCGTCATCGTACCCGGGGCGCCCTGCTCCCCGGCGGTCACCACCTGCACCGACGGCACCGCCTGGCGCTCGGTCCACTCGACCACGGCGTGTGCCTGCTGCGCGCGCAGGGCCAGGCCACCGGCAACGAGGATGACCACCACGGCGGCGGCCAGGACCAGAGGACGGCGCAGCGAACGCTGCGGCAGTGAAGACTCAGACATGCAGGGGTTCTCCGGCAGGAGCAGTACGGGTTTTACGGGAGTGGGCCAATGCGAACACCACCGGCACGAACAGCAGCGTGGCGCAGGTGGCCAGCAGCAGGCCGCCGATCACCGCGCGGCCCAGCGGTGCATTCTGTTCGGTGGACAGTGCAGTCGGCAGCATGCCCAGGATCATCGCCAGTGCGGTCATGCAGACCGGGCGGAAGCGGGTAAAACCCCCTTCCAGTGCGGCCTTGACCGCGTCGCCATGCTCGGCCAGGCGCTCGCGGCAGAAACTGACCACCAGGATCGAGTTGGCCGTGGCCACGCCCATGCACAGGATGGCCCCGGTCAGCGCCGGCACCGACAACGTGGTGTGGGTCAGGAACAGCATCCAGACCACGCCTGCCAGACCGGCCGGCAGCGCGGTGATGATCACGAACGGATCGGTCCAGGACTGGAAGTTGATGACGATCAGCAGGTAGATCAGCACGATCGCGGCCAGCAGGCCGTAGCCGAGGCCACTGAAGGCCACGTGCAACGCATCGATCTGGCCGTGCAGGCCAACCTCGGTGCCGCGCGGCCGCTGGCCTGCCATGCCATCGATGACCTTCTGCACGTCGGCCGCCACGGCGCCGAGATCGCGGCCCTGCACGCTGGCATATACGTCCAGCGTGGGTTGCACGTTGTAATGGGTAACAACCGCCGAACTGGAGCCGCGCTGGATCTCGGCCAGGCCACCGAGCACCTGTGGCACGCCACCACCGCTGCCGGTGACCGGCAGCGCCTGAAGTGCGGCCAGGCTGTCCATGCGGTACTGCGGCGTGGCGGCGACCACGCTGTAGGAGATGCCGTTCTTCGGGCTCAACCAGAATGTCGGGGCGACCTGGCCGCTACCGGCCAGCGACGCCACCATGCTGTTGGTGACATCGCGCTCGGTGATGCCCAGCCCATTGGCGCGAAGCCGATCGACATCCACCTTCAGGGTCGGATAGCCATCGGGTTGCTGCAGGCGCAGGTCGACCAGCCCCGGCACGTGGCGCAGGCGGCGCTGCAGTTCCTGCGCATAGGCGCGGTTGCCGGCGGCATCCGGTCCGGCGATGCGCACGTCCAGCGGCGCCGGTGAACCGAAGTTGAGGATCTGGCTGCTGGTATCGGCGGGCAGGAACGCAAAGCTGGCGCCCGGGAAGGCCGAAGGCAGTACCTCACGCAGGCGTCGCGCGTACTCGGCGGCATCGCCGTGACCCGGTTTCAGCGAGACCTGGATGTCACCATCCTGCGGACCGATGGTGCCGGTAGCGCTGTAAGCCATGTTGATGCCGGTCATCGGCAGACCGAGGTTGTCGACGATGGCATCGATCTCCTGCGGCGGAAGTTCCTGGCGGATGCGCGCTTCGATGCGGTCGAACGCTGCAGCGGTTTCCTCGATGCGCGTGCCCAGGGGCAGGCGCACATGCAGCGACAACGCGCTGGCTTCGGTGGCCGGGAAGAAGTCCTGGCCCAGGGTTGGCAGCAGCGCGAAGGACACCAGTACGCAGGCCATGAAACCCAGCAGGAAGCGGCCCCGGTGCGCCAGTGCCAGGCCCAGCAGCGCGTGGTAGCGGTCGCGGGTGGCGGAGAATCCGGCTTCGAAGCGCTGCTGCCAGCGCACCAGCGTGGCCGCCATCCGTGCGCGACGCGGTTGCGGATGATCGCCTTCATGATGGTTGAGGAACGCATCCTCGGGATGATGGCCTGCCCCGCCCTCCACCCGGTGCGGACGCAACAGGTACAACGCCATGGTCGGCACCAGCGTGCGCGACAACACGAACGAGCTGGCCATGGCGAAGATCACCGCCAGCGCCATCGGCCGGAACAGATAACCGGCGATGCCGTCGAGCAGGAACATCGGCACGAACACGATGCAGATGCACAGCAGCGACACGAATGCCGGGCCGACGATCTGCGCAGCGCCATCAAGGATCGCCTCGCGTACGCCCTTGCCCTGCTCCAGGTGCCAGTTGACGTTCTCGATGGTGACCGTGGCATCGTCGACCAGGATACCCACGGCCAGTGCCAGGCCACCCAGGGTCATCACATTGAGCGTCTGCCCGGCGGCGGACAGCAGCGCGATGGCCGACAGCACCGCCAACGGAATCGAGGCGGCGATGATCACGGTCGAGCGCCAGCTGCCGAGGAACACCAGGATCATCACGCTGGTCAGCAGCGCGGCGATGATGCCCTCGCGGGCGACGCTGCTGATCGATTCGCGCACGAAGGTGGACGCATCGCCGAGCAACGAGATCTTCAGCGACGGCGGCAGGGTTTCGCCAATCTGCGGCAGCATGGCCCGGATGCGGCTGACCAGGGTCAGGGTCGAGGCGTCGCCATTCTTCAGCGCCGCCATCAGCACCGAGTGGCCACCGTTGACCCGCACGATGTTGGTCTGCGGCGGCGAGCCATCGCGCACATGGGCGACCTGGCCGATGGTGACCACCGCACCGTTGACGGTGCGGATCGGCAGGTCGTTCAGCGCTTCGATTTCGCTGGGGCTGTTGTTGAGCAACACGGTGAATTCGTTGCTGCCCAGCTTGGCGGTGCCGACCGGGGTGATCTGGTTCTGCGCGGCCAGTGCGTTGCCCACGTCCTGCGCGGACAGGCCCTTGGCCGCCATTGCCTGCGGGTCCAGGTCGAGGGTGATCTGGCGCTGCCTGCCACCGTAGGGCGCGGGAATGGCCAGGCCAGGGATCGAGGTCAGCGGCGGGCGCACGGTGTTCTGCGCCAGGTCACGGATCTGCGATTCACCCAGCGTCGGGCTGGAGAACGCCATCTGCAGCACCGGCACGGTGGAGGCGCTGTAGTTGAGGATCAGCGGCGGGGTCATGCCGGCCGGCATCTGCTTGACTATGGTCTGCGAGATCGCGGTGATCTGCGCATTGGCGGTGCGGATGTCCACGCCGGGCTGGAAGAACACCTTGACCACGCCCATGCCCGCCAGCGACTGCGATTCGATGTGCTCGATGTCGTTGACGGTGGTGCTGAGCGCACGCTCGTAGGGCGAGATCACCCGCCCGGCCATCGCATCCGGTGACAGGCCGGTGTACTGCCAGACCACGGCGATGACGGGGATGCCGATATCGGGGAATACATCGGTGGGGGTGCGCAGCGCGCTGAGCGGACCGACGATGCAGATGAAAATGGCCATCACCACGAAGGTGTAAGGCTTGTTGAGCGCGGTCCTGACCAACCCGAGCATGCGGCTCTCCAGCGATGCCACTGCCCACCGCGGGCAGCGCAGGCCGGCAAGTATCGGCGCTACCGGCTAAAACAAGGCTGTGCCGCAGATGAAACATATTTCATGAAGGGAGTGGGTTCGGCAGGGCTGCGCCCTGCACCCGCCGAAGCCTTCAAGCAACAGCAACAGCAGCATTCCGTGGGATAGCGGGGCGGTGTCGGAGTGCGGGGACGCCGTGAACCCATCCCTGGGGGCTTGGCAGCCGCATCCATGCGGCTGACACCCCGCACTCCGACACCGCCCCACCTCTGACAGATTCCCGTGGCTGTTGGTGGATGTCGACCTTGGTCGACACATCCGTCAGATATCGATAGTCAAACTTTGATCAGATCTACCGTGTCGACCAAGGTCGACACCTACCAGAGCAGAATGCCGTTCCAGCAGATCGCGAAATACTGTCGAAGGCGGGGTGGGTCCGGTGGCAGGGGTGTGAGCGCCATGGATGGCGCGACCAAGCCCCCATGGATGGGTTCACGGCGTCCCCTGCCACCGGACCCACCCCGCCATCCCACGGACTGCCCGCTTTTGACGTTGACGTTGATTGCGGCAGGTGCAGGGCTGCAAGCCCTGCAGAAAAACACCCCTACAGCACCTGCGGCCGGCACAGCAGGCTGAAGCACGCGCCGCCCAGCGAAGACGACGTCACCTGCAGGCGGAACCCATGCAGCCCCGCAATGGCGGCCACGATCGACAGGCCCAGGCCGAATCCACCGCCCTTGATGGCCTCCGCGCGATGGAAACGCTGGAACACCAGGCTGCGCTCCGTCTCGGGTATGCCCGGCCCGGAATCCTCCACCGCGATGCAGGTCGCGCCGTCTTCCACCCGCGCCGACAGCTGCACGCCGCCGCCCTCCGGTGCGAACCGGATCGCATTGTCGAGCAGGTTGCCGATCGCTTCGAACAACAGGCCGCGATCCCCCATCACGCCCGGCAGATCGGCGTCCAACTCCAGCAACAACACCTGCCCTTTCTCCTCCGCCAGCGGTGCATAGAAGGCGTGGATCTCCTGCAGCAGTGGCTCCGGCGCCAGCGTGGCGAAGCCGGAACGACGCTGGTGATCCTCCAGCTCGGAAATCCGCAGCAACGCGCGGAAGCGTGCCATCAGGGTATCGGTCTCCTCCAGTACCTGCTCCAGAGGCAGCGACTGTGGATCGCCGTCGGCCACCTGCTGGCGCATGCGGTACAGCTGCGCACGCACGCGCGTCAGCGGGGTGCGCAGGTCGTGGGCGATGTTGTCACACACTCCTTTGACCTCGGTCATCAGCTGCTCGATGCGGTCGAGCATGGCGTTGACGATGGTCGCCAGCATGTCCAGTTCATCGCGGCGGTTGGCCAACGGCAGCCGCTGGCCCAGATCACCGGCAACGATGCGCGCAGTGGCCTGTTCGATGGCCTGGATGCGTCGCAGCGGCCGCCGTCGCAACAGGTGCCAGCCCAGCAGCCCCGGCACCAGGGTCAGTGAAACGCCCCACAACAGCGCGTCGAGGATCAGGTGATTGACCTCGTTCAACGGCCCGCTGTAGCGCACCAGCACCAGGATGCGGCCGTCACGGGTGGGCATCGCCAGGCCGAAGCCGCGCTTGCCTCGCGCGTTCACATCGGCGATGGGCAATCCGGAAACCGGGTGTGCGCTGCCATCGAGTGGCAGCTGTGCCGGCAGCGACTTCAGCATGCCCGCAAGCGGTTTTCCGTCGGGGGTGAACAGGCCGTAGGCATCAATACCATGCAGGTCGTAGCGGCGGTTCTCGCGCAGCGCCGCGGTCAGCCCATCGCCGGTGAAGTGCTCGAACAGATGTGCGCGTTGCAGCACCGCGGACTGCGCGAGCTCGTCCAGGTACAGCGATACCCGCCAGTACAGCACCCCCAGCAGCACGCACGACCAGGCCACGAACAGCAGGCTGTACAGCCCCAGCAGGCGGCTGCTGGACGAACGCCAGCCGTCAGACAGTTTCGCTGAGGACATAGCCACTGCCGCGCACGGTACGGATCAGCGACGGTGCATCGGCCTGGTCCAGCTTGCGCCGCAGGCGGCCGATATGCACGTCGATGAGGTTGGTGCCCGGGTCGAAGTGGTAGCCCCACACTTCCTCGAACAGCATCATCCGGGTCAGCACCTGCCCGGCGTTGCGCATCAGGTACTCCAGCAGCTTGAACTCGGTCGGCAGCAGGCTCAGGCTGCGCCCGCCACGGTGGGCGGTGCGCGCCAGCAGGTCCAGCTGCAGGTCGCCGACCCGCAGCACGGTCTCGTTGCTGGCCGGCTGCTGGCGGCGACGCAACAGCACTTCCACCCGCGCCGCCATCTCGTCGGAGGCGAACGGCTTGGTCAGGTAGTCGTCGCCACCGGCGCGCAGGCCGCGCACGCGCTCGTCCACGTCGGACAACGCGCTGAGCATCAGCACCGGCGTGGCAACGCCGATCCGCCGCAGCGTGGTGACGATGGCCAGGCCGTCCAGGCCAGGCAGCATGCGGTCCAGCGTGATCACGTCATAGTCGCCGCTGGCCGCGCGCACCAGGCCTTCACGACCATCGGCCACCCAGTCCACGTGCAGGCCATGGCTGCCCAGCTCGGCCACGATTTCCTGGGCAGTGATGGCGTCATCCTCGATGGTCAATACGCGCGACATGGGCACCGCTGGAGTCGAGACTGGCCCATGCTCGCCAAATCAGCCAGCACGGGCAAATGAAACATCCTTCATCCACCACCACGGTGCGGGCCGGTTCAGCCCGTTTCGCCGTCGTCACCCGGCAGCTCGGACAGTTCGCCCTGCACCTGCACGTTGTTGCGGCCCATCGCCTTGGCCCGGTAGCACTGGGCGTCGGCCGCGGCCACAGCCTGGTCCACGCTCATGCCGCCGGCCAGCGGCGCGACACCGATACTGGCGCCGACCCGCAGCCGGTCCTGGTCCCAGGGAATGGACAGCGATGCCAGCGTATGCAGCAGTTCGCCACCGATGCGCGCTGCACGGCGCGGCGTGCAGCCGGACAGGATCACCGCGAATTCGTCACCGCCCAGCCGCGCCACCACGTCCGAGTCACGCACGCCATGGCGCAGCACACTGGCCACCGCCCACAGCACGGCATCACCAGCCAGATGGCCCCAGGTGTCGTTGACCGGCTTGAAGCGGTCCAGGTCGATGTACATCAGCGAGGCCGCCTGGCCGGTACGCTCGACGCGGGTGATGGCCTGCTGCAGGTGTACTTCGAAACCACGGCGGTTGCTCAGTTCGGTCAGCGGGTCGATCTCGGCCAGGTGCCGCGCCTCGCGCTGGCGCGCACGCTGCTGGGTGTCGTCGCGCAGCACCCAGACCGCACCGCGCACATGGCCTTCGTCATCGCGCAGCCACGCGCGGGTCAGGTCCACCGGTACCGTTGCCGTGCCCAGCCGCAACAGCAGATCGGCATGCAGGTCCACGGCATTGCTTTCCGGGTCCAGCAGCACCGAGACATCCAGCACTGAGCCCGGCGCGTATTCGGTGGTCAGCGCCAGCACGTCCTGCACCTTGTGCCCGGCCAGCGACAGTGCGCCATCGCCGGCCAGCATGCGCACGGCCGCAGCATTGGCATAGTCGATACGACCATCCAGGTTGACGCTGAGCACCAGGTCAGCCACCGCATCAAGCGTAAGGCGGCTGCGCTGCTCGCTCTCGAACAAGCGCTGCTCGCTGCTGCGCTGGGCGGTGATGTCCTGGATCTGCGACACGAAATGCACCGGCTGGCCATGCTCGTTGCGCACCAGCGACACCGACAACCGAGTCCAGATCACCCGCCCATCGCGGTCGAGATAGCGTTTTTCCAGGTGGTAGTGGCTGCGCCGCCCGGCCAGAAGATCGTGCACCAGCGCCAGATCGGCCTGCAGATCGTCGGGATGGGTCAGGCGCTGGAAATCGACCTGCAGCAGCTCTTCGCGCGGGTAACCCAGGATCCGGCACAGGGCGTCGTTCACGTCCAGCCAGCGCCCCTCCAGCGAAACCAGGGCCATGCCCAGCGCGGCGGACGTGAACGCACCGGCGAACTTTTCCGCCGACAGGCGGGCCTCGGCACGGGCCTGCAGGATCTCGGTGATGTCGATGGCCATGCCGACATAGCCGATGCGCACCCCGTTGGCCCCATCCATGCGGCTGATCGACAGGCGCACCTGCCGTGGCTGGCCATCCTTGCGAAGCAAGGTCCACTGCCGCGAGTAGGTCTGCCCGTCGGCACGCGCACTCAGCGCCTCGAACACGCCCGGAAGATTGCCCTCGGCATCGGCCAGCGGCTGCAGCCAGGCGTTCAGCTCGGCCGGATCATGGAAGGCGTCGAGCCGGCGCTGGCCGACCACCTCCGGAGCGCTGTAACCCAGCAGGCGTTGCGCACCGGTATTGAACAGGGTGATGGTGCCATCGGTATCGGTGGCGATCACCGCCACCTCGTCGGACGCATCGACCACCGCCTGCAGGCGCTGGCGGGTTTCGGCCGCATCCTGCCGCGCCTGCTGCAGCTCGGTCACGTCGGCATGCGCGCCGGCCATCCACAGCGGCCGGCCCTGCCCGTCCCATTCGAAGACCCGGCCGCGGTCCTGGATCCAGATCCACTGGCCGTTCCTGTGCCGCATGCGCAGCAGGCAGGCGTAGTTGTCGCTGCGGCCGGCGAAATGATCCTCCAGCGCGGCATCAGACAACGCGATGTCATCCGGATGTACCAGCTTCAGGAAGGTTTCCTGGCAGATCGGCTGCAGCTCTTCCAGGCGGTAGCCGACGATCTCGGCCCAGCGTGCATTGACCCGCATCTGGCCAGTCTGCACGTTCCATTCCCAGGTACCGGCCGCCGTGCCGTCGATGATCATCGCCAGCCGGCGCCGCTCTTCGGCCAACTCCTGCAGGCGTCGTTCAAGCAGCCCGTTGCCGTTGTTTCCCTGGCCCGCCATCAATCCGTTCCCCCGCCCGCGCAGGCACGCATCTGCCGCAGCGGCGCGCTGCAGCCTGCAACGAAGACGGCGGGTCGTGCTGGCGTCATGGCCCTCCCCAGCGACAGCGGGGGGGGCCGAACGCCTCCCCTCAAGCGCCAGTGTGCGCAATCACGGGGAAAACCGACAAGCCCCCCGCCCCGGATCAACCGTGACGGGGGCCACGATCCTCAACTGCGCTTGGCGCGGGCGAAGGCTTCGGCCAGGGCATTGTTGGCCGGTGCTGCCGACGCGCCGGGGCGGCCGCCATTGCCCTGGCCGCGGTTCGGCCCACGGTTCTGGCCGCCCGCGTCACGGCGCGGCCCCTGCCCCTGGCCGCGCTCGTCGCGCTGGCCCGGGCGGCTGGTGGCCTGGCCGGGGGTGTCGTCCAGGCGCCGGGTCAGGGCGATGCGCTTGCGCGCCACGTCCACCTCCAGCACCTTCACCTTGACGATGTCACCGGCCTTGACCACGTCACGCGGGTCTTTCACGAACGTATCAGACAGCGCCGAGATGTGGATCAGGCCGTCCTGGTGCACGCCGATATCGACAAAGGCCCCAAAGGCCGCCACGTTGCTGACCACGCCTTCCAGCACCATGCCCTCGCGCAGGTCCTTGATGTCCTCCACGCCCTCGGCGAAACGCGCCGCCTTGAACTCGGGGCGCGGGTCACGACCCGGCTTCTCCAGTTCCTTGAGGATGTCGCGCACGGTCGGCACGCCGAAGGTGGCATCGGTGAACTGCTCGGCCTTCAGCCCGCGCAGGAAGCTGCCGTCGCCGATCAGCGCCTTGATCGGGCGCGCCGTGCTGGCCACGATGCGCTCCACTACCGGGTAGGCTTCCGGGTGAACGGCCGAGGCATCCAGCGGCTGGTCGCCATCAGCGATGCGCAGGAAGCCGGCGCACTGCTCGAAGGTCTTTTCGCCCAGGCGCGCGACCTTCAGCAGGTCCTTGCGGCGCTTGAACGGGCCGTTGTCGTCCCGATGGCGCACGATGTTCTCGGCCACCGTGGCCGACAGGCCGGACACGCGTGACAGCAGCGCCGCCGAGGCCGTGTTCACGTAGACGCCAACGGCGTTCACGCAATCCTCGACCCGCGCATCCAGCGCCCGCGCCAGGCGGTACTGGTCCACGTCGTGCTGGTACTGGCCGACGCCGATCGCCTTGGGTTCGATCTTGACCAGTTCGGCCAGCGGATCCTGCAGTCGGCGCGCGATCGACACTGCGCCGCGCAGCGACACGTCCAGGCCCGGAAATTCCCTGGCGGCGAACTCGGACGCCGAGTACACCGACGCGCCGGCCTCGCTGACCACCACCTTCTGCAGCTTCGGGTTGGCGGCCGCTTTGATCGCTTCACCGGCCAGCTTGTCGGTCTCGCGGCTGGCGGTGCCGTTACCGATCGCGATCAGTTCCACGTTGTGCTTGGCGCACAGCTGCTTGATCGTCTGCAGCGACTGGTCCCACTGCCGGCGCGGCTCGTGCGGGTAGATGGTATCGGTCGCGACCAGCTTGCCGGTGGCGTCGACCACGGCGATCTTGCAGCCGGTGCGGATGCCCGGGTCCAGGCCCAGCACGGTCTTCGGGCCGGCCGGCGCGGCCAGCAGCAGATCCTTGAGGTTGTCGCCGAAGACTGCGATGGCCTCGGCTTCGGCCTTCTCGCGGGCCTGGTTGAACAGGTCCAGCAACAGGTGGGTGTGCAGCTTGGCGCGCCAGGTCAGGCGGCAGGCATCCAGCAGCCAGCGGTCAGCGGCTCGGCCCTGGTCGGCGATGCCGGCCTTGCGCGCCACGCGCCCTTCGGCGTACTGGTGGCCGACCTCGGCATCGTTGCCCGGGTCCAGCTCCAGGAACAGGATTTCCTCGCGCCGCGCACGGAACAGCGCCAGCAACCGGTGCGACGGGATCTTCGCCAGTGCCTCGGCATGCTCGAAATAGTCGCGGTACTTGGCGCCTTCGGTTTCCTTGCCCTCGGCCACGCGGGCGCGGATCACCCCTGTTTCGCCCAGCCAGGTGCGCAGCTCACCCACCAGCGCGGCGTCCTCGCCCCAGCGCTCCATCAGGATCGCGCGCGCGCCCTCCAGCGCGGCCTTGGTATCGGCCACGCCCTTGTCGGTATCGACGAAGCTGGCAGCAAACACCTGCGGGTCCTGCGTCGGATCGTCCAGCAGGCCATCGGCCAGCGGCTCCAGCCCGGCCTCGCGGGCGATCTGCGCGCGGGTACGGCGCTTGGGCTTGTACGGCAGGTACAGGTCTTCCAGACGGCTCTTGGTATCGGCCGCCAGGATGTCGTTGCGCAGCTCGTCGCTGAGCTTGCCCTGCTCGCCGATGCTGGCCAGCACCGCCGCGCGCCGGTCTTCCAGTTCGCGCAGGTAGGTCAGGCGCACTTCCAGGTTGCGCAGCTGGGTGTCATCCAGGCCCCCGGTCACTTCCTTGCGGTAGCGCGCGATGAACGGAACGCTGGCGCCCTCGTCGAGCAGGCCGACGGCGGCACGTACCTGGGCGGACTGGGCACCGATCTCGTCGGCGATGGTCTGGGCGATCTGCTGGGCGAGCGCGCTCTGGGCGTTCTTGGCGTCGTGCATTGCTTCAGGTCTGTGCCGCGTTACGGGAAGACCCCATTCTGGCAACCGACGACGGAGCCGGACAAGGCATTGACAGGCGGCGAGGTTCAGCGGCGTACCCGGAGTGGACGCCGGCATCCTGGCGGAGAGAGGGCTCGGACCGGCTCTGGGCTGGGATGCCGGCGCGGGCGCACGATGGTGGGCGCGCCCTGCCGCGTGTTGCGAAGGTCAGCGGTAGTGGCGGGCGGCGCGCTGCATGACGATGTCGTCACGCATGCTTTCCAGGGCCATCAGGCGGACCTTGCCGACACCTTGCAGTTCCATGAACCGCTCCGTGTAGAACTCTGGCCCCAGCGCGGTGTCGGCGCGGGATTTGCTGAAGCCGTAGGGCACCACGCCCTTCTCGCCATCCTTGCTACCACCGACATAAAGAACGATTGCCATGTGATGTATTCCTCCAAATTGCTACTGCGTACTGCACTCGATGAGCGATGCTGCGAGCTCATCGAGGGAGAGCTTACCGCGTCGAACCTGACTGGAACGTCACGAAGGCTAATGACGATCGGTTGCATGCAGATGACTGCGGGATCGCAGCAGAATGCTTACGGATCTTTAACTTCCGGCTAACGAATTCCCGAGGGATTCCCGCCAACGGCGCAGCCCCTCGTGGCTTGGTCGCGAAATGCGCTTCATGTGATTGGGTCGGTCGGGGTGGGTTCGCGGGACACGCCGTAAACCCGTCCATGGGGGCTCGATGGCGCCATCCATGGCGCCAACGGTCCCGCGAACCCACCCCGACCGCCCCCTGACAGTTTCCGTGCGCGTCCACCCACGGAGAAGAAAAAGAACAGCAAAAGCGGGTCGCGCGCTGCGCTTGCTCGTGAGCCGGGCATCGCTTGGCTCTACAGGAAGCAACAAAGCAGCCGGCCAGGCCGCTTTTGCTTTTGATCTTCTTTTTTCTTTTCCGTGGCTGGACGCGCACGGAAACTGTCAGCGGCCGGGTGGGTGGGGGTGGCGGGGTATCCGCGGCATGGATGCCGCGGCTAAGCCCCCATGGATGGGTTCACGGCGTCCCCGCCAGCCCCACCCACCCGGCCAGCCCCCAGGAAGCAGGGATTCCGCGACCAAGCCACGAGGGGCTGCGCCGTTGGCTGGAAACCTACGGCCACCAACCCTGCCCGAACCGGGCGTAATGATCCGCCGCGCGCTCGAACGGATTGCGCGCGCTCACCCCGCCGCACAGCAGGTACACCGGCAGGTACAGCGGCCCCAGCACCAGGTACTGGTAGACGTGCGCGCGCTCGTGGTCATCCAGCCGGATCAGTGGCTCCACGCCCCACCCGGCCTGATGCGCATAGGTGCGACAGGACATGCCCAGGTCGTGTCCGGTATGCAGGATCACATTGCCCAGCGTGATCGCCCCGCCCGGCCCCCACGGCCAGTGATCAAAGATGAGCGCACAGTCGCGGGCGCTCCAGCGCAGCGTCGCCCCACCCAGCAGGCCCGCCAGGCCACCGATCAGGCCGATCAGCGTATTGGGCAGCGTCCATACCGCGCCCAGCACCTGCAGCGCGCGCAGCCAGAGTGGCCAGGGCCGGGAGGTGGCGTTCAATCGGCCTCGTTCGGGATCAGCAGCCACAGGATCAGGTAGACCAGGATGCCGGGGAAGGCCGCCGAGCCGATCGAGACCAGCACGAACACGATCCGTACCAGGGTGGCATTCCAGCCGAAGCGATGGGCAATGCCACCCATCACGCCGGCAATCATGCGGTCGTTCAACGAACGCGACAGCGTGCGTGGCGTGGTGTTCATGGTGGCATCTCCTCGGGAACCAGAAAGCGCAGTCAAGCGCGGCTCGACTCTACACCCCGGCCATGTCTACGGCGCGCGTTGGCGCAGGGCCTGCAGGCGGGCGCCGAACCAGGCCGCAGCCGTCTGTTCAGGCTGCCCGGGACATTGGATGCGATAGGGCTTGCCGCTCATGCTGCTCTGGCTGGCCGCGCGCTCGATGAACTGCTCGGCGCTGTCGACCATGTCCTTCTTCAGCAGGTAGTCGTACTTGCGCTGCAGGTGCACGCGCGCATCGCTGCCGTCGTACCAGCTGCCATTGCGCTGGAACCGGCACTGCGAACCGTCGAGGCTGGAGATCAACTGGGCGATCTCGCGTTGCGCCTGCGGGCCAGGGGCGGCGTGGGCCAGGGGTGCCGCCAGCAGTGCGGCAAGAATCAACGAAATCCGGTACGTCATCATCCCCCCAAGGGCAGTCGAGCAAGCTCGACTCTACAGGTCGCGAGCCTTCAGCCAGCCATCGATCGTGGCCGGCACTTCGCGTTGTGCGCGACCGGACACGTAAATGCCGATATGGCCGCCGCGGAAACTGGACTCGGTGTAGTCCTCGGTGCCCAGACGCCCGCGCATCGCGCGCGACGCATCCGGCGGCACCAGATGGTCCTGCTCGGCGTAGATGTTCAGCACCGGCAGGGTCACCTGCGACAGATCCACCGCCTCCTCGCCGATCCGCACCGTGCCATTCACCAATCCATTGCCCTGGTAGAACTGCTTGATGAAGTCACGGAACGCTTCGCCTGCCAGATCCGGTGAGTCGAAGATCCACTTCTCCATGCGCAGGAAATCCTCCAGCGCGGCCTTGTCATCGAGGATGTCGAGCAGGCCCACGTACTTCTGCACGTTCAGGCGGA
Organism: Stenotrophomonas maltophilia; assembly: GCF_001274595.1. Classification (GTDB taxonomy): domain Bacteria; phylum Pseudomonadota; class Gammaproteobacteria; order Xanthomonadales; family Xanthomonadaceae; genus Stenotrophomonas; species Stenotrophomonas forensis. The sequence goes on from NZ_CP011010.1 coordinate 2,967,136, forward strand.
ACGGCTTGAGCATCAGGTAGCTGGCATTCATCAGATCGGCCGGGATGTTGCCCAGCGTGTCGACCAGCAGGTCCACGTCCACCTGCCGCGCCCAGTGCGAGAGCATGTTGTCGGCGGTCTGGAAATCGACCGGGGTGACCATGGTGATCAGCTTGCCCAGCTTGTGCCGGCGCAGCGCGGCGTAGCACAGCGCGAACACGCCGCCCTGGCAGATGCCGAGCAGGTCCACCGGTCCACCACTGCGCTGGCGCAACACGTCCACCGCGCCATCGATATAGCGCAGCAGATAATCCTCCAGGGTCTGGAAGCGTTCGGAGCGGTCCGGGTAGCCCCAGTCCAGCACGTATACGTCCTGGCCCAGCGCCAGTAGCTTCTGCACCAGTGAGCGATCAGCCTGCAGATCGACCATGTACGGCCGGTTGACCAGCGCGTAGACAATCAACAGCGGCGTGCGCCGGGTCGGCGCCTGTTCGCCCACGAAGCGATACAGCACCACCTTGCCGTCGCGCCAGACTTCCTCGCGGGCGGTCACGCCATAATCCACGTCCTCCACCTGCGGCAGCAGCGTGAGCCCTTCCAGCAGCTTGCGCTGCATGGCCAGGGTTTCCTGCATCAGGTCGTCGGCGTTGAAGCCCAGCGGTCCCTTCATCGGTCACGCGTCCGTGACGAGGTGCGGGCGGCGGCCTTCTTCGCAGGCGCCTTCCTTGCGGGCACTTTTTTTGCAGGCGCCTTGCTGGGGGCCGCCTTGTTGGCAGGTGCGGCCTTCTTCGCCGCCTTGCGCGCGGCCGGCTTCACTTTCGCCGGGGCCGGCTGCGCCACGGGATCCACGGTGGCGGTACCCGCCAGCACCGCCACCTGCGCCTGCAGTCGACGCAGGCTGCGCTCCAGCTCGGCGATGCGGCGGTGCGCGGCGTCCATCTCGCTGCGGGTCGGCAGGCCGACGCGCTCACTCATCTGTTCCACCTCGCGCTGCAGGCCGGCGCGCAGGCGCATCTGTGCGTTGCCCAGCGAGGCGTACACCTGCTGGAACGGCTCGGACATGGCGACCTTGGCGTAGGCCTCTTCGGCCACTTCGATCCACAGGTCGAACATCGCGCGGGCGCTGGTCAATTGGCTGCCGGGCTGCTCGTGCTGGGCCAGGCGCTGTTCGAACAACGCGAAGGCCTCGTCCAGCGCCTGCTTGATCTGCTCGACGTAAGCGCGCGAATGCTGCTGGTATTCCTCCTGCGCGCGCAGCAGCGCCTGCCAGCGCGCCTGGTGCTCGCGGCCCGGACCAAACGCCGGGCTCTGCAGCCATGGGCCCGCCTGCAGCTGGAACTGCTGCAGCCAGGCGGCGAATTCGGGCACGGCGGCGCCGGCGTGGGTGCTGCCACGAGCGCCCTGCAGCATCCATTGCAGCATGCCATCACCCTGCCCCTGCACCGCCTCGCGCCAGGCCTGGGCCACGTCGGCGCTGCTGGCGTCGCGGCCGGCGAATCGCGCGGCCACGTCCTGCATGGTGCCGTACCAGCTACCGGCCTGTTCGCGGAACCGGCGCACCGCGTCTTCCGGCGCGCCCGGCCCCTGTTCGGGCAGCAGCTGGCCCCACTCGTCGAACAGCCGCTGCCAGCTGCCCGGGCCATCGCCAGCCGGGGCGCCAGGCGTCGCCGCGTGGCGCAGGGCATCTCCCCAGGCGCCGAAGTACTGCCGGGCCAGGGCTTCGAAATCGCTGCTGCCGGCGTCGTGGGCCGAGCTGGTCATCGCAGGCCTCCGCAGGGCTGGGTCATGGCTTGGGAATACGCAGGGTCTTGCTGATCATCAGCGACCCGGACAGGGCGAACAGCAGCACCATCGGGTGCAGCTGCCACGGGCCGATCTGCCATTGGCCGAACCAGATTTCCTGGCCGATGGCGCCGGTGCCTGCCGCAATCGCCAGCACGATCACCAGTACCAGGCTGGTCGGGATCGGGGTGCCCTCGAAATACGTGACCTTGCCCTCGTCGCCCGTCATTGCCTCGGCGGTGACGTTGTAGCGCGCCAGGCGGCTGACGCCGCAGCAGACGAAATAGCTCAGCACCAGCCAGTCCCACCCGCCCTGCATGCCACAGGCATAGGCCAGTGCGGCCGGGGCCACACCGAAGGAGATCACGTCCGACAGCGAATCCAGCTCGCGGCCCAGGGTGGAGCTGGATTTGCGCCAGCGCGCGATGCGCCCGTCCAGCGCGTCGAAGATGAAGGCCAGCGGGATCAGCGCCATGCCGAACATCAGGTAGCCGCGCTCGCCGTCCTGCAGGAAGCGCATTGCGGCGAACACCGCACCGGTGCCGCAGAAAGCATTGGCCAGGGTGAACCAGTCGGCCAGCTGGAATTCGCGCAGCATCGAGAAGTGACGTTTCATGGGGTCTCACGGAGCATCAAGGCCCACAGGTTACCGCGAGCGCCGCCGCTGGCGACAGCACTGGCCGCGCCGATCCTTCACCGCTCCCTCACCTGTCCTCACCGGCGGTGAATTTTTCGCCACCCATCTTGACAGCCTAGGGGGGTGGCGCCTGTCGCCGCTTATCCACAAAGTTGCCCACGCGTAATCCACACCCCCTGTGGACAACCAGATCTCACCGACTGCGACGCTGGACATTTCCTCATCACCCTGAAGCGGGGTTCCCCTACTTCCCAAGCTGCGAAGGCAGCGCTATGGTCGTCGGCGGACCCCGCCGCCGCCACGTCCAGATTCCCGCGACGGACGATGATGATGCTGGATGCTTCCACCCTGGCCGCGCAGCTGCGGCACCCCCACGGCGACGCCGCACAGGCTGTGGCCGAATCGATGAACCGCAGCAATGGCGCGCTCAACCGGGCCGCGATCGGCCTGCTGGCGGTGACCTCAGGCGAACGGGTGCTGGAGATCGGCCCCGGCAACGCTGCGTTTGCGCCGCTGCTTCTGCAGGCCAGCGACAGCCGCTACCTGGGCATCGAACTGTCCAGCGCCATGGTCGAGGCCGGCAACCGGCAGCTCGTCGCCGCCGGGCTGGCCGAGCGGGCCGGGATGCGTCATGGCGACGCCCATGCCCTGCCGATCGCCGATGCCGCGATGGACGCGGCACTGGCCGTCAACACCCTGTACTTCTGGCCAGACCTGGCGCCGGTGCTGGGCGAACTGGCACGGGTCGTGCGTCGGGGTGGCCGGCTATGCCTGGCCTTCGGCGATGCTGCCTTCATGCGCAGCCTGCCGTTCACCGCCGATTTCCAGTTGCACGAACTGGATGCAGTGGAGCTGGCGCTGCGTGTCGCCGGGTTCAGCGTTTCTGCCTGGCGCAGCCACCGCGAAACCGCGCCCGGCAACGATGGCCAGGCCCGCGAAAAGCACTTCCATCTGCTGCTGGCACAGCGGCGCTGACGTGGTAGAGCCGGCCGCTGGCCGGCTGCCCCGACCGTTCCGCGTTGCCGGCCAGCGGCCGGTATTACCCGCCTTGCACCCGTCGCCGCCAACGCGCGAAACAGAACACCTGCATCACCAGCATCGCCAGCAATCCCAGCGGCCACGCCCACCACAGCCCGGCCAGCCCATGCCGCGCCTGCAGCCACATCGCCAGCGGCAGTTCCACCAGCAACACCGCCGACATGCCCAGCAACGCTGGCAGCAAAACCGTGCCGCTGCCACGCATCACCCCGACCAGCACCGCGGTGACACCCATTGCCAGCACGCCCCAGACCACCGTACGCAGCTGCAGCGCGGCCAGTTCGCGCACCTCCGGCGCCGCCAGGATCAGGCCGCTCAGCCAGGGCGCCAATGCCATCACCAGCATCACCACCGCCGCCAGCAACGCCAGCCCCAGCAGCACGCCGGTGCGGGCGATGGCCGGCAACCGCGCCGCACGCCCCGCGCCCATCGCGTGGGCCGCAAGGATGGTGGCGGTGATGCCCAGCGACATGGCTGGCAACTGCACCCAGCTCATCAACTGGTTGACCGCACCGTAGGCCGCCGTGGCCGTGTAGCCGTAGCGGTTGATCCAGCCCAGCAACACGATCTCGGCAATGGCCAGGCTGAACATCTGCAGCGAAGACGGTACGCCGATGTGCAGCATCGAGCGGATCAGCCCCCGATCGAAACGGATGGCGCGCAGCAGATCGTGGCCCGGTGCCAACGGGTGTGCCAGACGATGCCAGCGCCACAGCAACCAGACCAAGGCCAGCAGCGAAGCGAACACCGCCGAGACCGCCGCACTGGCCGCACCCAGCCTCGGCAGGCCGGCCCAGCCCAGGATCAGCAGTGGCGTGCACAACAGGCCCACCCCTGTGGCCAGCAGCAGCGCGTGCAATGGCGTCTTCGCATCGCCCACCGCGCGGCTTACGGCGGTCGCCAGCCACAGCAGGAAGAAGGCCGGCGCCCCCAGCAACAACACGCGCGCATAGGCGATGGCCTCGTCCAGGATCGGTGCCGGCGTACCCAGTGCTGCCAGCAGCTGCGGCGCGAAGAGGCCGCCCACCGCCATCGCCAGCACCGACAGCGACAGCACCAGCGCCACCGCGCTGCCTGCCACCGCTCGCGCCTGGTGTGGCCGACCGGCGCCCCAGGCCTGGCCGATCAGCACCATCGCACCGGTCGCCAGGCCCATCACCAGCGCCAGCAGCAGGAAAAAAGCCGGGAAGAATGCGGCGGCGGCTGCCACGGCCTGCGTGCCAAGCAGGTGCCCCAGATAGATGTTGTCCAGTGTGCCTGCGGCCAACTGCAGCGCATTGGTCAGCAGCATCGGAAGCAGCAGGGTCAGATAGGTGCGCCACAGCGGCTGCGCAACCGGCGCAGCAGGAGATGCAGGAGGGTTCATCGGAGTCTCTGGGCAAGGCGCTGCCCTGCCCGGCGTTTCAGCCAGCAAAGAGCGCGCACGAAGGGAACGGGCCGTGGCCCGCGATCAGGTGAAGCGCTCGCTCAGTGAGCGCGGGGTGTTTCAGCCGTCGGCAGTGCTGGCAGGGTCATCGAACGCCAGGCGCAGGGCATGCGTGCGCACGTCGTCGGGCCACGCATGCAATGCCGTTCTAAAACCCGCTCGGTCATGCGCGAACAGGAGGCGGATGGCGTCCTCGAAGCCCGGCAGGTCGCCGCCGATGGTCTGCAGGAAGTGATAGGCACGCTCGCTGTCCCGGCGCTGCCGATCCCTGTCCGCGCCGGCACGGCTGGCCGATTCCACCAGCCTGCGCAGCACCACCGAGGCCCCGCCCGGCTGTTCGGCCAGCCACGCCCAATGGCGCGGCAGCAGTGTCACTTCGCGGGCAACCACGCCCAGCTTGGGTCGACCGCGGCCGCGTGGGATTGCAGGTGTATCGTCGACCGGGGTTTCCGGATCCGCTTCCACGGCCGGCGGGAACGCCTCGGCCACCCGCGCCAGCAGCTGCGCATCCGTGCCGCGCGTATCGAAATCGCGGGTGCGGCCGGTGGCGTTGTCGAACACCAGCAGCGGACCGGCGGCGTTGTCGGCGCGCAGCTGTTTCAGCGCCAACGCGGCGACTTCCGGGGTACCGGACGCCACCAGGCGATGGCCGTCGAAACAGCTGAACGGAGGAAGTCGGGACGCAGGCATGGCAAGGGCACCGGAGGCGATGCGCAAATATTGCCCGGGTAATTTGTGACTGTCAATATTGTCCGGGTATTAATTGACCGGAAGAGCGTGCCAACCAAGGTTGGCACCCACCAGAAGGGTTGGCACCCACCCGAAAGGTTGGCACCCACCCGATTCGCCGGGTCACAGCCGGCTGAAGGACCAGCTCACCATGCGGCCGTCCTTGTACGGCATCACGCCGTGGAACGGGCGCGGGTCGGCATCGAACACCAGCGGCAGGAAATTGCGGTCGCCCTCCCACATCGGCAGCGTGTCCAGCTTGTCCAGCTCCACCCATTCCAGCGTGCCTTCATGGTTGCCACCGTGCGGAGTACCTTCGAAGCCATCGATGACGAACACGAAGCCGAGCCAATCCTCGCCGTGCTTGCCGAAGCCGGGCCAGCTGATGGTGCCGCGCAGGCGCATGCCGGTGCAGTCGATGCCGGCCTCCTCCTGGATCTCGCGGCGCATGCTGGCGGCCACGTCCTCGTCCGCTTCGATCTTGCCGCCCAGCCCGTTGTACTTGCCCAGGTGATGGTCTCCCGGGCGGGTATTGCGGTGGATCATCAGCACCTGGCGACGATCAGGCGAAAGCACGTAGCCCAGGGTGGCGACGATCGGGGTGTACGGCATGGGGCAGCATCCAGCGGCAGGTCAGCCCCGGATTATGGCCGATCAGCGCACCAGCGACAGGCGGCGCTCGGTCGGCGTGCGGATGCCGTCGGAATCGCGACGCAGGGTGGCGACGCCGTGGCCGCGCTCGGCCAGGTATTCCAGCCACTTGCCGAGGAAGGTGTTCATCCGCATGCGGTGGCTGATCAGCTCTGCCGGCGGCGGATACAGGCCCATCGTGTCCTGCCAGCGGCGGCCGACGTAGCAGTGGGTGGTCTCGGCCTGGCGCGCGTCGCGGTACAGGCGCACATAGGCCGACGGATCGGGCTCGCCGGTGACCGGGTCGGCCAGGTCGTAGGTCAGGCGCAGTTCCACCGTGTAGCGGTGGCATTCGATCACGTCCAGGCGCACGTCCAGGCCATCACCCACCGAAGAGATGTAGCTGCCCGCAACCAGCTCGGCCGGCGCGAACAGGCGCACCAGGTGGCGGTAGTTTTCCGCGTACAGGCCCATGAGCCAGCTCAGCCGGCTCAGGCGGGGGATACGTTCGGTGCGGGGCGAGGCGTGGGCCATGGGTCGATCCTACACGTTGGTGCTTCAACGTGGGGGCGGGATCGCCCCGACCAAAGGGGCTCGGAATCGACCAACGGTCGATACCCACCGTGGAGGAGGGGCAATGCCCGCCACGTAGGTAGGCCACGACCGTTGGTCGTGGCGCACGGATCAATACAGCTCGCGCTGCAGCCCCAGCGTAGCCAGCACCTTGCTGGAAATCTCCTCGATCGAGGTGTGGGTGGTGCTCAGGGTCGGAATGCGCTCCATCTGGAACATCACTTCGGCCGCGGCGACCTCGCGCTTGCAGGTATCCAGGTTGGCGTAGCGCGAATTCGGGCGCCGTTCCTGGCGGATCTGCTGCAGGCGGTCCGGGTCGATGGTCAGCCCGAACAGCTTGCGCCGGTAGTTGCGCAGGCGCGGCGGCAGGCGGTCGCTTTCCAGGTCTTCGTCGGTCAGCGGGTAGTTGGCCGCGCGCACGCCGTAATGCAGGGCCAGGTAGATGCAGGTGGGCGTCTTGCCGGCGCGCGACACCGCCACCAGGATCACGTCGGCATCGTCGTAGTTCACCGCGATGCCATCGTCATGGGTCAGGGCGAAGTTCATCGCGTTGATGCGGCGGTGGTAGGTGTCGAAATCGACCATGCCGTGGGCCTGGCCGACCCGGGCCAGGCGCGGGCTGGCCAGCTCGCGTTCCAGCGGCTCGATGAACGGTGCGAACACATCCAGCATCAGCGCCCCGCTGTCGGCCAGGATCAGGCTCAGGCTCTGGTCCACGCAGGAGTTCACCACGATCGGCCGGACCTGGTACCGCTCCCCTGCCGCCTGGATCCGGGCACAGGCTTCACGCGCCTTTTCGGGGTCGTCGACAAACGACATGCGGTCGGTAATGAAGCTGAACCCGGAGAACTGGGTCAGCAGGCTATGCCCAATGGTTTCAGCGGTGATACCGGTTCCATCGGAAACGTAGAACACCGGACGGATGGTCGACATGCGCGCTTTTACCCCCTACGAAGCCTAAAAAGGCCGCCAGCACAAGCTTGTGCCGACGGTGGTCTGCCCGGCATCATATCGGCTTCTTCCTACGGACGCGGCCATTCCAGCCCGCCTCGGGCGATGGCCAAACGGAGCATCGCGCTTGAACGAGAACATCCTGTGGTTGCACGAACTGCGTCTGGCCGACCTGGCCCGCGTAGGCGGCAAGAATTCGTCGCTGGGCGAGATGATCGGCAACCTTGCCGGTCTGGGCGTGTCGGTGCCGGGCGGTTATGCCACCACCGCTGAAGCCTTCAAGGACTTCATCGCGCACAACGACCTGTCCAAGCGCATCTTCGACAAGCTGGCCACGCTGGACGTCGAGGACGTCAACGCGCTGACCGCCGCGGGCAAGGAAATCCGCACCTGGGTGATCGATGCCCCGCTGCAGCCGCAGCTGGACCAGGACATCCGCACCGCCTACGCCCAGCTGAGCGCCGACAACGGCGGCGGCGACGTGGCCGTGGCCGTGCGCTCGTCGGCCACCGCCGAGGATCTGCCGGATGCGTCCTTCGCCGGCCAGCAGGAAACCTTCCTCAACGTCACCGGTGCCGACGATGTCGTGCACAAGGTCAAGGAAGTGTTCGCCTCGCTGTACAACGACCGCGCCATCGCCTACCGCGTGCACCACGGCTTCAAGCATGAAGACGTGTTCCTGTCGGCCGGCGTGCAGCTGATGGTGCGTTCGGGCGTCGGTTCCTCCGGCGTGCTGTTCACCCTGGACACCGAGTCCGGCTTCCGCGACGTGGTGTTCGTCACCTCTTCCTTCGGCCTGGGCGAAATGGTCGTGCAGGGCGCGGTCAACCCGGACGAGTACTACGTCTACAAGCCCACCCTGCAGGCCGGCAAGCCGGCGATCCTGCGCCGCTCGCTCGGCAGCAAGGCGATCCGCATGGTGTATTCGGATGTCCCCGGCGAGCGCGTCAGGATCGAGGACACCCCGGCCGAACTGCGCAACACCTTCTCGATCAGCGACGAGGACGTGCAGGAACTGTCCAAGCAGGCCCTGGTCATCGAAAAGCACTACGGCCGCCCGATGGACATCGAGTGGGCCAAGGACGGTGTCAGCGGCAAGCTGTTCATCGTGCAGGCGCGCCCGGAAACGGTGAAGTCGCGCAGCCACGCCACCCAGATCGAACGCTTCGCGCTGACCGAAAAGGGCGGCAACGTGCTGGCCGAGGGCCGTGCCGTCGGTGCCAAGATCGGTTCGGGCGTGGCCCGCGTGGTGAAGACGCTGGACGACATGAACCGCGTGCAGCCGGGCGACGTGCTGATCGCCGACATGACCGACCCGGATTGGGAACCGGTGATGAAGCGCGCCTCGGCCATCGTCACCAACCGCGGTGGCCGCACCTGCCACGCCGCGATCATCGCGCGCGAGCTGGGCGTGCCGGCCGTGGTCGGTTCGGGCAACGCGACCAAGGTCATCGAAGATGGCCAGCTGGTCACCGTCAGCTGCGCTGAAGGTGATACCGGCTTCATCTACGAAGGCAAGCTCGGCTTCGAACGCACCACCACCGATCTGGGCAACATGCCACCGGCACCGCTGAAGATCATGATGAACGTGGCCAACCCGGAACGTGCCTTCGACTTCGGCCAGCTGCCGAACGCCGGCATCGGCCTGGCCCGCCTGGAAATGATCATCGCCAGCCACATCGGCATCCACCCGAACGCGCTGCTGGAATACGACCGCCAGGACGCGGCGACGAAGAAGAAGATCGACGAGAAGATCGCCGGTTATTCCGACCCGGTCGGCTTCTACGTGGACCGCCTGGCCGAAGGCATCGCCACCCTCACCGCCTCGGTCGCACCGAACGCGGTGATCGTGCGCCTGTCGGACTTCAAGTCCAACGAGTACGCCAACCTGATCGGCGGCAGCAACTACGAGCCGCACGAAGAGAACCCGATGATCGGCTTCCGCGGCGCCAGCCGTTACGTCGACCCGAGCTTCTCGGCCGCCTTCGCGCTGGAGTGCAAGGCCGTGCTGCGCGTGCGCAACGAAATGGGCCTGGACAACCTGTGGGTCATGATTCCGTTCGTGCGCACCCTGGAAGAAGGCCGCAAGGTCATCGAGGTACTGGAACAGAACGGCCTGAAGCAGGGCGAGAACGGCCTGAAGATCATCATGATGTGCGAAGTGCCGTCCAACGCACTGCTCGCCGATGAGTTCCTGGAGATCTTCGACGGCTTCTCGATCGGCTCCAACGACCTGACCCAGCTCAGCCTGGGCCTGGACCGCGATTCGTCGATCGTCGCGCACCTGTTCGACGAACGTAACCCGGCAGTGAAGAAGCTGCTGTCGATGGCGATCAAGTCGGCACGTGCCAAGGGCAAGTACGTCGGCATCTGCGGCCAGGGCCCGTCCGACCATCCGGATCTGGCCGAATGGCTGATGCAGGAAGGCATCGAGTCGGTGTCGTTGAACCCGGATACCGTGGTCGACACCTGGCTGCGCCTGGCCAAGCACAAGGCCAATGGTTGATCCATTGATGGGCTGACGTCGCTTTCATTGGCGTCCGCCCATACTGCAGCTGCATGCACGCCCCGCCTCTGCGGGGCGTGCCTGTTTCTGGCGTTCGCATACGCCATGACGACTGCTGCAAAGGAGCCCGCATGATTGCTGTCACCGCCCCCGCCACGACCTGGTTACATTCGCTGGATTGGGAACGCCTGTTCGAAACCTACGGCGTGCCGCTGCTTGCCGCCATCGTGGTGCTGCTGGTCGGCATGTGGCTTGCAAGACGGGTGTCCAATACCCTGCCGCGTGCAACGGCAAGGGTCGGCATGGACCCGATGCTCGGGAATTTCATGCGAAACGTGGTGTATTCGGCCTCGCTGGTCATCGTGGTCGTGCTGGCCATCAATACGCTGGGCGTACCGATTTCCCCGCTGCTGGCCGTGCTCGGCACCGCCGGCCTGGCCGTCGGCCTGGCATTGAAGGATTCGCTGTCCAACATCGCCTCCGGGGTGATGCTGGTGACCCTGCGCCCGTTCCGCGTTGGCGATGTGGTGACCGTGGCCGGGCAGACCGGCACCGTGCGCGAAGTGCGCATCTTCCAGACCGTCATCACCGGCGCGGACAACCAGCACACCACCATTCCCAACACGCTGATCACCGCCGCGCCGATCATCAACCTCACCGCCGAGCCGACGCGCCGCGTCGAACTGGTGGTCGGCATCGGTTACGAGGACAACATCCAGCTGGCGCGCGACACCGCGCTGGCACTGATGAAGGCCGATCCGCGCGTGCTGCAGACGCCGGTACCGGACGTGGTGGTGTACGAGCTGGGCGCGCACGCCATCAACCTCGGCATCCGCTGCTACGTGAAGTCGGCCGACTGGTTCGGCACCAAGGTCACGCTGCTGGAACAGCTCAAGCTGGGCTTCGACAAGGCTGGCATCAACATTCCGTACCCGCAGCAGGACATGCACCTGTACCTGCATGGCAAGGATGGCGGCGTGGTCGAGGCCGATGCACTGGTGCGCGACAAGCCCTGACGCACGACGGTAGTGCCGGCCGCTGGCCGGCATCACCACAGGCAGCACCGGGAATGCCGGCCAGCGGCCGGCACTATCATGAACCGCGCAGACCGGCCATCGGCGTCAGGCCTCGACGGCCGCTTCCAGCGCCGGGTAATCGGTAAACCCGACCGCACCACCGCCGAAGAACGTCGCCCGGTCCGGTGGATTCAATTCGGCACCCGCGCGCAGGCGCTCGGGCAGATCCGGATTGGCGATGAACGGCCGGCCGAAGCCGATCAGGTCGGCCCAGCCCTCAGACAGCGCCTGCTCGGCGCGCTCGGTGGTGTACTTGCCGGCATAGATCAGCGTGCCCGGGTAGACCATGCGCAGCGCCTGCTTGAACGCGACTGGCATCAGCGGCGCATCATCCCAGTCGGCCTCGGCGATATGCAGGTAGCCCACGCCAAGTTCGCCCAGCAGGTGCGCGGCCGCCAGGTAGGTCGCCTGCGGCGTATCGTCCACCGCGCCCTGCAGGGTGGTCAGCGGCGCCAGGCGCACGCCGACGCGCTCAGCACCGGCCACCGCCACCACCGCCTGCACCACCTCGCGCAGGAAGCGCAGCCGGTTCTGCAATGCGCCACCGTAGCCGTCGGTGCGCTGGTTGGCCTGCGAGTCGATGAACTGGTTGATCAGGTAGCCATTGGCGCCGTGCAGTTCGACGCCATCGAAGCCAGCAGCGAGCGCATTGCGGGCGGCCTGCGCGTAGTCGGCGATGATGCCCGGAATCTCATCCTCGGCCAGTGCACGTGGCATCGAGTGCTGGATCATTTCGCCCACGCCCGCCTCCGGGCCTGCGCCGGTCCGGTCGACGAACACCTTCACGCCTTCGGCCAGCAACGCCGAGGAAGACACCGGCGCCACGCCCCCGGGCTGCAGGGCCACGTGCGAAACCCGGCCGACGTGCCACAGCTGCGCGTAGATGCGACCACCGGCCGCATGCACGGCATCAGTCACCTGGCGCCAGCCCTGCACCTGCTCATCGCTGTGGATGCCGGGCGTCCAGGCATAGCCCTGGCCCTGCGGGCTGATCTGGGTACCTTCACTGACGATCAGGCCGGCGCTGGCACGCTGCGCGTAGTACGCGGCCATTTCGGCGGTAGCGACATTGCCGCCCGTTGCACGCGAGCGTGTCATCGGCGGCATCACGATGCGGTTGGGCAGGGTCAGGGCGCCCAGGCGGTGGGGGGTGAACAGCATGGCGGCAATCTCTTGCGGGGGGAGTACCGGCAAGGATGGGGATGGAGCCCGCAGCACAACAGGCGCATCGTGGCAAAACAGTTGTGCCCGGCAGGCAAGGATGGCCTGGCCTGGGGTCGGATCCCTTTGCGACGCAAAGGGCTCTGCCCACCGAGCCGGTTACAGCGTCGGCTCGATCAACACGCCACCGTGCGCCACCCGGTCGTAGCAGGCGCGCACCACGTCTTCGCCGTACTTGCGTTCCAGCCGGCGCACGATGAAATGGCCGCGCGCCATGTCCTGGTAGTAATCGGTGAACATGGTGTTGAGCGTTGCACCGGCTGCCGCACCCACGATCGGCACCGCCTGTGCGGCGAACTTTTCGGTGACCACCACGCCGAAACGGGCGGCCACCTTCTCCACCATCTTCGCCAGCAGCTTGCCGGCTTCCTTCGGCGCCACGCCCAGGGTCAGGTCGCGCCCCGTCACCACGCGCCCGGCCAATTCGGCCGACAGGTGCCGCATCACGTCGGTGGTGAAGCCGCGGGCCAGGTAGTAGCCGGTCTCGCTGGCGTCATCGCGCGGCGAGTTGCCGCCCAGCGCGAACACCTCCAGGCAGGCCTGGCGGGTACTGAACTCGGACAGGTCAAAGCCCTCGCTGCGGGCCACGTCGGCCACCGCGCGCATCATGATGGTGGTCGACACCGGCAGCTCGATGAACAGTGCAGCGAAGCCAAAGGCCCCGCCAACCGCGCCCGAGGTCGCCGCTGCCAGCTTGTGCCAGCGCGTGGAGGCGCCCTTGCCGGGGCTGTTGTCCATGCTCCACAGCGCCGCCTGCGCCGACTTCGACAGCGCCGCCTGCACCGCGCCATGGATACGGCCGGAGACCGCCTTGGGCAGCGCCTTCACCGCGAATTCCAGTGGCGTGCCGACCAGGTTGGCCATGCGCGCGGTCAGGGTCGGCGCTTCCAGCAGGGTTACCGCCCGCTGCAGGTCGGACCAGTCGCGGGCATCGTGGGCGATGTCGCGGGGGAGCAGGATGGGCTCGTTCATGGCGCCGATCTTAGCGCCAGGGAGTTGAACGGAGGGTAGTGCCGGCCGCTGGCCGGCAACCTGATACACGTCACGAAGGCCGCTGAATTGCCGGCCAGCGGCCGGCACTACCAGTTCGCGTGTCACCCGGTAGCGCCGGGCCATGCCCGGTGGCGTCGTTCAAGCAGTCGGCAGGCCCGACAGCGCGCCCATGAACTGGCGGTAGTGGCGCAGCTCGGCGATCGAGTCGTGCACATCGCTCAGCGCGGTATGGTTGCTGTTCTTGCCGACCCCGGCGGCCACGGTCGGCGCCCAGCGCTTGGCCAGCTCCTTCACCGTGGACACGTCCAGGTTGCGGTAATGGAAGTACTTCTCCAGGCGCGGCATCTGGCGATGCAGGAAGCGGCGGTCCTGGCAGATGGAGTTGCCGCACATCGGCGACAGGCCGGCCGGAATCCACTGCGCCAGGAAGTTCACCGTCTGCGCCTCGGCCTGGCCAAGCGTGGTGGTACTGTCCACCACACGCTGCCACAGGCCCGAACGGCGGTGCTGGTTGCGGTTCCACTCATCCATCGCCTCCAGTGTTTCCACCGGGTGATGAATGGCGAACTCCGGCCCTTCGGCCAGCACGTTGAGCTGGGCATCGGTGACCACGGTGGCAATCTCGATGATCGAATCGTTGTCGGTATCCAGCCCGGTCATTTCCAGGTCGATCCAGATCAGTCGTTCGTTGGCCGCGCCGTTGTCCGCCATTATGTCGCCTCGTTGCTGGGCAGGCGCGCGGCCTACCGGATAGGGAAAGAGGCGCCCATCATACCCGTTCGCCGTTCAGCCCTCGTCGGCGTGGCCTTCCAGCAGCAGCGGCGGCTTGCCCCGCTTGGCACGGAAATAATTGGTCAGGCGCGTGCTGGCTTCCTTGGCCAGGACGCCGCCGTGGATCTCGACGCGGTGATTGTGGCGGGCGTCGCCGAGCAGATCGAACACGCTGCCACACGCCCCGGTCTTGGGGTCGCTGGCCCCGTAGACCAGGCGCGAGACGCGCGCATGCACGATCGCCATCGCGCACATCGCACACGGCTCCAGGGTCACGTACAGGGTGCTGCCAAGCAGCCGGTGATTGGCCAGCAGCCTGCCCCCTGCCCGCATGGCCACGATCTCGGCGTGCGCGCTGGGATCGTGCGAGGCGATGTTGAGATTCCAGCCCTCGCCCAGCAGCTGGCCATCGGCGCCGACCAGCACCGCCCCGACCGGAATCTCGTCGAACTCGCGCTGCGCGCGTTCGGCCAGCGCCAGTGCATGGCGCATCCAGTGCTCATCGGCGTCGTGCACCGGTACACCCAGGGTGTCGGTCATGGCGGTTCTCGCGTCGTTGCTGGGCCAGGATGGCCGCCGGGGCGATAGTGTACGCCCCGGCTCGTGCAGGCGTCGCTAACGCGCGTCGAAGCGATCGCGGGCCGCATCCAGTGCGGGGAAGTTGTGCTCGGCCCAACGGTCCAGCGCAGCCAGCGTGTCGACCAGGCTGCGCGCGACCTCGGTCAGCCGGTACTCCACGTGCAGCGGCTTGCTGCCCCGGTCGCAGCGCTCAACCAGGCCGTTGCGCTCCAGTTGCCGCAGGGTCTGGGTCAGTACTTTCTGCGAGAGGCCTTCGATCTTCCGCAGCAGCGCGCCATTGCGCATCGGTCCCTGTGCCAAGGCAGGCAACAGCAGCATCACCCACTTGCCGGAGATCAGCGCCAACGCATCGCGCGCCGAGCAGTCCGCCGCATAGACATCGCCGGGAAAGGCCATGGTTACCTCAAGGTGCGTAATTGCCGGGGTGCGCCGGCCTCGCGAGGATGGTCGCACACTCCATCACGCCCTTTCCGCATGCATGCCCTGATCCTGCTGGCCCATCCCGAACCGCGCTCGTTCAATGCCCATCTGGCTGCCCAGGCAACCGAGCAGCTGCAACATGAAGGCCTGCAGGTGGACATGATCGACCTGTACGCGGATGCCTTCGACCCGCTGGAAGCGGCCCGTCACCATCCGCAGCGCCTGCGGCCCGGCCGCTTCGATGCGCAGCGCGAGCAGCGGCACAGCGCCGAGCAGGGACAGCTGCCGGCCGAGTTGCAGCGCCACCTGCGCCTGCTGCGGGCCACCGACCTGCTGATCCTGCAGTTTCCGCTGTGGTGGTTCGCGGCGCCGGCCATGCTGAAGGGCTGGCTGGATCGCGTGCTGGTCTACGGACCGATCTACAACAGCCGGCAGCGCCACGAGCACGGCATGATGCGCGGCAAGCGAGCGTTGCTGAGCGTCACCACCGGCTCATCGGCGCGGGCATGCGCGGTGGACGGCCGCGAGGGCGACACCCGGCTGCTGCTGTGGCCGTTGATGTACAGCCTGCGCTACGTCGGCTTCGAGGTGATGGAGCCGCACGTGGTGCATGGTGTGCGTTCCGGGCTTCCGCCCGAACGTGTGCAGGCACACAATGCCGCGCTGGAGGCCGCCACCGGCAACTACCGTGAACGGCTGGCGCACTGGCAACAATGGCCGAGCGTGCCGTTCAACAACAGCGAGGACTTCGAGGAGGGCGTCGTGCTTCGTGCGGACGCAACCGCGTTCAGCCCCTTCATCCGCCATCGCAACGGGAAATGAATCCACGCCTGCAGCCATCGCCCGGAATCTGCATACTGCACATTCTTCCGAAGCACCTTGGTGACCCATGACCACCCTGCGCCCCTCGCGCGCCGACGACGGCGCCGCCCTCGTCGACCTGTGGCGTCGCGCCGTCGACGCCACCCACGACTTCCTCAGCGCCGAAGATCGCCAGGCCATCGATGCAGAAGTGGCCGGTTTCCTGCCGCAGGCGCCGATGACCGTCGCCGCTGATGCTCAGGATCGCCCACTGGGTTTCATGCTGATCGACGGCAGCCACATGGAAGCACTGTTCATCGACCCGGACGTGCGTGGCACCGGCATCGGCCGGCAGCTGCTGCAGCATGCACTGGCCCTGCATCCGCAGCTGAGCACCGACGTCAACGCGCAGAACGCGCAGGCCGTGGGTTTCTACCTGCGCATGGGCTTTGTCGAAACCGGACGCTCACCTGTGGATTCACAGGGCCGCCCGTATCCGTTGATCCATCTGCGGCACAACGGCTGACATTCTCCAGCAGCCGCCCCATGCTAGCGTGGCCGCTTCGAATCGAGGAATGCCGTGCATGGATGGTGCAAAAGCCCTGATGACCCTGTTCGCGCTGGGCATCAGCCTGGTCTGGATCCTGGTGCCGTTCGCCATCTTCGCCGTGCGCAATCTGTTGCGCGAGGTGCTGGTCGAGCAGCGCCGCACCAACGAACTGCTCGAGCATATCGGCGGCTACCGCATTCCCAGGCCGCAACCCGAACCGACCGCCTGGCGCGCGCCCTGAGCAGGAGCGCGCCAGGCCCGGCTCAGGAGGTGGCCTCGAATGCCGGTGAGTACTGCACCTCGCCCTGCGCCATCGGTGGGCGCAGGCAGAGGGCCTGGAAGTACTCCGCGGGCACGCCCGGCAGTATCAGGCCTGGGTCGGCGCGGAAACCGAAGCGTCCGTAATAGCCCGGTTCGCCCAGCAGCACGCAGCCCCGTGCTCCCTGCTGGCGCAGGGCTTCAAGCGCGGCACGCATCAGCGCCGCACCAATGCCCTGCCCTTGCCATCCGGGCAATACCGAGATCGGACCGAGGCCGAACCAGCCGCTGCTGCCATCGCTGATCGCCACCGGCGAAACCGCGACATGGCCAACCCGCTCGCCATCGGCCTCGGCCACCAGCGAGACCGCCAGCTCGCCACGCGCGCGCAGTGCATCGACGATGAAGTGTTCGGTATGGCTGCTGTGCTCGGCGGTAGCGAAGGCTGCGGCTGTCAGCGCATGGATGGCGGCGATGTCGGCCGCGGCTTCATTGCGGAGGGTGTAGTTCAAGGGGCACCTCGATCGATGCGGCGCACCCGGGCAGCGGGTACGCGGTGAAGGAAAAGGATTGCCATGGCGTGCATCAGCGATTGTCCAGCTGCGGGCGCACCGCAACCAGTCCGGCGCGGTTGATGCGGTAGGGACGACCGTCATGCGAACTGATCAGGCGCTTGTTCTTCAGCTTTTTGAAGACGGCCAGCGTGCAATCGCTCAGCAACAGGCCTTCACGATTGAAGCATTCAACGCTGCGGACACGGCCAGAGCCGTCGCGGCTGAAGGCAATGCAGCCGCCCTGGGCGAGAACGTGCAACGTCCTCTGCTCCGCTCGGGAGATATTCATGGGAAAAGAGATCCTGCGTAATCGGAAATGCGGACGACACGGGCTGCCAACGGCACCCGGCCAGGGGAACACGCATTCGATAACCACTCCCGGCAGACACACGGGAAGGGTTATCCGATGACGGCAATCTCCAACATGAAAAACTACACTCGGCAGGCGCCTGCGTGCTGCAGGCACGCGCACGTTACCCAGCCGCCTGCGGCGGGTCAACCTCGGCACTACCGCGATTGGGCGATAATTTATCTTTCATCCGCAGGAGCCGACGATGCAGCAGCCAACGATGGACTGGGTCGCGCAGGCGCGCGCACTGGCGACCCAGGCCCATGCCGGGCAGCAGGACAAGGCAGGCCAGCCCTATATCGAGCATGTGGCGCGCGTGGCGGCGGCGATCCATGACGATGACATGGCCAAGGCGGCTGCCTGGCTGCACGACGTGGTCGAGGACTGCCCCCAGTACGCGGCGCAGGTGCAGGCGTTCCCGGCGCCGATCCGTGACACCGTGAGCCTGCTCAGCCGGCACACCGCCGCTGATGCCGATCAGTACTACGCGCGCATCCGCCAGCATCCACTTGCCCTGAAGGTGAAGTTGGCCGACATCGCCGACAACGCCCACCCGCGCCGGCTGCTGCAGCTCGCCCCGGCACTGGCAGACCGCCTGCGCAGCAAGTACGCCGCCGCGCTGGTCGCCCTTGGCGGCCAACGCGCGGCCACCGCCACACCCGCTACGGCAACCACACGGCTGCTGCAGCTGATGGATGCAGCACGCACGTTGGCAGCGCTGGCCAGCGAACCTGAAGTGACCGCCGGCGGCGGCCAGGACGCTCCGTACCCACGCCAGGCGGCGCTGCTCACCGTATGCGAAGTCGTGCGTGCCGAAGTGGAGGCACAGATGACACCGGAGACCTTCGTCATCTGGAGCGACATGTACGTGCAGCCCTGACCACCGCCCGATGCAGCCCGGGTGCCACCGGTCAAACGCTGATTCTTGGCCATGGGCACTGATCACTGCTGCGGTGCAGCAGTACAATGGGCGGCTCCCCGTCCCCATCGCGCCCCCGCATGAGCCCCAACTCTTCCCTGGCTGCGCGGCTGACGCCCCGTCAGCGCACCCTGATCATTCTCGCCCTGTCATTGGGCGGCTTCGCCATCGGCACCAGCGAGTTCGCCAGCATGGGCCTGATGCTGGAGATCAGCCGGGGCCTGTCGATCTCTGAAACCCAGGTCGGTCACCTGATCAGCGCCTACGCCATCGGCGTGGTGGTCGGTGCGCCGATCCTGGCGTTCGTCGGCGCCAGTTTC
This sequence comes from Stenotrophomonas maltophilia, assembly GCF_001274595.1. Classification (GTDB taxonomy): domain Bacteria; phylum Pseudomonadota; class Gammaproteobacteria; order Xanthomonadales; family Xanthomonadaceae; genus Stenotrophomonas; species Stenotrophomonas forensis. Next base: position 2,986,198 of record NZ_CP011010.1, read on the forward strand.
CCGCGCCGCAAGCTGCTGCTGGCGCTGATGGGCTTCTATGCCGTCGGCAACCTGGCCAGCGCGCTGGCGCCGAACTACGCCACCATGCTGCTGGCGCGTTTCGTCGCCGGCCTGCCACATGGCGCCTACTTCGGCGTGGCGATGCTGGTGGCTGCGGCGATCAGCCCCGCCGGCCAGCGTGGCCAGGCGATGTCGCGCGTGCTGCTCGGCCTGTCGATCGCGATCCTGGTCGGCAATCCACTGACCACCTGGCTGGGCCAGCAGCTGAGCTGGCGCACCGCCTTCGCCCTGGTCAGCCTGCTGGCCATCGCCACCGTGGTGATGATCGCGCGCTTCCTGCTGCCCGATCCGGACGAGGTGCGTACCTCGCCGATGCGCGAACTGCGCGCCTTCAACACCACCCAGGTGTGGCTGGCGCTGGCGATCGGTGCGGTCGGTTTCGCCGGCATGTTCTGTGTGTTCACCTACCTGGCACCGACCCTGGTGCAGGTCACCGGCGTGGCCGAATCGTGGATGCCGCTGGCGGTGGGCGTATTCGGCATCGGCGCGATCATCGGCAACATCGCCGGTGGCTGGCTGGTGGACAAGTTCCACTTCAAGGCCGCCGCCGTGGTGCTGCTGTGGTCGATCGTGATGCTGTTGCTGTATCCGCTGGCGGCGCAGTCGGTGTGGACGATCGGCCCGATGATCATCACTGTCGGCACCATGGGCGCGCTGGCGGCGGTGCTGCAGACCCGCCTGATGGACGTGGCCGGCGAAGCACAGACGCTTGCCGCCGCTTCCAACCATGCCGCGTTCAATACCGCCAATGCGCTGGGCCCCTGGCTGGGCGGCATGGCGATCAGCGCCGGCTTCAGCCCGGCCAGCACCGGCTACGTCGGCGCCGCCACCGCCCTCGGCGGCCTGCTGCTGTGGGGTGTGGCGGTGATGCTGGACAGGAAGCGCAAGCACGCCGTCGCCGGCAGCCACTGAGCATCGCGCCGGGTCGTCAGTCGCTGCCGGTGCGGCGGCGGCGGCCCGGTCGCAGCAACGCACCATCGCCGGCTGCCAGCGTGGGCCGTGCCAGTTCGCCACGCTGTACGCGGTCCAGTACCCGCCGTGAATTGGCCGCGCAATCAATGCCGTCCGGCCGCGCCTGGATATCCTCGATCAAGGCCAGCAGGTGCGCCCGGCTCTGCGCAAGGCGCAGTTGCAGCGCCTCGATATCGGCCACCTTCCGCCGCAGCATCGTGATCAGCGCATCGTGCTGCCACTGGCCCATGTCCGGCGGCAGCAGCGCGCGGATCTCTTCCAGGCTGAAGCCTGCGCGCTGCGCGCCGATGATCAGCTCCAGCAGCAGCACCGCCTGCTCCGGGTAGTCGCGGTAGCCGTTGGCCTGGCGCTGCACCACCAGCAGCCCGGCATCCTCGTAGAAGCGGATGCGCGACGCGGCCAGGCCCGTGCGGCGGGCCAGCTCACCGATCTTCATGGGCCTGAATCCTCGACATCGGAACCGGTTGACCTTCAATCAAACTTGAAGGTTAGCGTAGCGCCATTCCCCTGTCCCGGAGCTGTCCGATGTCCCTGTTCTCGCCGCTGGCCCTGCCTTCGGGCGCCGTCATCCACAACCGCATCGCCAAGGCCGCGATGGAGGAAAACATGGCCGACGCCGACCACGCGCCCTCGCCCGCGCTGCTGCAGCTTTACCAGCGCTGGGCCGACGGCGGTGCCGGGCTGATCATCACCGGCAATGTGATGGTCGATGGCCGTGCCATGACCGGACCGGGCGGCGTGGTGCTGGAAGACGACCGCCACCTCGATCGCTTCATCGCCTGGGCGGACACGGCCCGCGCGCGCGGCGTGCAGATGTGGATGCAGATCAACCATCCCGGGCGGCAGATGCCGGCAGCGCTCGGCCAACCGACGTTGGCGCCTTCAGCGGTGCCGCTGCAGATGGGGGCGTTGTCCAGCCAGTTCGCACCGCCGCGGGCGATGACCGAGGCCGACATCGAAGAGGTGATCGCCCGCTTCATCCGCAGTTCCGAGCTGGCCGAGCGTGCTGGCTTCAGCGGGGTGGAGATCCATGCCGCGCACGGCTATCTGCTCAGCCAGTTCCTGTCGCCGCTCTCCAACCACCGCGATGATCGCTGGGGTGGCAGCCTGCAGAACCGAGCACGCCTGTTGCTTCAGATCGTGCAAGGGGTGCGCACTGCGGTGTCGCCCACGTTCGCGGTGGCGGTGAAGCTCAATTCCGCCGACTTCCAGCGTGGCGGCTTCTCGCCGGAGGACGCGCGCGCGGTGGTGGAGATGCTGGCCCCGCTGGGTGTGGATCTGGTCGAACTGTCCGGTGGCAGCTACGAAGCACCGGCCATGACCGGCGCCGCGCGCGATGAACGCAGCCTCGCACGCGAAGCCTATTTCCTCGAGTTCGCACGCGAGATCGCCACAGTGGCGACGATGCCGCTGATGGTCACCGGCGGTATCCGCCGCCACGCGGTGGCTGAGCAGGTGCTGGAGAGCGGTGTTGCGATGGTGGGCATCGCCACCGCGCTGGCGATCGAACCGGACCTGCCCAAACACTGGCAGCAGGGGCACGACGCGGGGCCGATGCTGCGCATCATTGATTGGCGCAGCAAGCCGCTGGCGGCCAGCGCACACATGGCGGCGGTGAAGTACCAGCTGGGTCGGCTGAGCCGGTGCCGCCCCACCGCGCCCGGCGTCTCACCGCTGTGGGCGCTGCTGCTGGCGCAGGCAGCGGGCAGGTGCCGGACCCGTCGCTACAGGCGCTGGATCGCTGCGCGCGCAGGCAGCCGCTGAACGGGCAGGCTTCTCATCGCGGCAGCGATGCTCCACCATCTGCGTGATCGGCGGCAATCCGCTCCCGATCACAGCAGGCACAAGGAACCCACGTGGCAGCAGCACCGACCAGCAACCGCGAAAAACTGCTCGATGACCTGCTCTCGCTCGGCCGCAACTGGGCGCTGGCGATTGCCATCGCCGGTGCCGGAGCCGCGGTCCATTACAGCGAATCGGTGTACGAGGCCGGGCTCTGGCGCGGGCTGCTGCCCACGCTGTGCTTCCTGGTCGCCATCATCTGGATCGTGCTCAGCATCATCCGCTTCGACCTGACCCTCCAGCAGCACTTCGAGCGCAAGCGCACGCGCTGGCTCAGCCGCCTGTTGTATGTGGTGCTGCTGGGCACCGGCATCACGGCGGTGTTCTTCGTCACTGAACTGGCGGCCAGCAACCACATTGCGCGGATGTGCGATTCGGTCGCCAACGAACCGGCAAGCCGCATCTACCGGTCGAGCGAATGCCAGCGCCTGTACCAGCATCGCGCGGCGTACCGGAAGCGACTGGAATCGGTCGAGGGCGAGTTCGACTGAGCCGCGTTGGGCCCACGAAGAACACATGGCGTGGATATGCAGTCGGGCACAGTACGTGCGCCGCTCACGCTTGGACCCATCCAGCCACCATGCTTCACGCGCCCGCCCCTGCACGTCACGATGCCATCGCCCTGCAGGCAGGCATTCTCGGCAGTGTGCTGGGCGTTGCGGCGTTCAAGGCTGTTGCGCTGTCGGCGCTGGCGAGTGGATCACTGATGGTGATCGGGGTGTGGATGCTGGCCTGCGCCCTGCTGGGCGCCTGGGCCCTGGCCGCCTACCTGGCGTGTCTGGCGCTGAGCCGCCGCGTGTTCGTGCTGATGCTGGCCCTGTGCGTGGTACTGATGGCCTGCATCGCCTGACCGCATCGGGCGCCGGACTATCGCGCGATTGTTACAGAATAACAAGTGCGATCAGTCCGATTGCCTGTGCCTGGGGTCACAGCCTGGAATGGCAGGGCCACTCCGGCACCACCCCGAGACTTCCGCATGAACCTGCCGCCCCTGCTGCGCACCTCACTCACCGTCCTTGTATTGGTCCCGCTGGGTGGCTGTGCCACCTACGACGACAGCGCGATGCACCCGGCCTGCCAGGAATCGCCGCATCTGAAGGATCTGCCGCGCGACGTGGCAGCCCGCGAGAGCCACTGCAACAAAGGCATGGAAGTGTGGTCGAGCGAGCGCAAAGGCAGCGACAAACCGCTGGACCTGAGCGGCAAGAAAAAGGATCTGTAAGCGCAGCCGGCGCAGCCCGGATCGGCTGCGCCGCCATCGTGCAGGTCAGCGGACGGCCGTCGTCCCGAACCAGCGCTGCAGCGCGTGAGCCAATCCGGTCGGGTCGGCGCCCGCACCGCAGGCCCAGGCGACGATGCCATCGGGGCGCACCAGAACCGCGCCCAGGCCCGTCGCCTCATCCGGCACCGATCCCATGCAGACAGGGTGCGATGGCGCATCGCCCATGATGTTGCACGGCAACGATTCCACATCGAACACGAGCAGCGCCCCCTGCCCGGCCCTCAGCAGCTCGCCGGTGCGACGGCCGTCGGCCAGCACGAAGTCCGGCACGCTGCGACCGACCAGCGGGTGCCCATCGCCCAGCGCCAGCTGCTGCGCCACGCCCCAGACCCGCTCGGCCAGATAGGTCGCGCCATCTCGGGTGTCGGCCAGATCGGCGATGACGGCCGCCAGCGCGCGCGAACCGGCGCCCGGCCGCATCAGCGCAACCTGCGCACGCGACCAGTCCAGTACCTTTGCGCCGATCGGATGCCGCTCGGCCTGATAGCTGTCCAGCAAGGCCTCTCCGGCATCGCCACGGACCACGGCCGCCAGCTTCCAGCCCAGGTTCATTGCATCGCCGATGCCCAGGTTCAAGCCCTGCCCACCCAACGGTGAATGCATGTGTGCGGCATCACCGGCCAGCAGCACGCGACCGTTGCGGTAGGCGCTGGCCTGGCGCGCGGCGTCGGTCCAGGTGGTGGCCAGGTGCAGCGCGGTGATCGTTGCATTGCGACCGGACACGCGCCGCAGCAGCGCTTGCGCCGACGGCAGGTCCAGCGCCGTGCGATGGCCAGCGCCGCCGTCGAAATCGGCCAGTGCCAGCACACCCGGAGGATTGAAATTGCACATCCCATGCGCTGTGTACTGGCGACCCGGCGTGAGCATCGAAGGATCTTCCAGTTCGATGAGCAGGGAGTGGCCGGTGAACTCCGGATCGGTTCCTTCGAAGCTGAAACCCGATTGCTTGCGCACGGTGCTGCGGGCACCATCGCAGCCAACCAGCCAGCGGCCGTGGACGGTGCCGTGTGTGGTCGTCTGCACAGCGACCTGAGCCTCCTCCACCTGCACCGCCTGTACCGCGCAGCCGCGATCGATGTGCACGCCCAGCCCGAGTGCGCGCTCGGTCAATACCGCTTCCAGCGCCTGCAGCTCGATCGCCATCTGCGTGCCGACCGGCGTTGGCACGCGCCAGTTCCAGCGCCCGCTGTCCACGTTGTCCAGCGCGAACGGAATGCCGGCGAAGTGGCCCCCCAACGGCCGCGGCTGCGCCAGCCAGTGCGCCGTGCCGGGCGGGGGGGTGCCCTTGTCCGGCTTCAGCACCTGGGCCGCGGCAACCGCGTCCAGCAGGCCGCGCCGATCCAGCGCCTCCAGGGTGGGGGCGTTCAAGCCGCGCAGGCCCAGCGGCAAGCGTTTCAGCGGGGATTCGGCGGACTCGGCCTGTTCCAGCACCCGCACCGAACAGCCGGCCTGGGCCAGTTCGCAGGACAGGAACAGGCCGACCGGGCCCGCACCGGCGATGACGACGTCGTACAGCATTGGGACTTCCTCGTGAGCACCGGGCCGGCGCTCTGGCGATCATAATGTTACACTCGGTGTACGTTTCTACAAGTGAACCTCCGATGACCCCATCCCCGGGCCGCCGCGAGCAGCGCAAGGCCGAGACCCGACAAGCGATTTCAGACGTCGCCACCGAGCTGATCATCCGGCGCGGCTTCGAGGCGGTGTCGATGTCCGAGATCGCCGAGGCCGCCGGGGTCTCGCGCAAGACGGTCTTCAACTACTTCGCCAGCAAGGAAGACCTGGTCTTCGACCGCGACGAGGAGGCGCGCGCTTTGCTGCGCGACGGCATGCTGGCCCGCAACGACATGACCCCGCTGGGCGCCTTCCAGTCGCTGGTACGGCAACTGCTGGACAGCGGCCATCCGCTGCTGCGGATCAACGCCGGTGCAGCGGCGTTCTGGGCGACCGTGGCCGACAGTCCCGTGCTTGTCGCGCACGCGCGCAGGCTGCAGGCGCAACTGACAAACGACCTCGCGCAGCTGATGGCCGATGCTGCCGGCCGACCCGTCGACGATGCCGAGGCGAGGCTGGGCGCGGGCATGCTGATGGCGTCAATGGTGGCGGCCTACGAGAAGGGCCTGGCCAGCCAGCGGCACGGTGAAGACCCGCGCGAGGCCATGCTGCAGCTGATCGTGCGTGGCGCCACCGGGGTGCTGGTGGCCCTGGCAGGCACCCCGTATACAGACCCGGCCCTGCGTCCATAGCGCATTCGGGGGATAGGTCACGAAGTGTTGCAAATGCTAATCTTTCTCATTTGCAGCCACCCCCACCTCGCCCCCATGCCCCTTTCCGCTCCTCTGCCGCGCGCCCTGTGCCTTGCGCTGGGCCTTTCCCTGACCTCCCTCGCACTGGCCGCCGAGACCCCGGCAGACGCCCCCAGGGACCTGGACAAGGTCGAAGTCCGCGGCCGTGCGCAGACCCTCTACCGCGCCACCGATGCGGCCGTTGGTACTCGTACCGACACCCCGCTGGAGCTGGTCCCGCAGTCGATCCAGGTGATCCCGCGCGAGCTGATCGACGACCAGGCCGCGCGCCAGGTGACCGACCTGTACCGCAGCATCAGCGGCATCAGCTTCTTCAGCTATGCCGGCGTGACCCTGCGCGGTTTCCGCCAGGAGAACGTGCTGTACGACGGCCTGCGTGGCGATCCCTATGCAGGTTTCTCGGTACCGCAGCTGTTCAACATCGAGCGCGTGGAGGTATTGAAGGGCCCTGCCGGTGCGCTGTACGGCGGCGGCGATGCCGGCGGCGTCATCAACTATGTGACGCGCAAGCCGAAGGCTCGTGCCGAGCGCCGCATCGAGCTGCAGGTGGGCGACAAGGATTTCCGTGCGGGCTCGATCGAAGGCACCGGGCCGTTGAATGCCACCGGCAGCGTTCGCTATCGCGCAGGCCTGTATGCCGACAGCGAACAGGGCGTGCGCTGGAACGCCGACAGCGAAAGCGTGATCGGCGATGCGTCGCTGGCCTTTGATGTCGGCCAGACCGGCGAACTGGTGCTGCAGTTCACCGACATCACCCAGAACCTGGGCGGCAACCGCCTGCGCGGTGTGCCGGTGAACGATGCCGGGACCTTCCTGACCGACCGCCGCTGGAACCACAACGAGGCCAGCGACTTCCTCGACATGCGCGCCAAGGTGGCATTGGTGCAGTACCGCTTCGCACCACGCGACACCCTTGATGTGGACGTTGCCGCACGCTGGTTCAGTAACAACGAACACCAGATGTACCACGAGCCGATGGGGCTGATCGACCGTGACCGCGATGGCGTGGCCGAGTGGATGACGCGCCAGCTGCGCAACCAGATCCGCGACAACGAGGCGTTCACCGCCAGCGCGAATGCGGTCTGGCGGATCAACACCGGGCTCATCGAACACAAGGTGTTGTTCGGCGCCGATGTGTACCAGCTCGACGCCGACTTCACCGCGCAGACCGCCAACAGCGCCGACCTGGCACGCGGCGCCGGCCCGGTGCGCGGCATCGATCTGTTCAACCCGGTCTATGGCGCCAGCACCTGGCATGACTACAACCTGGCCGCCCTGCCCTGGCGCAGCACCTCCACGCGCAGCAAGCGCTACGGCGGCTATCTGCAGGATGAGCTGGCGCTGGGCCCGCGCTGGCACGTGCTGGCCGGGCTGCGCTGGGATGGCTTCAAGGATGAGGACCGCCTGGGTGGCAGCGGCGTGGAAGGCAACGACCTCAGCTGGCGGCTGGGCAGCACCTTCAGCGTGCGCGAGGGGCTGAACGTATACGCCAACGTGGCCAGTGGCTTCGTGCCGCAGAGCGCGGCCAACCAGAACCCGGCAGCGGGCGGCCCGTTCGATGCCGAGCGCAGCAGGCAGTGGGAGGTTGGCCTGAAATCCCTGCTGGCCGACCGCGTGACCTTGAACATGGCGGCCTACCGCATCGACCGCAGCAACATCGTGCAGGCAACCGGCGAGGTGATCGGCGGGGTGAACCAGCTGGCCGCACTGGGCCTGGTGCGCAGCACCGGCATGGAACTGGACCTGCTGGCCGACATCACCGAGCGCTGGGTGCTGAATCTGACCTATGCCTACAACGACGCGCGGGTGAAGGATGCCGGTCCAGGCGGCATCACCAATGCCTCGGGCGACCGCTTCGCCAACGCACCACGCAACAAAGTGGGCCTGTGGACGCGCTATGACCTGCCCTCGATCAACTCAGCGATTGGCTTCGGCGTGGATCATGTCGGAGAACGTGTCAGCCTGGACGGGCAGACGGTGAAGGCCTACACCGTGTTCGATGTGAGCTGGAAGACCACGTGGAAGCAGTGGCAGTTCCAGGCCAACGTCAAGAACCTGTTCGACAAGGTGTACGCCGCCAGCGGCTTCATCGAGCGCAACGGGCACTTCCCGGGTGAACCGCGGCGGGTGTATGTGCAGGCGGCCTACACCTTCTAAGGCCATGCTGCAGGGAGCAGCGGGGGAAGTGGCGACCCACTTCCCCTGCCAGCGTCAGTGCGAGCAGGACACCAGCATCGAGCGGGTGGCCATCTGGGTGGAGGTGAAGCCGTTCCTGTTGCCCACCGCGATGGCATTTCCTTCATCGCCATCCTTGCTGAAGACCACATAGCCTCCCGGGCACATCTGCCCGGCCTTCTCGTAGCAGCCACTCCAGGAACTGGAGCCGCTGCAGTCGATGGACACGCCACGGCGGCCATCGGGGGTGACGGTCATCCTGGCGGTGGTACAGCCGCCCAGCGCGGCAACGAACAACAGCGGAACGTACAACTTCATGGGCACTCCAGGATTGGGGATCAGCAGACGGGCGCCAAGGCTGGAGTGCCCGGATTGCGCCAACCTTGCGCCAGAGGGCCTCACCGCTGCGGGGCTCGCCCTGCGTTGGCACGCCATGTTCACGCAATGTTCCTGTAATACGGTGCCGGCGCCTGCCGAAGTCCCCTGCGCCCCTTCCCGCCCGATTCCCGCCGATGCACATCCTGCTGATCGAAGACGAAGCCGAACTGGCTGCCACGCTGAAGTCCGCCCTGCAGCGCGAGCGCTACGTGGTGGACCTGGCCAACACGCTGGCACTGGCCCGCGAAGCGGCACTTTCCGGGTCGCACGATCTGGTGCTGCTGGACCGCACCCTGCCCGATGGCGACGGGCTGGGCCTGATTCCGGTGCTGCGCGGGCACAACCCAGGGGTACCGATCATCGTGCTCAGTGCGCTGGGACAGTTGCCGGACCGCATCGCCGGCCTGGATGAAGGGGCCGACGACTACCTGGCCAAGCCCTTCGCGCTGGAGGAACTGTTCGCGCGGATCCGGGCAGCCGGGCGCCGGCCGGGCGGCATGCAGGTAGAGCCGGTGAGTATCGGCCGGCTGCTGTTCGACCCCGCCTCGGGCGAGGCCACGGTAGGTGGGCAGCGACTGGAGCTTCCGCGCCGCGAGATCCGGGTGCTGGCCGCCCTCGCCCGCCGGCTGGGCCGCACCGTGCTGCGCGAGTCCATCGAAATGGCGGTGTATGGCTTCGACGACGGCATCCATTCCAACACGCTCGACTCGCATGTCTCGCGCCTGCGGCGCAAATTGGCCGACGCCGATGCCGGGGTGGAAATCCATGCCATCCGCGGTGTCGGCTATCTGATGCGGGAAACGAAGTAATGGCGCGACGCCCCTCCCTGAAGCGCCCGCTGATCGTCAAAACGCTGATCTACCAGCTGCTTGCGTTGCTGGTGGCGTTCTTTGCGCTGCTGATGGTGCTGGTGCGTGCCGACAGCGGCGGCTACTACACCATCCAGACCTTTGCCCCGGTGGCCGCAGAGGCCGTTCACCGCGACAGCACGGGCGAACTATATGTGGAGCACACGCCTGAGCTGGCCGAGCTGCTGAAGATCGTTCCCGGCGCGTGGTTCATCGCCGAGGATGAGCATGGCCACCATGTGACCTTCGGCCATGTTCCACCCGCCTATGCCTCGCTGGTCGGCGCCCTGGACGGCATTCCCTATGGCGACCTGCGCGGACGCGACCGCAGCGATGGTCTGGCGGTGGCGATACGCCAGCACAGCGGCCCGGCCGGCAAGCTGACCATCATGGCCCATGGCGAAACCGATTCGCTGACCTGGCAGATGGCGCTGGCCGCACACATCATCACCCTGCCGATCTTCCTGCTGCTGGGCCTGGCCACCCTCATCCTGACCCCGATCATCGTCCGTCGCGCCCTGGCTGGTGTGGAACGCATCGCGCAGGAGGCCCGCAACATTTCCGCCAGCCGTCGCGGCATCCGCCTGACCGAGACCGCCGTACCGGTGGAGATCGCTCCACTGGTGACGGCGGTGAACGAAGCGCTGGACCGCCTGGACGAGGGACACGAGCGGCAGCGTCGCTTCATCGCCGCCGCCGCCCATGAGCTGCGTACGCCGATCGCGATCCTGCGGGTCAAGATCGATGCCACCGACGACGCCACGTCCCGCAGCCTGGCCGTGGAAGTCGCGCGGCTGGCGACGCTGGCCGAACAGCTTCTGGACCTGCACCGCATGGAAGAAGATGGACCGAAGGACTCGCTCAACCTGGCCCGCGTGGCCAAGCGGGTCGTGGCCGATCTGGCGCCGCTGTTGATCCAGTCCGACAAGACGGTCGCCGTCGCGGTGGAACCGAACTTCCCGGTGCTGGGCGAGGCCGGCGCGGTAGAGCGCGTGCTTTCCAATCTGGTGTTGAATGCAGCCGAGCATGGCGGGCGCCATATCATCGTGCGCGTGCAGGGCAGCTGCCTGGAAGTGGAGGACGACGGCCCCGGCATTCCGGTCGACCAGCGCGAGCGCGTGTTCGAGCCCTTCCAGCGCCTGCGCCCGCGCCAGACCGGTGCCGGGCTGGGGTTGAATCTGGTGCGGCAGGTGATCGACCGGCATGGCGGCCGCGTCACGATTCTGGATGCACCCGGCGGCGGCGCATTGATCCGCGTCGAGTTCCCGCTGCATCCGGGCGTCAGCAGCGCGCCGCCACCGGAGCGCTGAGCGCAGCGTACCTGCGGGGCTGACTGCCCGCTGTCCACGCCTGGCGGCCGGAGCCGATGCGCAAGGTTGCGGCAATGTTCGCCGCACAGCATCTGCAGGCGTGGCATTGCTCATGATGCCGCGTCCGGGTCTGACAGGAAGCCTGCATGTGACACAGGGAGCGCATCCCTCTTCGTCTACCACGCGTACTCCGCCCCCCGGCTGTACGTCCAGTCTGACCGCGGCAGCGTGGAATCATCGCGCGCGAACGTGGCGCAGCCGTGGCGGCAAGCACTGGCCGCACTGGCTGCGGATACCTGCCGAACCGGAGCGGGTGGACGCCCTGATACGCCTGGCCGGCGCACTGTTCCTGCTGCTGCCGGGCATGTCACTGGTGGCTGCAACATTCCGCCACGCGCCGGGAACAGCCGCCGCCATCGTGCTGTTCGTCACCTTGCATGCGGGGCTGCACATGCTGGCAGTGTGGCGCGAGGCAGCATCCCGACCTGTTCCTTCGATCCTCCGGGCGCTGGACGCGCGTGCCGCCGGCATGATGCTGGCCGTTACCTTGCCGGTCTTCGCGATCAGTGCCACAGGTCAGAGGCCGGTCATCACGTCAGCCTGGCTGCTGGCTGGCGCGATATGCCAGCTCTGCAGCCTGCGCCGCGTATCGCAACGCCTGCGCGACGTCCTGCTGGCTGTCGGCAGCGTGCTGCAGTTCATTGCGGTAGCCCTGCTCGCACTCGGTACGGTACACGGATAGGCCCGCACCGCCGCAAGGTTCACGCAATCCAGCGCATCGAGACTCGACGACCATCCACGCCCGCCGGCGTGCATCCCATCTGTCGCGAGGACCCACGATGCCCTGTCTTTTCTGGATGCTGAGCCGATGAGCGCCGTACCGCGCAAGCGTCGCCACGTGCTCATCATTGCCGCCGTACTGCTCTGCACCGCGCTGCTCCTGTTCGCCTGGCTGCGGCCCGCACCGCCGCCGCACCTGCAGGTAGCGCCGGTCACCCGCGGCAACATCGAACAGGTGGTCGAAGCCACCGGCACGCTGAAGCCCTCGCGGCTGGTGAGCGTGGGCGCGCAGGTCTCCGGCCGCATCGAAACCCTGCATGTAAAGCTGGGCGACAAGGTAAAGGCCGGTGACCTCATCGCCGAAATCGACTCGCGCACCCAGCGCAATGCGCTGCAGAGCGCGCAGGCCGCCCAGCGCAGCGCCCGCGCGAACCGTGATGCCCTGGCCACCGATCTGCGCCAGTACCAGCTGACCCTTCAACGCCAGCAGGCACTGGTTTCAAGGCAACTGGTCGCACGCGCCGACTACGATGCGGCAAAGGCCAAGGTCAATGCCACGCGGGAGCAGATCGCCGCACTCGATGGCGAAGTGGTGCAGCGGCAGACCGATGTGGATGTGGCGCAGACGAACCTGGGCTACACGCGCATCACCGCGCCCACCGATGGCACCGTGCTGGCCGTGGTCGCGCGGCAGGGCCAGACCGTCAATGCGGTACAGAGCGCACCGACCATCGTGATGCTCGGCAACCAGGACGTGATGACCGTCTACGCCGAGATCTCCGAGGCCGACGTGGTGCACACCGCATTGGGACAGGAGGCGTTCTTCACCATCCTGGGCGACAGCGGCCGACGCTACAGCAGCACGCTGCGCGACATCGCGCCGGCACCGGAGTCGATCACCAACGAAGACACCTCCGGCTTCGCTCAAGCAGGGGCTTCGGCGGGCGCCAGCCGCACCGCCATGTACTACAACGGCCAGTTCGATGTGGACAACGCCGATGGCCGCCTGCGCAGCTACATGACCGCGCAGGTGCGCATCGTGCTGGGGCGTGCCAAGGGCGTGCTGACCATTCCCTCGGCCGCGCTGGGTGCGCGCGCCACCGATGGCAGTTACAACGTGCAGGTACGCGGCGCGGATGGCCACCCTGCCCCGCGACGCATCACCACCGGACTGGACGACCAGATCAACGTGGAAGTGCGCAGTGGCCTGCAGGAAGGCGAGCAGGTGGTCCTGGCCCAGGCCGGCGATGCCACCGCCACCGCCGCCGCACAGCCATGACCGGCGCAGAGAAGGACACACCGCTGCTGCGCGTGCGCGGCATCCGCCGTGAATTCGCCGCTGGCGAACAGACCCTGATCGTGCTCGATGGCATCGACCTGGACATCCGCGCGGGTGAACTGGTGGCCATCGTCGGCCAGTCCGGCTCGGGCAAATCCACCCTGATGAACATCCTGGGCTGCCTGGACCGGCCCTCGGCCGGCGCGTATCAGATTGCCGGTCGCGAGACTGCGCAGATGTCGCCGGACGAACTGGCCGAGCTACGCCGCGAGCACTTCGGCTTCATCTTCCAGCGCTACCACCTGCTGACCGACCTGACCGCGCTGGGCAACGTGGAAGTGCCGGCCATCTATGCCGGCCAACCCAGCGCCGACCGCCATGCCCGCGCGCAGGCGCTGTTGCAGCGGCTGGGCCTGGGCGAACGCATGCGGCACCTGCCTGGCGAGCTGTCCGGCGGGCAGCAGCAGCGCGTGTCCATCGCGCGTGCACTGATGAACGGCGGCGCGGTGATCTTCGCCGATGAGCCGACCGGCGCACTGGACACTCAGTCCGGCAAGGAGGTGATGAAAATCCTCGGCGAACTGCATGCCGAAGGCCACACCGTGGTGCTGGTCACCCATGACATGGCCGTGGCCGAGCATGCGCAGCGCATCATCGAGATCCGCGACGGGCGCATCGTCGATGATCGACCTACCGCCGCCGCGACAACAGCGGCCTCGAGCAACCCAGCCACCCTGCAGGTGCGCAGCGAAGGTAGCGGCTGGCAAGCCCTGCGCGACCGCTTCAGCGAAGCCTTCCGCATGGCCCTGCGCGCGATGAACGCGCACCGCATGCGTACCTTCCTGACCATGCTCGGCATCATCATCGGCATCGCCTCGGTGGTATCGGTGGTCGCCCTGGGCACCGGCGCACGCCAGGCCATCCTGTCCAACATCGCCTCGCTGGGCACCACCACCATCGAGGTCTACCCGGGCTCCGGCTTCGGCGATGTGCACGCCGCACAGGTGGAAACCCTGACGCCCGGCGACAGCACGGCACTGGCCGGCCAGCCGTTCGTGGACAGCGCCACGCCCGGCGTCGCCAGCAGTGGCACCGCACAACGTGGCAACCGCTCGGCCAACGTCCAGATGCAAGGCGTGAGTGAGCAGTATTTCCGCGTGCACGGCCTGAAGCTCGGGCAAGGCAGCTTCTTTGGCCAGCCCGCCGTCGCCGGCTACCAGCAGGTGGTGGTGATCGATGCCAACACGCGTGCACGGTTCTTTGCCGCACAGGAAGATCCGATCGACCAGACCCTGCTGCTCGGCAACGTACCGGTGCGGGTGGTGGGCGTGGTGAAGAAGGAGGCCGGCGCCGTTGGCGATGCCTCGCTACTGCAGGTCTGGGTGCCCTACACCACCGCCATGGCGCGCATGCTGGGGCAGAGCCATGTGTCCAGCATCACCGTGCGCGTGTCCGACACCGTGGGCATGCAGGCGGCGGAGGCCGCCATCGGCCGGCTGCTGGAGCGCCGGCATGGGCGGCGCGATTTCTACATGAGCAACAACGCGCAGATCCGCACGTCGATCGAGCAGACCACCCGCATCCTCACGCTGATGATCAGCTCCATTGCCGCCATCGCGTTGGTGGTGGGCGGTATCGGGGTGATGAACATCATGCTGGTGTCGGTGACCGAACGCACCCGCGAGATCGGCGTGCGCATGGCGGTAGGCGCGCGCCGCAGCGACATCCTGCAGCAGTTCCTGATCGAGTCGGTGCTGGTCTGCCTGCTCGGTGGCGTGCTGGGTATCAGCGTGGCGCTGGCGCTGGGGGCCGTGCTGGCACTGGCCAACATCGGTTTCTCGCTGGTGTTCTCGAGCACCTCGATCCTGGCCGCGTTTGCCTGCAGCAGCCTGATCGGCATTGGTTTCGGCTTCCTGCCGGCACGCCGCGCGGCGCAGCTGGACCCGGTGGAGGCGCTGGTGCGCTGAACAACGCGCATTCCACAAGAACGACTACAGGTTCGCGCAATGTCCGCGCGCTGTACTGGCACCACCGACACAGCCGCACAGGAGCGGAACGATGTTTCAGAAGACAGGACGTACAGCGTTGCTGCTGGGCGCGGCACTGCAGCTGCTGGTGCTGCTGCCTTACGCGGGTGACGCCCATGCACAGGACCGCGATGGCTACCGCTCCGGCTGGGACCGGGGCTATCACGACCGCCAGCGCGACGAATGGGAGCGCCGCGAGCGCGAACGGGAGCGCGAACGGCGCGATGACGACAAGGCCAAGCGCGTGGTGGTGGGCGTTGTGGGTGCGGCGGTAGTTGCCGGCGTAATCGCTGCGGCAGCCAAGCGCGAGCGCGAGACCCGCGAACGTGCCGACTACTGCATGAACCGCTACGGCAACTACGACCGCCGCAACGACACCTACCGTGGCTCGGATGGCTACACCTATCCCTGCCGCTGACCTGCCCTGCATTCCGAAGGAACCGACCGCATGAACAAGACGCTACTCATCATCACCCTGTGTGCCGCACCGCTGATCGGCCACGCCGCCAGCGGCGACCCGAAGCAGGCCTATATCGATTCCAGCTTCGCCGTCATGGACAGCAACGGCGATGGCCGCATCGACAAGGCCGAGTACGCGAAGTACCAGCAGGCACGCTTCGGCAAGCAGGCCGACTCCATCGACGCCGCGTTCAAGGAAATGGATGCCGACAAAGACGGAAAGATCAGCAGGAAGGAAGCCGCCGTGGTGCCGGAAATCGAGAAGTATTTCGCGGGGCTGGATACTGATGGCGATGGTTATCTGTCGCTGAAGGAAATGCAGCAGGCCATGGTGGCCGCGCAGACGGCAGACGCCCCGGCGAAGTAGCGCCTTGGTACCGGCGTGTACCCGCAGCATGGCGATGCACTGGTAGATGCCCACCTTGGTGGGCACAGCGCTGCCGATGGGCATGCAAACATCAGAGCGCCCACCAAGGTGGGCATCTACCGCAGCGGTGCAACGACGCACCGCCCAGGTGGACATCCACCCGGGCCGCGCGGCAGTCAGCGCACCTTGTACAGCACCGCCGCACCCGGCCGCGGCTCGAACGCCGGCACCGTCTGCTGGGTGAGCGCGGTGCCCTTGGCATCCCACACCAGCGTGTCCACCGGGTACTCATCCTTGCGGGTCATCTGGTCGATCTTCGCCACGACCACCGCCGCAGCGGCCGGCACCTCCGGATTCCAGCCGAACACGCCCACGCGGCCGTAGAACACCGCGGGCGCAGAAGCATCCAGCCGGCGGTCCGGGCACATCACCAGCCCACGGTCGAGCATGACGCGCAGCGCACCGACCGGCACCTTCTTCACTGTCGGCGTGGTGCGCTCGCTGCTGTGGCCGGGGCAGACATTGGCCGCGCGGGTAGCCATGTCTTCGGCTACCTGGCGGTCGGATTGGGCAAAGGCTGCGGCCGGAATCAGGCAGAGGCCGAGCAGTACACGCGTGGACGTCCGGGTCATTGCAGGTTCCTGTGATGGATGCCAAGCGAACTTAGCAATGCCTGCCCGCCGAGTTGCAAAGACCGCGTGAGGTTGCAGCACAGCCCCGCGCAGCCTGCGCCATCACGGAACCAGGCAGCGCTCCACCTGCAGCGACAGCACCTGGCAGGCGTTGAACAGGCCTTCGACCAGCGCTGCGGACGGGCAACAGGCGGGATCATCACTCTCCCGCGCCACATGCGCGGCGTGCAGCATGGCGGTCAGCGCGGTGATGCCCGAGGCACTGCGGGTGGCCAGGGCCAGATCGAAGGCGCGGCCGGGGCTCAGCCGGGTTTCGGTCCAGGGCTGGCCATCGGCACGCAGGTTCTCGCCGTGGCCTTGCAGGTGCGCGAAGAACGCAGACGGCAGGACAGACTCCGCGGATTCGCAGAGCGCCGCTTCGAGCGTTTCGGCCAGGGCGGCGGGAAGATCACGCGCGGCGGCGCCGAGCAACTGGCGCAGGAGGGGAACGTCGGGAGTACGGTCAGGCATGGCGACAACCTCACGGTGTGGCCACCTGCAGATGCAAGGTGGCGGACGGTGCGGGTTGGCGTGCCGGATACGTACCGCTGAAGCCGGCGGATCGAAGGATCCCCACGCACCGTCCGCCATGAACTGGCAGGCGGTGCATTGTCATGTCTGCAGCGAAGGCTGCAAACACGACCGGTAGCGGTACGTAAGTTCGGGACGCCAATCCCGGCCAGGGCGAGTGCCTTGGCGCGGCGATGATTGGCGCACTCGTTCGTGGATGAGAAGTAGGGAAATGCCGCGTCGACGTGCAGTCGCGGTACTTGCGTCATGTCGTGGCGAGTTATCCATCAAACGCACCAGATGGGGCGGGAATGTTTGCCTGCAGAGGGCTGGCGCTGTGCATGCAGGCAAGCCGAACGCGACACAGCTGATTCACCTTCCCCCATAAGCCGCTCATATCGGAACAGATCAGGTGTCGCGTTCGACCCTTGAACACTCTGCTGATCCGACATCAGAGATCGAACCCGCACTTCCCATGAACCCGCAGTCGCCCATTGCAGTTGGGCTTCGGCGTGCTTGTCGCAAAAGCCACTCGAAGCAACGCCGAACTGCATCGGATTCTGCCGGCCGATCAGCAATGGAAGCGATTCATGGCACGGAACTGGATTGTGATGGGAGACCCGACCTCCAGCGGAGGGCGTGTAATCACTGCGTCGAACCGAACCGACATCGAGGGCATGGGCGTTGCCCGCGTGGGCGACAAGGCGACGTGCCCGCACATGCACAAAGGGGTGTTTGCGATTGTCCAGGGTGACAGCACGATCATCATCGATGGCCAGCCCGTTGCGCTGGACGGATGCGCGCTCGCGTGTGGCTGCAGGGTGATGTCAAGCCAACAACTCAGGGTGTACGTATCCAATACTGCCACCACAGGCGGGACTGCCAGTCCCAACATGGCCGGTACGCAGCGTGCTGAAACGCCGCTGGCCAGCGGCCGCCGCCTTCAGTTCGACCAGGCTATCCGTTTCACCGGCTCACAGGGCATGCCGTTGCGGGAACTTCCCTACACGCTCCATCTGGCGAACGGCCAGACCTTCTCCGGCATGACCAACGCACTGGGCGAGACGTCACGTGTTTCGACCCGCGAGAGCGTGGCGGTGGTGCGCGCGGAGTTGCGCCCACCCAGCGCCACGAGTGGTTGTTGCGAACGCACCTTGTTGGCCGGGATCGATGATGCAGCGGTTTTTGATGTCGATGGTGTGATTACCACCTCTGACACCATGGGAACGTCGATCGTACCGGTGCAGGTACCAAGCCATGAACGCGGCTTGACACAAGGCGAGATCGAGATGGCACAGCTGGTGTTCGGCGATGCGATTGACTACAGCCTGGTGAGGATTCACAACCATGGCTACTGGATGTTGTTTGGGATGCAACCTGAGGACACGGTGGTTGCGCCAAATGGCGAGATCTACTTCCCGAAAGACCTGTACATTCATGATTACTCTTCTGGCGATCTTCGCAACCAGCAGCTTTTCATCCACGAAATGACCCATGTCTGGCAGCATCAGCTCGGCTACAACGTGAGGCTGGTGCGTGGACCGCGACCGAACATGAGCTACGACTATGTCCTCGATGACGTGCGCCTGCTCCACGACTACAACATGGAGGCGCAAGGCGACATCCTCGCTGACTACTTTCTCGTTGCCTTCCGTGATTCACAAAGCAAGATGAGCAACACAAGGTATCGAACCACATTCGGCATCCATGCCCAGTTGAAACGCGTCCTCTCACTATTCCTCGCGTCAACTTCCGACAAGCGCAACCTCCCGAGGACCACACGATGATCAGACAAGCATGGTTCCTTTTGGCAATCCTGATACCTCTCGTGGCCAGCTGCTCAGCGCCGCCAGGGCGCTACCAGAAGGCCACGATCAGCACGTCTGACGGCAGGCTTTGCTTTGGTGTTCCTGACACGCGCGGGAATCGATCCGAGCCGCCTGATATCGACTCCATCGCAGTGAGCGCTGCTGGGCAAGGACTCTACCCAACGTGGGAACGGGTCTTCATGGACGAGCACATTCCCGAACCTTCGCTCCCACCTGACCAGTGCATACCCTATGGATCCGGTCCCACCCCTGCACCGCCGCTGCAGGTGGGCGCGTACTACCAGGTGGTGCTCTCTGGGTATACGCCAGATAGCCTGGACGATGGAACTTCGGGAAAGTTGCGTGTATTCAGAGCCTGCTTTCACCTGCGTCAATCCGCCGATGGCCGCGAGTTGAAGCCTGTCGTGGTGACCTGCGGGGATGTGCCCCAATCTTCGCTGCCTCCCTCATGAGCGGAGGACTAATGGTTCGCGTGGCGCAGAGCGCGATCACATGAACCGCTGCGGCAGGAGGCTCACCGCACTTCCGGCATCACCGGCTCCCCGCCTTCAACTGTCCCCGCGCGTACTCTGGTACCCGCGATAGGTTTCGCCCCACTCGCGCATCGCCAGCAGCACCGGCACCAGCGTGCGCCCGAATTCGGAAAGTTCGTATTCCACCTTGGGCGGCACTTCGGCATAGACGTGGCGGATCACCACCCCATCGGCCTCCAGTTCGCGCAACTGGCTGGTCAGCATGGATTGCGTGGCGTTGGGTACCCGCCGCGTCAATTCCATGAAACGCCGCTTGCCAGTCATCAAGTGGAAAAGAATGATCGGCTTCCACACGCCGCCCATCACCGACAGCGTGACTTCCACGGCGCACCCGCTCTTGCCATCCCAACGCCTGCTACGCATGCATACTCCGGAAAACCATAGTACCTACGAAAAACCATCGTTCTTGTTGCAATAACGGTGCGAGCCTAGCATGGAGCCATCCCCTGAACGCGAGGCCCCACCATGAGTTTCAAGGCGCTGCTGACCCGCAAGACCGACGATGGAGTTTCCACCGAACTTGTCGATTTCGATGAAGCCAACCTGATGGATGGCGACGTCCTGGTGCAGGTTGAATATTCGACGCTCAATTACAAGGACGCGCTGGCGCTGACCCATTCGCGCCCGGTCATGCGCACGTATCCGCTCATTCCCGGCATCGACTTGGCGGGCGTGGTGCTGGAATCCAGCAATGCCGGTTTCAAAACCGGTGATCGCGTGGTGCTCAATGGCTGGGACCTGAGCATGGGCCACCACGGTGGCCTGGCCCAGCGCGCCCGCGTGCGGGGTGAGTGGCTGAACAAGATTCCCGGCAACCTGACCACCCGCGATGCCATGGCCATCGGCACCGCCGGCTATACCGCCATGCTGTGCGTGCTGGCACTGGAAGACGCGGGCGTGACCCCGGAAAAGGGCGACGTGCTGGTGACCGGTGCCAACGGCGGCGTGGGCTCGATTGCGGTGGCGATCCTTTCCAGGCTGGGCTATCGCGTGGTGGCCGCCACCGGGCGCCCGGAACACGCCGATTACCTGCACAGCCTCGGTGCAGCGGAGATCATCGACCGCGCGCAGTTCTCCGAGCCGCGTGACAGGCCGGTCAGCAAGGAACGCTGGGCCGGCGTGGTGGACGTGGCCGGTGGACCGACGCTGGTCAACGCGATTGCAGAGACCAAGTACCGTGGCGCCGTGGCAGCGTGTGGCCTCGCACAGAGTGATGCGCTGCACGGATCGGTCATTCCCTTCATCCTGCGCAACGTCACCCTTGCCGGCGTGGATTCGGTGAACGCACCGCAGCACATTCGCCAGCGCGCCTGGGATCGCCTCGCCACCGATCTGGACCTGCAGAAGCTGGAAAGCACCGTGCAGCAGATCGGGCTTGCCGAGGTGCTGGACGTGTACGAGCAGATCATCCCGGGCAAGGTGCGTGGGCGGATTGTCGTGGATGTGAACGCGTGACACGCCATCAGCCAGCGCGACAGATGCGCGGGCGCCACATGCGACACCAAGGCCCCTTATCATTGGGCTGTAAGGGCGCTATACGCCCGGTGAAGCATGCAAGGCAGTATCTGGATGTCTATGGAATGGCGCCCCTCGGGCTGGGGCCAGCGTGTGACCCGCTCGCCACTGTGGCGGCTGCGGCTTGATGGCGAACACCTCGAGCTGACCCTTGGCGGCGAGCAATACCGCCAGCACGTGGATGGCGATCATCACGTGCAGGTTGTCCCGGGGCTGTTCTGGGCCCGGGTTGCTCTGCAGACTGAAGGTGGGGCTGTGTCCGTGGGCGGGCTGCCCAATCGGCAAGCGTCCCAACTCGCGGCGGCTGTGCAGAACGTGCTGTCCGCGCGCAGCACACGCGGGCGCAAAGGCCTGTTCGAGGACGTGCTGGCGCAGATCCAGGCCTGGCTGAGTGCAGCGGACGCACTGACCGATCGCGGTCACGCCAGCCGGCGTTGGATCACCCACGAACAACAACAAGCGCTGCTGGCCGACCGCCCCGCCCTGCCACTCTCCCCGGATGAGCTGGAGCGCCTGTTCCTCGATGCCAGCGTGCATGACGACCTGCGCTCCAGCCACCATCTGGCCGCGCTGGAAGCGCTGAACGACTGGCATCTGGATTGGCCTGCCGTATGGGCCGAAGCGAACGACGCCATGGCCATGCGTGAGCTGGTCCTGGCCAAGGACTTCCTGGACCGGGTCGAGAGCAGACCGCTGACCGAGGAACAGGCCCGCGCGGTCATCTGCTTCGACAACCGCGTGCAGGTCGTGGCCGCGGCCGGCTCTGGCAAGACCTCCACGATGGTCGCCAAGGCGGCTTATGCCATCGATCGCGGCTTTGTCGAACCAGAGCGGATCGTCATGCTCGCCTTCAACAAAGATGCGGCCAAGGAACTGGAAGCGCGCGCGCAGCGCTCCTTTGATCGGCTCGGCATGGGTGACACCGTGGTCGAGGCGCGGACCTTCCATGCGTTGGGCCTGGCCATCATCGGCAAGGCCACCGGGCGCAAGCCCGACATTCCCGAATGGGCCATCGATGCCACGCAGGGCTTCAACAAGCTGGCCGAGCTGGTGGATGACCTGAAGGATCGCTCGATCCACTTCCGCACCCAGTGGGACATGTTCCGGCTGGTGTTCGGCCGCGACCTTCCACCGTTCGGCGCCGAGATGATGGCCGATGGCTACGACCGCGACGGCACGCCGTATATCCGCACTCTGCAGGGCGAGCGGGTGAAGAGCCTGGAAGAGTGCGTCATTGCCGATTGGCTGTTCTACAACGGCGTGGCGTACGACTACGAGCGCCGCTACGAATTTGATACGGCCACCGACACCCATCGCCAGTATCGGCCGGATTTCTATTACCCGGACGCAGCGCTGTATCACGAGCACTTTGCGCTGGATGCCGATGGCCAGCCACCGAAGCATTTCGCCAACTATGCTGAGGGCATGCACTGGAAGCGGCAACAGCATGTGGCGCGCGGCACTGCGCTGGTCGAGACCACCTCCTTTGGCCTGCGCAGCGGGCATGCCTTGCATGACCTGACGGAGACATTGGGCGAGTGCGGTGTCGAGCTTGATCCGAATCCGGACCGCGAGCTGCCCGATGCGGGTGCCAAGCCGATGCCGGATGCAGACCTGATCGGATTGATGCGCACCTTCATTGCCCATGCAAAGAGCAACTGCCTGACCCTGGACGACATGGCCGGGCGTCTGCGGCAGATGCCCGAGGACCAGTTCAAGGAGCGGTACCGGCGCTTCCTGGAAATCGCCGGCCCTGTATTCCAGGCCTGGGACAACGCGCTGGCCGACGAACGCGGCATCGATTTTGAGGACATGCTCAACATGGCCGCCGGCCTGCTGGAGCAGGGACATTATGCATCGCCCTACGACCTGGTGCTGGCCGACGAATTCCAGGACGCCTCGCGCGCCCGCGCCCGCCTCTGCCGTGCACTGGTGAGCAAGCCCGGCCGCCACCTGTTTGCGGTGGGCGATGACTGGCAGTCGATCAATCGGTTTGCCGGCGCCGATGTCTCGGTGATGACCGGATTCCGCGAATGGATGGGACATGGCCAGGTGTTGAAACTGGAGCAGACCTTCCGCTGCCCGCAGGCACTGTGCGATGTGTCCAGCCGCTTTATCAGTCGCAATCCCGGGCAGATCGCCAAGGCGGTTCGTTCGGCTACGCCAGCGATGGGCCCTGTGCTGCAGGCCTTCCAGATGAACCGGCGTGAGGAGGTGCAGGACGGTGTGCGCCAGTACCTCACCAGGCTGCATCAGCAACTGTTGTCCGGTGCGGTGCCGCAGGGGCGCAACGGACGCGTGACGGTCTTCATCCTCGGGCGCTATCAGGCCGATCGCAGTGCGGTGCCTGCGGAGTGGAGAACGTCGTTTGGCAGCACGATGGACGTCGAGTTCCTGACCGCACATCGCTCGAAGGGGCGCGAGGCGGACTACGTGATCCTGCCGGGCATGGTGAACCGTGGCTTCCCGAGCCTGCGCTCGGATGACCCGGTGCTGTCGCTGGCGATGCCGGAGGGTGATACCTATCCGCTGAGTGAAGAAAGGCGGTTGTTCTATGTAGCGCTGACGCGTGCGCGGCGCTCGGTGGCGATGTTCACCCTGCAGGGCAAGCACTCGCCGTTCCTGGATCAGCTGGTGAAAGACGGTGCGGTGGAAGTGACCGGTATTTCAGGCGCGGTCATCAATGAGGAACGATGCCCGGTGTGCAAGGTGGGCGTGTTTGTGGAGCGGAATGGACCGCATGGGCCGTTCCGGTCGTGTTCCAGTTACCCGTTGTGCCATAACAAGCCGAAGACTGCGCGCCGCTACTGAGCTCCCCATGGCAGCCCCCTCTCGAACGGCTTAGGTGGCCTGCTTCCGTTCTACAGGGAGCGGGTGAGCGGTTCAGACACCGTCGCATTCACCACCGGACGTGGCCAGCCGAGCGGTTTTACGAAGCGATTACTCGATCTACGCGACTGAATCTCAGATGTTCTCAGGCGCCACGTCGAAGGTCGCAGTGCCAGCCCGTTGCTTGAAAGCGGCAAATTCGGAAAGGCATTGCTTTGCCAGAAGCCCGGCATCCAGCTTCGACGTAGCTCGAACGACTGAGCTGCCTTGGGCTGCGAGGTAGCACCTGTAGTCCGCAGAAAGTGCGCCATCCATGCGAAAACGTGGCAGTCCTGCCAGATGCCAAGGCGCGGCTGGACTTTTACTTCTTCCGATCAAGGCAAGACCCAGCTCGGCACCATCAGCCCCTGCACAGGCATAGGGGCCAGGGAGCGCTTCCAGAGCTCTTGTGTACGGCCAACGAGGCGAGAATGGAGCGCCCGGACATTTCCATGTCCGCTTCACGTTTTTCTGCCAACGGCCGGGCCGATGCTGAAGATGCGAAGGAAGCACAGAGCAAAAGGCACGAGATGAGTGCAGCGATCTTCATTGGCTTACCAGAAGCGAGGAAGAGCCCACAGAGTACTCCCTGGTTCAATGCGGATTTGCGAGACAGAAATACGCGTAGGAACCGTTGGCTGCGGCACCGCCATCGCTGCTCGATCTGGAGTAGAGCCTTACCGCTGGAAGTAGCTGTCGCCGCCTTGGAGCCATTCCTCCGAAACACGCTTCCCGGCAATCCTTTCGATGAACGCCTTGGTCGCCGCACCTGTTGCCTTCGATGCATCGCCGGTCACTCGCCCGCCAAAGATTTGAAGCAAGCCGCGTTCGTAGAGATGGTCACAGCCGAACACGCAGAGCGGCATGACGATATGCGGATCGAGACGCTCGCGCTCGTTGCAGAGGGATCGCTTCTTCTTGTGCGCCGTGACGAGGGAGGCGACGTCGTGCTCTTCGCCGCAGATGGCGCAGCGGTGTGCCTTGCGGCCTTCGAAGAGGTATTTGGACAGGATCGATTGTTCGCGACGGTGCGTGCTCTGCACGTCAGCATCCGTGCTACCGATTGCGCCGATTCTCTGGAGGCGCGCCGCGAAGCGGGAATAGCGGTCGTCGTCGGTGAGCGCATCGTCGACAGGCTGGCGTTCCAATAGCCCGGGTCGGCCAACGAGGCTGTAGACGAACTGCTTGCGTCCAGCGGACCGGTCGACGTTCACCAACGCGTTCGCGCCGATCGTCTTCGTGGACAGAGGGATGCCGTAGCCGAGCGACACAAGATGCTCGCGTACCGTTACGAAATCGGACGGGCCGTTCTCTTCGAGGAAGTCGACGAGGTCGGTCTCGATTTCTGTCAGCTCGGTGGTCTCGCCCTCGAATCTGGCCATGCGCTTGCCGCACTGGAAGAATTTTGAGCCGCGGATGTATTGCTCGATGGCTGCTTGGTCCGGATAGGACAGGTTTGTCGAACGACGGCGCAGCGCATTGGCGAGTGTCGCGGCAAGGCGGGAGATCTCGACCTGGTCGAAGACGGAGAAGACCTTCTCGGACATGTTGACGAGGACGTTCTCACGATCCTCGAAGCAGTAGCGCGTGATGCCGCCCGACTCGCCTACCCAAGCCTCGGGATGGAGGCGGATGACTGCAAGCAGCGTCTTGAGCTCGACGTCGATTTGCGAGAGATGCGCGACGTCCACCAAGCCGACGAGCCCCGGAATGCGCCGCGCCTCCTTGACCGCGGCCTTGAGGAGCTTGACGCTCTCGTCGTCGAGGATCAGGTAGTCCTCGACCTCGTCGAGCTTAGAACGGGTCAGGGAAGTGATGCGGCCGTCGTACAGGCCGTACTGGGTGCACAGGCCAAGGCCATGCATCATGTTCAGCACACCCTGGATGTTAGCGTCCTCGTCGGCCCAGCCTTCATCGACCAGAAGTTTCGCGAGATCGGAGGCGAACCAGATCCTGAAGGCCGAGATCCGTTCGGCGCAGGCGCGCAGCTCAGGCAGGTCCTCGGCACCGACACGATCGCGGTAGTTCGCAGCGATAATCTGACGGGTGCGTTCGCGGGTGATGCCGCCGAAATGCTGACCGGTCTCCTCGAGCGTCGGCCAGATCGACGAGCCGAAGCCGTTGAAGAAGGCCACCAGGTCGATGTTGCGGCTCTTGGTCTCGCCTTCCGGGATGGCGGAATCGAGATGGGTGAGGAGCTCCTCTTCGAGCGTAATCGTCAACGAGCGTCCCTCAAATGCATATCCTCAGATTAGGCTAAGTCAGAAACAAGTGCGGCACCATATCGTACTGAAGCCGTCCCAGCCCTAACAAGCAAAAACCGTAAGCGATCTCCGGGCAGCACATTCAGCTTAGCTTGACGGCATTACTTAGGATGCAGCCATTGGTAGGCAGACGAGCGACGGGGCTATGCGACCGATCCGGTCTAGCGGAAGCCGCGTGGAATTTGTGCCGTCAGTTTGCCAACTGCCCATGTTGCTCAAGAAGTCGCATTAGGGCGGCATTGGCATGCGTAAAGTTCGAGAGCTGATCCTGAAGCTGGTACGCCCACTTCTCGCTATGGAAAAGATTGTTTCAGAATCGCCAGACGATCATCATCACCGTGAGGAGCCGATCGCGCGGATCGGTGTTGCTTCCATCAAGGACCGACTGGACAATACCGGGCTGGTCTGTGGGGCGCAGATGGAGGTGTGGAAAGTGGTGCGTGAACCCGCCGTTGACGTGATAGCGCTGCTGAAAATAGGCCAGTTCGACGTCATATTGGTCGGCATCGAGCGTGCCGCTATCTCACCATTCGTCGACCTTTGCGCAGATTAGGTCGGCGCGCGCGAAATTGCCCATGACTTGGGCCTAGAACACGCTCCACAGGAAGGTGAAGTTGAAGATCGCGCCGCGATCTGCTTCGGATAGCGCCTGAAATCCCGGCGCTTTCGCCAATAGCCATTGCATACTCATTTGGTGTCCGTCCCTCAGACGGCCGCTATCGCCTCTCATACCTAGTGCTGGAGGACGGTGTAGGCTTTTCAGGGGTATCCATCCGAGGCGTCAATGTGATGTTCCTCGGGTCGATGAGGAGTTTCAGATCGCAGGCCATCACCGCATCCATTCCATATTCTTCAAGGTCGTCGACCTCTGGCCTAACATCGAGCGCTTCGAATCACGAACAATCCATCGAGATCATCATCGCTGCAGACGCTGGTATGTCGGGCTGTAGAACAGAAACGACGGTGATCGACCGTGCGTATTCTACTTGATGACGTTGCGGCCATCTGCGGCAATATCGCGCTATAGAGGGCAATTGGCGGGAGCTGGCGGAGAGAGTGGGATTCGAACCCACGGAAGGTTTAACCCTTCGCCGGTTTTCAAGACCGGTGCCTTAAACCGCTCGGCCATCTCTCCGTATCGGCCCGGCCTGCTGGCCGGGCGCGTATTCTCGCACGGCCGGGCGATTTGCCCAAGACCGGCGTGGCACCGGGCATCACCCAGCACTCCCACAGCAGGCCTCAGCCCGCGTCCACCGCCAACGCCCCCAGTGCACTGGCCTTGATCCGCTCCTTGGCCTTTTCACAGGCACCACCGCAGTCCAGGCGCGAGGCCTCCAGCTGCGGCGGCAGATGCTCGGCCAGGAAGTCGATGAATACCCGCACCGCCGGCAGCAGGCCGCGGCGCGAGGCGAACACGGCGTGGCACACGCCCTGCGGCAGCGACCAGTCCGGCAGCACCACTTCCAGCTCACCATTGCGCACCGCATCGGCGCACACGGTCTCCGGCAGCATGGTGATGCCGAAGCCGTCCTTCACCATGCTCTGCAGCAGCGGGAAGTCGAAGCCAGCCACGCGCGGCTGCAGGTCCACCCGGCGCACTTCGCCTTCCGGGCCATGCAGCTCCCAGCGCTGGCGCGCTTCGTCTTCGCTGATGCTGAGGGTGACGTGCTGGGTCAGCTCTTCCGGGTCCTTCGGGCGGCCGGCGCGATCCAGGTACTTCGGGCTGGCCACCAGCAGTTCCTGCACCTGGCCGAAGCTGCGCATCACCAGGCTGCCGTCGTCATCCAGGCGCGAACGCACGCGCAGCGCGACGTCGTAGCCTTCATTGATGATGTCCACGCGGCGGTTGCTGATGTTCAGCTGCAGGCGCACCTTCGGGTACTGCTCCAGGAATCTGGGCAGCAGCTTGGGCAGCTGCATCTGCGCCAGCGACACCGGCACGCTGGCGCGCACCACGCCGCGCGGTTCCGCGCTGAGGCGGTCCACCACCTCGCGTGCGGCCTGCGCCTCGGCCAGCATGGTCTGCGCGTGGCGGTGCACGCTGGTACCGACGTCGGTGACCGCAAAGCGGCGCGTGGAGCGCTGCAGCAGGCGCACGCCCAGGTCGGTTTCCAGCTGGCTGATGCGGCGGCTCAGGCGCGACTTGGGGATGCCCAGTGCGCGTTCGGCGGCGGCGAATCCGCCGTGGTCGACCACCATCGCGAAGTAGTACAGATCATTCAGGTCATGCATGCCCGAGTTCCATATCTAGAACAATACGTGGCATTCAACCACCTTTATCCCGCCTTTGCAACAACCTATCGTTCTCTCCGTCGGCGGGGCTACCCCGCCCCTTCCTCCCAGAACATAGGTGACTGCCATGAAGCTTCTGCATCTCGACGCCAGCGTGCTTGGCGACAACTCCGTGTCCCGCCAGCTGTCGGCCGCCGTGGTCGCCCGCTTCACCGGCCAGATCGATGGCCTGCAGGTCGATTATCGCGATCTTGACGCCAATCCGGTACCGCATCTGCGCAGCAGTTCGCTGGCCAAGACCGATGCCGCCGAGGCGACCGATGCTGAACAGGTGATGCAGCAGTTCCTGGACGCCGACATCGTGGTGATCGGCGCGCCGATGTACAACTTCAGCATTCCGTCCACGCTGAAGGCCTGGATCGACCGCGTGGCCGTGGCCGGCCGCACCTTCAAGTACACCGAGAACGGCCCGGTGGGCCTGGCCGGTGGCAAGCGGGTGATCATCGCCAGCAGCCGTGGCGGCATCTACACCGACTCGCCGGCCGACTTCCAGGAGCCGTTCCTGCGCCAGGTGTTCGCCTTCATGGGCATCAACGAGGTCGAGTTCGTGCGTGCCGAAGGCATCGCCTACTCGCCGCAGCACCGTGAAGACGCCATTGCCGGCGCGCTGGCCACCCTGCCGTCGCACGAAGTGGCCGAAGCCGTCGCGGCATAACGCGTTCCAGCGTTCGGCGCCCCTCTCTCCTCGTCTGGGCGCTGAACGAGGGCCGGGATCCCCTCCCCCATCCCGGCCCACCCCGGCGGCCCCGCATTGCGGGGCCGTTTTCTTGGGCGACGCGTTAGGCTGGGGGCATGAACTACATCGTGACGGCTGCGCACCGCAGCGAATTTCCACACCCGATCACCCTGCGCCGTGGCCAGGCACTGGTGGTGGGCGAACGCTATGAAGGCCCGGAGGGCTGGGACGACTGGTTCCTGTGCGAAGCCGAGGGACAGCAGCCCGGTTTCGTACCGCCGCCGGTGATCGGCCGCGATGCGCAGGGTGGCGCTTTTGCCACGGAGGACTACTGCGCGCGGGAACTGGATGTGGGTCCCGGGCAGCTGCTGCACGGGGAACGCACGCTCAATGGCTGGGCGTGGTGCGTGCCGGAGAACGGCGAACCGGGATGGGTGCCGTTGGAGAAGGTGCGCATCATGGCGTGATCGCGGCGGTTCATCCACGCAGGGCGTGGATGTAACCGGCATTGTAGATCCACGCCGTGCGTGGATTCGGTTCCATGCAAGCATGGCACCCACCAGAGCCACTGCGATGCCATGCAAGCATGGCACCCACCCGATCAGGGTGTCAGGCGATGGTTTCCAGGCCGCCCATGTACGGGCGCAGCGCTTCCGGCACGGTGATGCTGCCGTCGGCGTTCTGGTAGTTCTCCATCACCGCGATCATCGCGCGGCCCACCGCCACGCCCGAGCCGTTCAGGGTGTGCGCCAGCTCCGGCTTGCCGGTGGCCGGGTTGCGCCAGCGGGCCTGCATGCGGCGGGCCTGGAAATCACCGCAGTTCGAGCACGAGGAAATCTCGCGGTAGGTCTCCTGCGACGGCAGCCAGACTTCCAGGTCGTAGGTCTTGATCGCCGAGAAGCCCATGTCGCCGGTGCACAGCAGCACCTTGCGGTACGGCAGGCCCAGCTTTTCCAGCACCACTTCGGCGCAGCGGGTCATGCGCTGGTGCTCGGCGTCGCTGTCTTCCGGGCGGCTGATCGAGACCAGCTCGACCTTCTCGAACTGGTGCTGGCGGATCATGCCGCGCACGTCGCGGCCACCGCTGCCAGCCTCGGCGCGGAAGCACATCGAATGCGCGGTCATGCGCAGCGGCAGGCGCCCGGCATCCACGATCTCGTCGCGCACGATGTTGGTCAGCGGCACTTCCGAGGTCGGGATCAGGTAACGCGTGGAATCACCCACGGCGGTCTTGAACAGGTCGTCCTCGAACTTCGGCAGCTGGCTGGTGCCACGCAGCGAATCGGCGTTGACAAGCAGCGGTACGTTGGTCTCTTCATAGCCGTGCTCGCCGGTATGCAGGTCGACCATGAACTGGGCCAGCGCACGGTGCAGGCGCGCGATCGGGCCGCGCAGCACGGTGAAGCGCGAGCCGGACAGCTTGGCGGCGGTCTCGCCGTCCAGCCAGCCATTGCGGGCGCCGAGTTCGACGTGATCCAGCACCTTGAAATCGAACTGGCGCGGGGTACCCCAGCGCGCCTGCTCGACGTTGTCGTTCTCGTCGGCCCCGGCCGGCACGTCATCGGCCGGAATATTCGGGATGCCCATCGAGATCGCATCGATCTTCTCGCGCAGCTCGTCCAGCGCCACTTCCGAGGCCTTCAGCTCGTCGGCGAACGCGGCGACCTCGGCCATGATGGCCGAGACGTCCTCGCCCTTGGCCTTGGCCTGGCCGATGGCCTTGGAACGGCTGTTGCGCAGGCTCTGCAGCTCCTGGGTACGCACCTGGATGCGCTTGCGATCGGCCTCCAGGGACTCCAGGGCAGACACGTCGAGCTCGAAGCCGCGGCTGGTGCGCAGGCGTTCGGCGAGGTCGGCGGGCTGGTGGCGGAGCAGGGCTGGATCAAGCATGGCAGGTGTCGTGGTGGGTATCAGGAACGGGATTATCGCTTGTTATACGGATTTCTGCCGCCCGGTTCATTCCCGCCGTGGCAGAATCGGGGCATTCCGTACTGGTCCGGTCCATGTCTGCACCCCGCTCGTCGTCCGCCAAGTCGTTCACCGTGCATATCCCGCGCAACGCCCTGAAGATCGCCGGCATCGCGTTCGGCGTGGGCATCCTGCTGTTCGTGCTGGTCTGGCTGACCGGCCGCGACAAGGAATTCTTCCGCGCCGACCCGGCCGCACAGACCCCACAGGAAACGGCCCAGGTGGAGCCATTGCCGGAACCGCTGGCCGCGGCGGCAGGCTCCAGCGACATGCCCGATGCCAAGCCGGCCCCGGTGGAAGAAGAGGCCCCGAAGCTGGTCGAAACCGCCCCGCCGCCGCCCGCCCCGGTGGCGGAAGCGGCCCCGGCTGCACCGGGCCCTGCGCCGGCGGCCACCG
Source organism: Stenotrophomonas maltophilia (assembly GCF_001274595.1). Taxonomy (GTDB): domain Bacteria; phylum Pseudomonadota; class Gammaproteobacteria; order Xanthomonadales; family Xanthomonadaceae; genus Stenotrophomonas; species Stenotrophomonas forensis. Next base: position 3,017,805 of record NZ_CP011010.1, read on the forward strand.
GCAACAGCCAGCCGATGCCGATTGCCGGCCAGTCGCCGCCGCCTGCCTATCCTGCCGCCGCCCTGCGTGCCGGTGAGACCGGCAGCGTGGTGGTGCGCGTGGATGTGGATGCCACCGGCTACCCGAACAACGCCACGGTGATCCAGCGCAGCGGCTCACGCGAGCTCGACCGTGCCGCCACCGATGCAGTGCGCCGCTGGCGCTTTACTCCGGCGCAGAGCAACGGCCAGGCCGTACCCGGCAGCATTGAAGTGCCGTTCGACTTCAAGACGCAGTAACTGAACGCTTGCCGGCAGGCAAACTGAACCCTGCCGATTGCGTTGACGCAACGCTGACACTCCTCGTCCATGGCTCGGGCAACACTGCCCACGTCGTCCATTGACGGAAGGAGTTTGCGATGACTGCCACCACCCACGAAGACCTCCATTCGCCGCAGCTGCAGCAGGATTCCAGCCTGCAGCACAGGCCCACATCACCGTGGATGTGGATCGCGCTGATCGTGGCGATGTTCGCGGCCGCCCTGCTGTGGCTGCGTCACTCGAACCAGGAAGATGTGGCGCCGGCACCGGTTGGCGAGCGCATGCTGCCGGCTCCTGAGCAGGCTGCGGTTGCCGATGCTGCGGCGCCTGCCGCGCGTCAGGCCGCACCGGCTTCCAGCCAGCGCAAGGCCGCACCGGTGGTGCGCAATCGTGAAGCGCGCCCGCTGGCCAGCAACCGCATGCCGACCTACCCCGCCGCTGCACTTCGTAGTGGCGTGCAGGGCAGCGTGATCGCCAGCCTGAATGTCGATACCCGCGGCAATGTCGCCAATGCTGCGATTGTTTCGCGCAGTGGCGAGCGCAGCCGCGACCTGGATCGTGCGGTGCTCAACACCGTGCAGAACTGGAAGTTCCAGCCTGCGGTGCATGACGGCCGCGCAGTAGCAAGCGTGGTGCGGGTCCCGGTGGATTTCCGCACCGAGCAGCGTTGATCGCGGACGAGGGGTTCGTGATGTTTCGACGGAGGCTTCGGCCTCCGTCTTTTTATCTGGAGAAGCGTGCCAACCAAGGTTGGCACCTACCGGGTTGTGTCGTCCGCCGGACGTGGCCGCTCAGGCCAGGTTGAACCCGGCGCTGCGTGCCAGGCCGTCGAAGTCCGGGAAGGATGTGGCGACGTTGGCGATGTCGTTGATGCGCACTTCGCCATCGCTGATCTGGCCGGCGATGGCGAACGCCATGGCAATGCGGTGGTCGCCGTGGCTTTCGATGGTGCCGCTGCCCAGGCGCACACCACCATGCAGGGTGGCGCCATCTTCGGTTTCGTCCACCTGCATGCCCAGCGCGCGCAGGCCGGTGGCCATCGCAGCCAGACGATCGGATTCCTTGACCCGCAGTTCGGCGGCGCCGCTGACCACGGTCTCGCCCTCGGCGGCGGCAGCGGCCACGAACAGCGCCGGGAACTCATCGATCATGTCCGGCACCAGCGCTTCCGGAATGCGTGCGCCTTTCAGCGGCGCGTAGCGCACCAGCAGATCAGCCACCGGTTCACCACCCTGCTCGGCCGGATTCTCTTCGGTGATGTCTGCGCCCATCAGGCGCAGTGCATGCAGCAGGCCGGTGCGGCGCGGATTCAGGCCGACCTGCTTCAGGCGCAGCTCGGAGCCGGGAATGATGCTGGCCGCCACCAGGTAGAACGCAGCCGAGGAGAAGTCGGCCGGGACCACGATGTCGGTGGCACGCAGGCGCTGGCCGCCACGCAGGCGCGCCTTGCCCGGCGAGAATTCGATGTCCACGCCAAACGCGGACAGCATGCGCTCGGTGTAGTCGCGGGTCGGGTGCGGTTCGGTCACCTGGGTTTCGCCCTGCGCATACAGGCCGGCCAGCAGTACGGCCGACTTGATCTGTGCGCTGGCCACCGGCGAGGCGAAGTCGATGCCGTGCAGCGTCTGGCCGCCATGCACGTGCAGCGGCGGCGTGCCATCGCTCTCGGTATCGATCTTTGCACCCATCTGCGACAGCGGGCCGGTGACGCGGCGCATCGGGCGGCCAGACAGCGATTCATCGCCGATCAGCGTGCAATCAAACGCCTGCCCGGCCAGCAGGCCGGCCAGCAGGCGCATGCCGGTACCGGCGTTGCCGCAGTCCAACGGCGCGTCCGGTGCTTTCAGGCCGTCGAGGCCGACGCCGTGCACGATGCGCTGCGACGGGCTCGGCGTTTCGATGCGCACGCCCAGCTGGCTGAAGATGCGCGCGGTCGCGCGGGTGTCTTCGCCTTCCAGGAAGCCGTCGATATGCGAGGTGCCATCGGCCAGTGCGGCGAACATCACCGAGCGGTGCGAGACCGACTTGTCGCCGGGAATGGTCAGGCTGCCCTGCAGCGGCTGGCCCTTGCGGGCGATCCAGTGTTGCGCGTTGCTCATCGTTCGATCATTCCGTAAACGCCGGCAGCGCCGGCGATGCATCAGGGGGCAGCGGCCGCAGCCGCCACAGCAGCACTCAGGGCACGGCCACCGGATAGGAACCCAGCACCTTGATCTGCGCCGAGTGCGCTTCCAGTTCGGCCAGCGCAGCCTGCATCGGCGTGTCGTCGATATGACCGGCCAGGTCGATGAAGAAGCCGTATTCCCACTTGCCGTGGTGCGACGGGCGCGACTCGATGCGGTTCATGCTGATGCCGTGGCGGGCAAACGGGCTGAGCACGTCGAACAGCGCACCGGGCTTGTCATGGATGAACACCAGCACCGAGGTGCGGTCATGGCCGGAGGTCGGGAAGATGTTGCGGCCCACCACCAGGAAGCGGGTGGTGTTGTCGGCGTCGTTCTGGATCGGCTTGGTGACCACCTTCTTCAGGCCGTACACATGGCCGGCGCTCTCGCCACCGATGGCCGCTGCATCGTCGGCGTTACGCGCACGGCGCGCGCCTTCGGCATTGCTCGACACCGGAATCTTCTCGGCCTTCGGCAGGTTGGCGCGCAGCCAGGCCGAGGTCTGCATGAACGACTGCGGGTGTGCGTAGATGCGCTCGATGTCCTCGATGCGGCCGCTGCGCGACATCAGGTACTGCTGCACGCGCAGTTCCACTTCGCCGCAGATCTTCAGGTTCGAGGTCAGGAACATGTCCAGGGTGATCTGGATGGTGCCCTGCCCCGAATTCTCCACCGGCACCACGCCGAAATCGGCGTTGCCCGCTTCCACTTCCTGGAACACTTCTTCGATGCTGGCCATCGGCAGGCCCAGCGCCGAGCGGCCGAAGTGCTTGAGCACGGCCTGCTGGCTGAAGGTACCCTCCGGGCCGAGGTAGCCGATCTTCAGTGGCTCCTGCTGGGCCAGGCAGGCCGACATGATCTCGCGGTAGACATGCACCAGCAGCTCGTCGCTGAGCGGGCCCTCGTTGCGGTCCACCACCATGCGCAGCACCTGCGCTTCGCGCTCGGGGCGGTAGTAGTCGACGGCGGCGGCGAGCTTGCCCTTGGCCTTGCCCACCTGATGGGCGAAGCGCGCGCGCTCGGCAATCAGGTTCTGGATGTCACGGTCGATCTGGTCGATCTTCGAGCGCACATCGGCCAACGCCAGCGGCGCCAGGGTCGGTGCCGGGTTCGAGGCGGCCTTGGCCTTGCCCTTCGCCCTGGCGGGCGCGCTGCCCTTGGCCGGTTCGGCCTTCTTCGGCGCCTTCTTGCTGGATTTGCTGCTTGCCATCGGAGTTCCTTGTTGCGGGGCACGCACCCGACGGTGCGCGCCGTTCATTGCTCAACCGTGACGCTGGTGGAAATCGGCCATGAAGGCGACCAGCGCCTCGGCCCCGGCCAGCGGCATGGCGTTGTACAGCGAGGCGCGGATGCCCCCGACCACCTTGTGCCCCTTCAGCGCCAGCAGGCAGGCGGCCTTGGCCTCGGCAACGAAGCGGGCATCGAGGTCGGCATTGGGCAGGAAGAACGGGATGTTCATCCGCGAACGCGCCGCATGCGCCACTTCGTTGCGATAGAAGCCACCGGAGCCGTCGATGGCGCCGTACACCAGGGCGGCCTTGGCGGCGTTGCGCTTGGCGAACTCGGCCACGCCACCTTCGGCCAGCATCCACTTGAACACCAACCCGGCCAGGTACCAATTCCAGGTCGGCGGGGTATTGAGCATCGAATCGCGGGCAACGTGCGAGCGGTAATCGAAGATGTCCGCGCGCGGCTGGCCGCTGCGTTCAAGCAGGTCACGGCGGATGATCATCACCGCGATACCGACCGGGCCGAGGTTCTTCTGCGCACCGGCGTAGATCACGCCATAGCGGCGCACATCCAGCGGCTCGCTGGCGATGGACGAACTGAAATCGGCGATCAACGGGACGTTGCCGGTGTCGGGCACATCACGGAACTCGACGCCGTGGATGGTCTCGTTGGCGGTGATGTGCACGTAGGCGGCCTCAGGCGAGAGCTGCCAGTCGGCACGCGGCGGCAGCGTGCGGTAGCCATCGGCCTCGCTGCTGGCGGCAATGTTGACGTCGACGTAGACACCGGCCTGCTTGACCGCGGTCTTGCCCCAGTGGCCGCTGACCACGTAGTCGGCGCGCTGGCCGGGGGCGGCGAAGTTGAGCGGGATCAGCGCCTGCTGGGTGGTGGCGCCACCGGGCAGGAACAGCACCGCATAGTCGTCGGGGATGTCGAGCAGTCGCCGCAGGTCGGCCTCGGCCTCGGCCGCCACGGACATGAACTCCGCGCCGCGATGGCTCATTTCCACGATCGAGGCGCCGGACCCGTGCCAGTCCAGCATTTCCGCCTGCGCCTGGCGCAGGACCGATTCCGGCAAGGTTGCAGGGCCGGCACTGAAGTTGAACGCGCGCGTCATGTCACACCTGTGGGGCAAGACCCCTAGTATGCCGCAGTGCACCAGCCTTGCGGCCTAGTGCGGCAAGGGAAATTTGGTTTCATTGGAATCCATTGGCCGCGCGCACAGCACCGGTAGCCGCCAACCTTGGTTGGCGTACGCCGCAAGGCGTCATGCCCGCCGAAGAAGCGTGCCGACCAAGGTCGGCACCCACCAGAGCGGCCCCCGAGGGTTCAGATCAGCGCGCGCCGAACCAGAGCAGCAGGCTGAGCAGTGCGGCCAGCAGCAGCGCACTGACCAGCAGCCACGGCCAGCGCCGGACCTTGCGCGGCACGGCCGGCAGCACCGGCGCCTGCTCCGCGTCCTGGCCGGACTCGGCCTCGGCCGGCAGCGGCCGACGGCGCGGGTCGTGCGGCACTTCCAGCACGAAACGGTGCTGGCCATCGAACACGACCTGGTCGCCGGCCTGCAGCCAGCAGTGGCGCACGGCCACGCCGTTGACCCGGGTACCGTCGGCACTGCCCAGGTCGCGAAGCAGTACGCGCTCGCCGTGCACTTCTACGCGGGCGTGCTGCTCGGCGAACGCCGGGTCATCGATGGCGATGTCGGCCTCGCTGCCGCGGCCAATCAGGCGGGCCCGCGACAGATTGAAGCCGCGCCCATGATGGAGGCCACCGACACCGCGCAGCAGGCGCTGCTGTTCGTCGCTGACCTCTTCGTTTTTCGGCGCCGGCGCCTGCAACAGGCTTTCGACCTCACCCTGCAGCACCATCTCCACGCCATCCACATACACTGCGTCGCCTGCACGCAACAGGGCCATCCGGCGCACCGGCCGGCCGTTCACGTGGATGCCGCGGATACCGTTGCCGACCTGCAGCCAGAGGCCGCGGTCGTCCATGCAGAACTGCGCCAGCAGCAGGGCGCCGTTGCCGGCGTCGCCGAGCCGCACGCTGCCGTTGGCCTGGCGCACGATGCGCTGCACCCCGGGCCGCAGGGGCTGGTCGGGCTGTTGTTGCTGACTGAAGTGAACAAGCAGGTTCTGCACGCGGCGCAGCCTAGCAGGTTGGCCGCCAACGAAGAAGAACCTGCGATGAGTGCTTGGCGCGAAGGCCCTCGATGCGCACAATGCTCGCCCTCATTGATCATCCCCGCCCTGCGCCAGGAGCCTGCATGTCCACCATCGATGTCCGCCACGCCCACGCCCTGCCCGACGCACAGGCGCGCGCGGCAATCGAACAGGTTGCCGCCAAGCTGTCCGAGCGCTTCGGCCTGAAGTCCTCGTGGACCGCCGATGTGCTGAATTTCTCCGGCAGCGGCGTGGACGGCGCGATCGAACTGCAGCCGGGCGCCGTGCGCGTGACCGCCAAGCTGGGCTTCCTGCTGTCGGCGATGAAGGGCATGGTCGAAGGCGAGATCCAGCGCGTGCTGAAGGAAAAGCTGGGCTGAATCCCGGCGGCGGCCGTCACGGCCGTGCAACGCCAACGCGCGCTACTCTCGGGACAGGCCCAACTCCCACGGGAAGTGCGATGAACCGCTACGAAAACGACGACCGCCGCGACGACGACGCCTCTTTCGGTGACCAGGCCGAGCGCTTCTCGCGCAAGCTGAGCGACTCGGCCCAGCAGGTCTGGCTGGCCGGCCTTGGCGCACTCGGACGTGCCCAGGCCGAAGGCAGCCGTTTCTTTGATGGCCTGGTGAAGGAAGGCGAGGCCTGGGAGTCGCGCCGCCGTGAACGCAGCGGCGAGCAGGGCCCGGGCTGGCGTGACAACGTGGAATCGTCGCTGGACGAAGCCCGCGAAAAGGCCTCCGGCACCTGGAACAAGGTCGAAAAGGCCTTCGACGACCAGGTGCAGGGCGTCCTCAAGCGCCTGCATGTACCCACCGCCGACGAAGTGACGGCGCTGGAAGCCCGCATTGATGCCCTGCATGCGCGCCTGGCCAAGCTGGAGAACCGCGCCGCCTCCGGCGGCGACGCTCCCGCCCCGGGCAGCCATCAGTCACCGGACAGCGTGCCCTGACCGCCATTGTTGCAATGCAATAAATTTTGATTGACAATCGCGAGCAACCCGCCAATCGCTTCGGCTGCCGTTTGTTCCCTCCCCTCACGGCTTCAGGATTGGCGGGTTTTTCGTGTCCGCCGTATGCCGAATCTGCGTGCGCCGTCACGTTTCCTGTCAGGAACCTCCTGACCCAGCGGCGCGATACGACCTTTACACTGTCGTCTTCCGCACTCGTCCCCTCCGCGCACCTCCTGCATGCTCCCCTGGATCCTGGCCCTGCTGTCGGCCCTGTTTAGCTGTTCCCTTGCCGTTGTCTATCTGTGGTGGATCAAGCGGCGGCAGAAGGAGATGCAACTCGGCCTGCAGGCCCTGGCCGGCATGCACTGGCGCGAATTCTCGGTACTGGTCAAGCGCATGCTGCGCGAGCAGCGTGGCCTGCGCGAACTGAATGACCCTTCCGAGGAATCCCGCGAGCCGAGCAGTGATTTCCTGCTCAGCGACGGCCCGAACCAGTGGCTGGTGTCATGCAAGCATGGCCTGGCCTACCGCATCGGCACCGCCGCGGTGAATGAACTGGGCGCGGCTGCACGCCTGGCCGGCGCCAGGGGCGGTGTGCTGCTGACCGAGGGCCGGATCGAACGCGATGGCCGCAGTGCTGCGGAAAAGCAGGCGGTTGAAGTGCTGGACGGCCCACGCCTGTGGCCACTGCTGCAACCCTACCTGCCGGGCGACATCGAAGCGCGCGTGCGCGCCAGCGCCAGGCATGAGGCGCTGCGCCGGATCGCCATAGCCGCACTGGGCTCGGTCACGCTCGGGTTGCTGGTCGGCCTGGGCCTGCAGGGGCTGCACATGGAAGAGGCCAGACCTGTTGCAACTGCACCGATAGCGGCGGCGCCTGCGGTCGCACCCGCAACCGAGCCGGCCCCGGCTGCGGCAGCGCCGGCCACTGCACCGACCCCCTCGGATACTGACGCGCGCCGCAATCCGAACCCGGATGCGGCCACCCTGGATCGCTACCAGGCCGAGCTCGCCCGTGCCCTCGCCGGCAAGCCCGGCATTGCCAGCGGCGTGTGGCTGACCCGGCAGACCCTGGCGATCAACCGCACTGGTGAACTGGACGCGGTGTGGCCACGGGTCTGCGAGGAAGTGCTGCACTACCCCGCTCTGCGCAACGTGCGCATCCAGCTCAATGCCCGCCCCGGCGTGGATGAGCCGGTGCGCTGGCGGCAGTGCGCTACGTATTGATGGGCGAATCCGGCAGATCCACGCCATGCGTGGATGCCACCTGCAGAGTCGAGCCACGCTCGACTCATCGCGCGTCGCGCAACAGCAGCCGAGCATGGCTCGGCTCTACATCGCGCCTGCTCAGCCCAATGCAGCCAGATGGGCGATGTAACTGGAACGCGATTCACCCGCCGCTCTTGCCTGTGCATCCAGTCTCGCCAGGATCCGGCGTGGCAGGCTGATGTTGACCCGCTCGATGGTGTCGTCCAGCAGCGCCGGGTCAATGCAGATGTAGGCAAGAATCCAGCGGGTGTCCCTTGATGCCTCGGCGGCGATCTTCTGGGGTGCGGAAGGTGTCGGAATCGAGCGCCCGTCATCCAGGGCCGCGTCGATCCAGGCAAGCGCAGCCTCTTCCGCAGCGCTGAGCGCATCATCAAGCGTGTCGGCCGCCGAGAAGCACCCGGGCAGATCCGGAACGACGACGCCCCACGCGGTACGTTCATCGCCTGCCTCGATCAAGACTGGATAGCGCATGGGACCTCCTACGTCAGCCCTGCGAGCTTCCGCAACGCCAGCACCAGCCCCTTTCCCAGATCCTTCCTTGGATGAGGCACGGTGATGATGTGAGGGCACTGCGGGTGCACGAATACATGATGGGATCCGCGAATCCGCCGACAGGTCCAACCTGCCGCTTCCAGATCCCGGATGAGCTCCCTGCTCTTCATGCAGGGACGATACACATCGTACACACGCCCCGACAGAGTTCAAGGCGACAGCCGTTCCGCACCAGTAGATCCACGCCATGCGTGGATGGCCCCCTAGCGCGCCCCAGGCGCAAAGCGCGCCACCAGATCCCAGGCGTCGCCCAGGAACACCTGCCGCACGCGGGTGATCGGCTGTTCACCGCGCCAGGTCAGGCGCTCGATCACCAGGCAGGCGGTGCCGGGCTTCACGTCCAGCAGCTTGGCCGTGGCGCTGTCCGCGCCCCAGGCACTGATGCGGTGCTGGGCCCGGGTCCATGACACGTTCTGCAGCAGCCAGCTGCCCGGTGCGGTGGTGTTGAAATCGACCTCCAGCACCTCGGGCACGCCCACCGGACTGATCAAGCGGTGTTCCAGCGCCAGCGGGCGACCATCGGCCAGGTGCAGGCAGCGCATCGCCAGCAGCTTCTGCTGCCCGGCCAGCTCCACTTCACCGGCATTGCCGGCGTCGGCCAGGCGCAGTTCACGTCGCAGCAGGCGGTAGCCATACTGATGGCCGCGCGAGCCGACCTCCATCGCGATATCGGGGATCTCCAGCGCCACCTGCTCCAGGTGCGGCGGCTGCCGCGCCACGAACGAGCCGGCGCGACGGCGGCGCTCGATCATGCCGCTCTCGGCCAGTGCGGTCAGCACCTTGTTCACCGTCATCCGCGAGCAACCGTACTGCTCCATCAGCTCGTGCTCGTACGGAATACGGAAGCCCGGCGCCCACTCTCCGCTGAGGATGCGGCTTTCCAGATCGCTGCGGATACGCTGGTTGAGCGTGGCGGACTTGCTGGCCTTCACGTAATGGGGTCTCGGTGGCGGGGGCGATCAGCCCAGCACGCCCTTCAGTGCGGCGGCGAAGGCGGTGGTGATCGCCTCGCGCTGCAGGTGGCGGCCGTCGGCCACGTACTGGCGGCCATGGCGCCAGACCGATCGCAGCGCGCCATTACGTGCGGCGAACACCCAGCTGTCAAGCCATGCGTCGTCCTGTCGCGCCTGCAGCGCGGGATGCGCAGCGTCCAGTTCAACCAGGTCGGCACTGGCACCGACCTGCAGTCCGGCGGCCACGCCCAGCGCCTGCGCACCGCCGTGCAGTGCGCCCTCGAACAGGAAGCGACCGGTGCTGCGGGTGGCATCCGGGGCCAGCACATTGCGCCCGCGCAGGGTCAGGCGCTGGCCGTACTCGAGCAGGCGCAGTTCTTCAGCCACGTCGATCAGCACATTGGAATCGGAACCGACGCCGAAGCGACCGCCTTCGCGTGCGAACGCCTGCATCGGGAACAGGCCATCGCCCAGGTTGGCCTCGGTGATCGGGCACAGGCCGGCCACGGCCTGGCTGGCCACAATGGCTGCGCGCTCGTCGTCGGTGATGTGGGTGGCATGCACCAGGCACCAGCGCGCGTCCACCGGCACATGGTTATACAGCCACTGCACCGGGCGCTGGCCGCTCCAGGCCAGGCAGGCCTCGACTTCGCGCACCTGTTCGGCGATGTGAATGTGCACCGGGCCTTCGGTGAGCGGCAACAATGCACCCAGTTCCTCGCCCGTGACTGCACGCAGACTGTGCGGCGCGATGCCGAGCACCGCATCGGGCAGCGCGTCCAATGCCGGCTTGGCGGCCTCCAACAGCTGCGCGAAGCCGTCCACATCGTGGATCAAGCGACGCTGCGCGGGATTCGGCGCCGCACCGCCAAAATCGGCATGGGCATAGAACACCGGCAACAGGGTCAGGCCGATGCCGGTCTGCTCGGCCGCCGCCGCAATCCGCGCGCTCATCTCGGCACGGTTGGCATACGGGCGGCCGTCGGCGTCGTGGTGCAGATAGTGGAATTCGCCAACGCGGGTGAAACCACTTTCCAGCATTTCCATATAGGCCTGGGCGGCGATGGCCTGCACCGCGTCCGGGCGCAGGTGGGCCAGGAAGCGGTACATCAGCTCGCGCCAGCTCCAGAAACTGTCGCCGTCACCGCCGCCGATCTCGGTCAGGCCGGCCATGCCGCGCTGGAACGCGTGGCTGTGCAGGTTGGGCAGGCCCGGCACCAGGATGCCGACCCGGGTATCGCCCGGCTGCGTACCCTGGCCCGCGCGGATGTCCGTGATGCGGCCGTCCTGCACCTGCAGCTGGACATCGCGGGCCCAGCCCCCGGCCAGCAGGGCGTGGGCGGCATGGAATCTGTGGGGGGAACGCGAATCGGACATGGCTGGACAACCCGAAATGGACGCCTATATTGTATAGACATATAAGCACAGCCGCGTTGTGGATGCCATGCACGTCGATACTCTCTGGTCCAACGTCCACCTGATCACCCTCGACGGCGACGGCCTGGGCGTCATCCGCGATGGCGTGCTGGCCTGCGCCGACGGACGCATCGTCCATGTCGGCACCGCCGGCAGCGATGCCCACCTGCAACCGACCACCCGCATCGACGGCGAAGGCCGCTGGATCTCGCCGGGACTGATCGACTGCCACACCCATCTGGTCTACGCCGGCAACCGCGCCAACGAGTTCGAGCAGCGCCTGCAGGGCGTCAGCTATGCGGAGATCGCCCGTGCCGGCGGCGGCATCGTCTCCACCGTACGCGCCACCCGCGCCGCCACGCCGGAACAGCTGGCCCGCGAAAGCCGCCCACGCCTGCTGGCGATGCGCGCCGAAGGCGTGACCACGCTCGAGATCAAATCCGGCTACGGCCTGACCCTGCCCGACGAACGCAAGCAGTTGCAGGTGGCGCGTGCGCTGGGCGAGGAATGCCGGGTCAACGTGGTGACCACCTTCCTCGGCGCACATGCCATCCCGCCGGGCCGCGAGGCACAGGAGTACACCGACGAGGTGTGCAACGTGATGATTCCGACCATCGCCGCCGAAGGCCTGGCCGAAGCGGTGGACGTGTTCTGCGAGAACATCGCCTTCTCGCCCGCACAGGCGCGGCAGGTGTTCGAGGCGGCACGTGCCCACGGGCTGGCGGTGAAGATCCATGCCGAGCAGCTGAGCAACCAGCATGGCGCCGAACTGGCGGCCGGCTTCGGTGCACTCTCGGCCGACCATATCGAACACCTCGATGACGCCGGCATCGCGGCAATGGCCGCCGCCGGCACCGTCGCAGTGCTGCTGCCCGGCGCCTTCTATTTCACCCGCGATACCACCCTGCCGCCGATCGCGGCGCTGCGTGCGGCCGGGGTGCCGCTGGCGCTGGCCACCGACAGCAACCCGGGCACCTCGCCCCTGACCAGCCCGCTGCTGGCGATGAACATGGGCGCCACCCTGTTCCGCCTGACCGTGGACGAGTGCATCGCCGGCTTCACCCGTGAAGCGGCGCGTGCACTGGGCCATGGCAACCGTATCGGCCGACTGGCCGTGGGCATGGACTGCGACCTGGCGATCTGGGACATCGACGCCCCCGCCGACCTGGTCTATCGCATTGGATTCAACCCGCTGCACGCGCGCGTGGTGCGCGGACAGCCCGACCTGCCTGCCTCCTGGAGCAACACATGAGCAACACCCTGGTTCTTCGCCCCGGCCACGTCACTCTCGCCCAGTGGCGGCAGGTCTATCGCGGCGCGCCGCTGGCACTGGACGCGGCCGCGCTGCCGGTGGTACGTGCCAGTGCCGCAGCCGTGGCCGCCATCGTCGCCAAGGGCGCGCCGGTCTATGGCATCAACACCGGCTTCGGCAAGCTGGCCAGCGTGCGCATCGAGCGCGAGGACCTGGCCACACTGCAGCGGAACATCGTGCTCTCGCACGCGGCAGGCGTCGGCGAGCCAATGCCGGCCAGCGTGGTGCGCCTGATGATGGCGCTGAAGCTGGTCAGCCTGGCGCAGGGTGCTTCGGGCATCCGCGAGGACACCCTGCTGCTGCTGGAAGCGATGCTGGTCAAGGGCGTGCTGCCGGTGGTGCCGGCACAGGGCTCGGTGGGCGCATCAGGCGACCTGGCACCGCTCTCGCACCTGGCCAGCGTGATGCTGGGCGTGGGCGAAGCCTTCATCGGCGACGAACGCCTGCCGGCCGTCGATGCTCTGGCACGCGCCGGTCTGCAGCCGATCGAACTGGGCGCGAAGGAAGGCCTGGCGTTGCTCAACGGCACCCAGTTCTCCACCGCCTATGCGCTGGCCGGCCTGTTCGAAATCGAGACCGTGTTCCAGGCCGCGCTGGTCACCGGTGCGCTGTCGGTGGAAGCGGCCAAGGGCTCCGATACGCCGTTCGATCCGCGCATCCACGCCATCCGTGGGCAGCGCGGGCAGATCGCCACCGCTGCCACGCTGCGCACGCTGATGCAGGGCTCGGACATCCGCGAATCGCACCGTGACAACGACGTGCGCGTGCAGGACCCGTACTGCCTGCGCTGCCAGCCGCAGGTGATGGGCGCCGCACTGGACATCCTGCGCCAGGCCGCGACCACGCTGGAAATCGAAGCCAATGGCGTGTCCGACAATCCGCTGGTGTTCACCGACACCGGCGAAGCCCTTTCCGGTGGCAACTTCCACGCCGAGCCGGTCGCCTTTGCCGCCGACATGCTGGCGATGGCGGTGTGCGAGATCGGTTCGATCAGCGAGCGCCGCCTGGCCATGCTGGTCGACCCGGCGCTGTCCGGCCTGCCGGCGTTCCTGACCCCGCGCCCGGGGCTGAATTCCGGCTTCATGATTCCGCAGGTCACCGCCGCCGCGCTGGTCTCGGAAAACAAGCAGCGCGCCTACCCCGCCAGTGTTGATTCGATCCCGACCTCGGCCAACCAGGAAGACCATGTGTCGATGGCCGCGCACGGCGCGCGCCGCCTGATGCAGATGGCTGAGAACGCGGCCAACGTGATCGGCATCGAGCTGCTGGCCGCCGCGCAGGGCTGCGACTTCCACGCCCCGCTGCGCTCCAGCATCGCGCTGGAAAGCGTGCGCGCCACCCTGCGCGCACAGGTGCCGACGCTGGAAGAAGATCGCTACTTCCACCCGGACATGGTGACCGCCACGAACCTGGTGCGCAGCGGCGCGCTGGCGCAGGGCCTGAGCGATCTGTTGCCGACCGTGGAACCGCAGGCATGAATGCCCATCCCGAATGGCTGACCGTGCACGAGGGCGACGCCCCCCTCATCGTCAGCTTCCCGCATACCGGCAGCGAGCTGCCGCATGACCTGATCGGCCACTACCACTCGCCGTGGTTGGCACGCCGCGATGCCGACTGGTGGGTGCACGAGTTGTACGACTTCGTGCGTGGCATGGGCGCAACCACCGTGCGCTCGGCGATCTCACGTTCGGTGATCGATCTCAATCGTGATCCCAGCGGTGTCTCGCTGTACCCGGGCCAGAACACCACCGGCCTGTGCCCGCTGACAACCTTCGACAACCAGCCGCTGTACCACGCCGGGCGCGAACCGGATGACGCGGAAATCGCGCGCCGCCGCGATACCTATTTCCTGCCTTACCACGATGCGCTGGCCGCGCAGATCACCCGCCTGCGCGCACGCCATGGCACCGTGGTGGTGTACGACGCGCACTCGATCCGCTCGCACATTCCACACCTGTTCGACGGCGAACTGCCGCAGTTCAACCTGGGCACCGCCGGCCCCTCCGGCGCACCGGACACCTCCTGCGACAACGCGTTGAGCGATGTAGTGGAGAACCTGCTGAAAATCAGTGGCATGAGCCAGGTGCGCAACGGCCGCTTCAAGGGCGGCTGGATCACACGCCACTACAGCAACGTCGCCGGCGGCGTGCACAGCCTGCAGATGGAACTGGCCTGCCGCGGCTACATGCACGAGCCGCTGCCCGACCAGGTGGACGAACACAGTTGGCCCACCCCGCTCGACCCCGACCACGCCGCACCGCTGCGCCACACCCTGGCGCAGGTGCTCAATGCCTGCCTTGAATTCGCAACGAACCGGAGCGCCGCATGACCCGCAACGACCCGTCCCGCACCATTGCCGCGCCGACCGGCACCACGCTCAACGCCAAAAGCTGGCTGACCGAAGCGCCGCTGCGCATGCTGATGAACAACCTGCACCCGGACGTGGCCGAACGGCCGCAGGAACTGGTGGTGTACGGCGGCATCGGCCGCGCCGCGCGCGATTGGGAGAGCTTCGATGCGATCGTCGAAACGCTCAAGCGCCTGGACGACGACCAGACCCTGCTGGTGCAGTCGGGCAAGCCGGTGGGCGTGTTCCGCACCCACGCCGACGCACCGCGCGTGCTGATCGCCAATTCCAACCTGGTGCCGCGCTGGGCCAACTGGGACCACTTCAACGAGCTGGATAAGAAGGGCCTGGCCATGTACGGCCAGATGACCGCCGGCAGCTGGATCTACATCGGCGCGCAGGGCATCGTGCAGGGCACCTACGAGACCTTCGTGGAGATGGGCCGCCAGCACTTCGGTGGCGACCTGACCGGCAAGTGGCTGTTCACCGGCGGCCTGGGCGGCATGGGCGGCGCGCAGCCGCTGGCCGCGGTGATGGCCGGCGCCTCGTGCCTGGCCGTCGAGTGCCGCAAGAGCAGCATCGACATGCGCCTGCGCACCGGTTACCTGGATACCTGGACCGACAACCTAGACGAAGCGCTGCGCCTGATCGACGAATCGTGCAAGGCCGGTACGCCCAAGTCGGTAGGCCTGCTCGGCAACGTCGCCGATGTGTTGGCCGAACTGCTCAAGCGCGGCGTGAAGCCCGACCTGCTGACCGACCAGACCTCCGCGCACGACCCGGTGAACGGCTACCTGCCGCAGGGCTGGACCGTCGAGCAGTGGGACGACAAGCGCGTATCCGCTCCCAAGGAAGTGGAGAAGGCTGCACGCGCGTCGATGGCCAACCACATCCGCGCCATGCTCGGCTTCCACGCGCTGGGCGTGCCGACCGTGGACTACGGCAACAACCTGCGGCAGATGGCGCTGGAAGAAGGCGTGGAGAACGCGTTCGACTTCCCCGGTTTCGTGCCGGCCTATATCCGTCCGCTGTTCTGCCGCGGCATCGGCCCATTCCGCTGGGCGGCATTGAGCGGTGACCCGGAAGACATCGCCAAGACCGATGCCAAGGTGAAGGAACTGATTCCGGACAACCCGCACCTGCATCGCTGGCTGGACATGGCCGCCGAGAAGATCAAGTTCCAGGGCCTGCCGGCGCGCATCTGCTGGGTCGGCCTGGGCGACCGTGATCGCCTCGGCCTGGCCTTCAACGAGATGGTCGCCAACGGCGAACTGAAGGCGCCGGTGGTGATCGGCCGTGACCACTTGGACAGCGGCAGCGTGGCATCGCCGAACCGCGAAACCGAAGCCATGGCCGACGGCTCCGATGCAGTGTCCGACTGGCCACTGCTGAACGCCCTGCTCAACACCGCCAGCGGCGCCACCTGGGTGTCGCTGCATCACGGCGGCGGCGTCGGCATGGGCTTCTCGCAGCACGCCGGCATGGTGATCGTCTGCGACGGCACCGATGCGGCGGCCAAGCGTATCGGCCGCGTGCTGTGGAACGACCCGGCCACCGGCGTGATGCGCCATGCCGATGCCGGCTATGAGATCGCGATTGACTGCGCGAAGGAAAAGGGACTGGATCTGCCGGGAATCCTGGGCTGATCGCAGGGGTGCCGGCCAGCGGCCGGCACTACCGGGCACGTTCCGCCCTGGCAGGTGTGGTAGTGCCGGCCGCTGGCCGGCTCTCCCTGATGCGGGAATCGGTGCTCTTGACCCGATCTCCCGCCGTGACCAAGATGCGCCATCGCCGCTGACGGATCACCGCGATGTACCGCACCCTTGTTGCTGCATTGCTCTGCGCCCTGGCCATCGCCCTGCCCGCCTCGGCGCGTGACGTCCCTACCGGCCTTTCTTCCCGGCTCGACGCCCAACTGCAGGCCAACCGCGAACGCTACGGTATTGCCGGCCAGGCAGTACTGGTCGCGCACAACGGGAAGGTGCTCTACCAGGGCGCCAGCGGTGAACGCGACCCGGCCACGCATGCGCCTGCCACCGTCGATACCATCTTCGCCTCGCAGTCGGTGGCCAAACTGCTGACCAGCACGCTGGTGATGCAGCTGGTGGAACAGGGCAAGGTGGACCTGGATGCACCCGCCAGCCGCTATGTTCCGGACTTGCCGTCGGCATGGCAGGCGATCTCCGTGCGCGATTTTCTCAACCACAGTTCCGGCATTGGCGAGTACGCCGACCGCCGCGACGGCCACTGGATCAGCAAGGGCTATGACGGCATGGCACCCGATCTCGCCTCGGCGCTGAAGGTGGCCGGTGCAGCACCACTCATATTCGCCACCGGCAGCCGCGTGCAATACACCCAAGCCAACTACCTGGTGCTGACGGCGCTGCTGGAAGCGCACTACCGCAAGCCCTACCCGGCCATCGCGCGCGAACGCATCCTGCAGCCGCTGAAGATGACCAGCACTTCATGGGGCGCAGCCAGCGTACCGGCGCAGCGCGCGGCGGTGCCGTACATCGGCGAGGACGGCACATTGCAGCCCGCCAACGAAGATCCGTGGCCGAACTACGGCTGGGGCCATGCCGATCTGCAGACCACCGTGGGCGACATGAACCGTTTCCTGCAGGCGCTGGCGACCGGAAAGCTGGTACGCACGGCGACGCTGGAAAAACTATGGCAGCCGCAGAAGCTGAGCGGTGGCGGCAGCAACTTTTTCTCCACTGGTTGGGACACCACGCACAGCGACGACTACACCCAGGTCGGTCACGATGGTGGCACCCGCGTACGGGTGCGGCTGGCCTACAAGGACACGCTGGCCAGTGGCTACTGGGTGTTCGTGTACCTGACCAATGGCAGCGCGCGCAATGTGTGGTCGAGCACGTTGGTGGAGAGCACGATGGCGGTGGCCGCACCTGTCGAGTTTCCGCATGCGGTGCTGTCGGAGCGACTGATCGCCTATGCACAGGATGATGATGCCGGCGCCGCGCAGGCGATGCGGGCCTGGTTGCGCGACGACACGCGGATTACGGGCAACGAACGGGAGCGTGCGATCAATGCGAGCGGCTATGCCATCCGCGGGAGTCTGGGCGCGCGCAAGGCGCTGAAGGTGTTCACCCTCAATACCGAGCTGTATCCGGATTCGGCCAATACCTGGGACAGCCTCGCCGAGTGCCATGCGGCGCTGGGCGAGAAGGAAACGTCTGATCGGCTGTATGCGAAGGCCAAGGCGCTGGCGAAGCCTTCACCGTAAACCGATTGTAGAGACGAGCTTGCTCGACTGCTTCTCTGCATCGGAGTCGAGCACGGCTCGACGCTACAAGTGCGAAAGAGCAGTCGAGCAAGCTCGACTCTACAAGTGCGAAAGAGCAGTCGAGCAAGCTCGACTCTACAAGTGCGCGGGCGGCCATACGCCGCCGATGGGTGACGCGGCGCGCGCGACCTGTTAACTTGCGCGCCACTTTCGTGGTTTACAGCAGTCCCGCATGTCGCTCTCGTCGTACCGCCCCACTCCGTCGCCACTGTTCCTGGCCGTTTCTCTCGGCCTCGCCGCTACCGCCCACGCCGCCCCGCAGGCCACCACGCTGGATGCGGTGCAAGTCACCGCCGCCGATGCCAGCGCCCAGGCACGCGAGGCGTTGAAGCGCGTGCCCGGCGCCAGCAACGTCATCGATGTGGCCAAGGCCGACAGCCGACTGTCCAGCAGCGCCGATGTGCTGGCCTACCAGCCGGGTATCAGCGTGCAATCGCCGGGCAACGAGGGCACCAAGGTCTCCATCCGCGGCTCCGGCATCAACCGCGGCCCGGGCGCGCACGCCTCGGGTATTGCCGTGTCGATCGATGGCCTGCCGTTGACCGGACCGGGCGGCACGCCCTACGAGCTGCTGGAACCGCTGTGGCTGTCGCGCGTGGAAGTGCTGCGCGGGGCCAACGGTTTCGAGCGTGGCGCGCTGGCACTCGGCGGTGCCATCGACTACGTCAGCCGCAGCGGCCGCGATTCGGCGGGCGTGCAACTGCATTACGAAGCCGGCAGCCGTGGCTACCAGAAGCGCGGGATCAGCTGGGGGGGTGTCAGTGGCGATGTCGACTACTTCCTGGCCTACACCGATACCGAATTCGACGGTTACCAGTACCATGCCCGTGGCGACGGCAAGGGCGCGATGGCCAACATCGGCTGGCAGATCACGCCCGACCTGCAGACGCGCTTCTTCGTTCGCTACCGCGAAACCAATCACGAGACGCCCGGGCGCCTGACCCGCGACCAGATCCGCAACGACCCGCGTGCGGCGAACCCGGCCAACCTGGCCATTGATGCGCGCCGCCCGCAGCCGGGCAGCACGTGGGTGGGCAATGTCACCACGCTGCAGATCGATGAGGATTCCTCGCTGCAGGCCGGGCTGGTCTATCACAAGTACCCGATGGACTTGAACGAGAGCCTGTACCGCCAGCAGCTGGACTACGCCAACCTCAATGCCACGCTGGACTATCGCCACCGCCACCGGCTGTTCGGCCTGGACAGCGAAACCAACGTTGGCCTGCGCGTCACCCACGACCTGGACGCCGACGTGCGCGAGTCGCTGCGCTTTGCCAACAATGGCTATGCCGCTGGCACGCGCACGCGTGACTTTAGCCACCACGGCACCGACAGCACCCTGCACGTCAGCAACACCCTCACGTTGAACGACCGCCTGCGCCTGCAGACCGGACTGGCGCTGATCAACACCCGCCGTGATGTGGAGGTGACCTGGCCGAGCAGTGGCGGCCGCCTGCGCGACCACGACTGGGACTACGCGCCTCGACTGGGCTTCACCTGGCAGCACAGCGCGCAGACGCAGTGGTTCGGCAACCTCAGCCGCTCGGTGGAGGCACCGCACCCGTGGTCGATGATCTGGGGCTCGAACCAGTACTTCGGGTCGGGCAATGGCCCATCCACCGGCCGCCAACGCGCGCCGGTGCCGATGCAGAACCAGACCGCCACCACGCTTGAGCTGGGCGCACGTGGCGATGCGGCGCTGGGCCGCTGGGAACTGACCGGCTACTACGCACACGTGAACCACGAACTGCTGAGCGTGGAGCTGCAGCCGGTGCCAAACCTGTTCATCGCCGAGAACAACGCCAGCCCGACCGTGCACCGTGGCATCGAGGCCGGCTTGGACAGCACGCTGTGGCAGGCCGCGCCGGGTCGCCTGTCATTGCGCCAGGCGTATACCTTCAGCGATTTCCGGTACCGACACGATGCGCGCTTCGGCAGCAACCTCCTGCCGGGCCTGCCGCGCCACAGCTACCAGGCCGAGCTGCGCTTCGACCACGCCTCCGGCCTGTACGCCGCGCTCAATACCGAGTACGCCTCGCGTATCGCGGTGGACTACGCCAACAGCTACTGGGCCGACAGCCATGTGATCTTCGGCAGCCGCATCGGTTACGACACACCCAATGGCCGCTGGCAGGCGTGGGCGGAGATGCGCAACATCGGCAACCGCCACTACGCCGCCACGGTCACGCCGGGCTATGACGATGCCGGCAAGGATGTAGCACGCTCTACGCCGGGCGAAGGCCGCGGCATCTATGCGGGTGTGCGCTGGCGCTTTGATTGAGCCACATTCCGGCCGGGCCACTCTCCATAGCAAAGAACAGCAGCAGCCCGGGCCCCCCAGCCCGGTGCCACCGGGTGCCGCGGATCGTGCAGCATGGACGCTTGAGAACCTGATGCAGCATGCTGGCATCCTTGCCGCGCACGCGTAGGCGGTGTTGCGCGGATTCCACCGCAGCCGCTCCTCAGCTGCGGTCGACGATCCGCACGATGCGACCGCCCTCGAAAGCGAACTCGCTGCGCCCCTTCAGTGCCAGTTCCGCGCCTGCGCGGGGGCCGCCGGGAATGTCCTGCGCGAACACGCCACGCCAGCCAATGCTGGCCAACGCCACGTCATCCTCGAAGGTCAGCCCAAGCAACTGCTGCTCCCGCTCGCGGAACATCTGCGCCGATTGCCGTGCCAGCTCAGCAAAGGCATCGATGCCTTCGGTGACCAAGGTCAGCTGGCCGCCGCTATGGTTTTCGAAGCGCACGTTGTGCGCCAGCACTGCCAGCATGGCGTCGATGTCGAAGCGGTTGTAGGCCTGCAGGTAGTGCTCGATCAGGTGGCGGCAATGCGATTCGTCCATGGCGACGTCCAGTCAGGGCCAGCACCGAGTCTCCCGCGACCGTGTGGCCGGATCAAGGCGTCGCCACGGCTTTCAGCAACTGCGCGGCCACCTGGTCGAACGGGGCGATGTCCTGCAGCGCGCGGCACATCGCCACCGCGCCTTCCACGCTGGCGATCACCAGGCTGGCCAGCTCACCCGCTGCGGCCGGCGCATGCCCTTCAGCAATGAAGGCGGAGGCCAGATGGCCCTGCCAGCGCGCGAACACCTCCGCGGCGGCCGCGCGGGGCTGGCTGTGCATCGCCTCCACTGGCTCCTCCACCGCAGCGGCCAGCACCGGGCAACCGGCACGGTAGCCGGAGCGCAGCAGCCGCTCGCGCCACATCGCCAGGAACTGCTGCAGGCCCTGCACCGCGCCGCCCTTCAGCAGCTCCACCAGCAGCGCTTCCACCTTGTCGCCGGCCATGTGGGTGGCGCGCGCCAGCAGCTCCTGCTTGCCGCCGGGAAAATGGTGATAGGTGGAACCCAGCGGCGCCTCGGCCAGCTTGGTCACCTCGCGGATGCTGGTGGCATTGAGGCCCACGCGCGCCAGCATCTGTGCTGCGGCATCAATCACGCGTTGAGGCGCATCAGAGGGTCGCGGGCTCACGGCAGGCTCCTTGCTAAGACAGTCGTCATAGATTAGCGTACCGGCCGTTCTATAACAGTCGTCATAGCCATGAATCTCTGGTTCCGCCTGCTCCACCTGCTGCTGTGCAGCCTGTTCCGGCCGAAGCTGGACGCCCCGTTCGGGGTCTCGCGGCTGCAGTTCCGGGTGCTGCCCAACGACCTGGACAGCAACCTGCACATGACCAATGGCCGCTACTGGAACATCTTCGACCTGGGCCGGCTGGACCTGATCCTGCGCATGGGCCTGGGCCGGGTGGCACTGCGCGAGAAATGGGCGCCGATCGTCGGCGCCGGCACCATCCAGTTCCGCCGCGAGCTGAAGCCGTTCCAGCGCTTCACCCTGGAAACCCGGCTGGTCGGCTGGGTGGGCTCGCGCGGCATCATGGAGCAGCGTGTGCTGATCGGCGCCGAACAGAAGATCGCCACCCGCGCGCTGCTGGTCACCGGTATCTACGACCGCCGCGCGCGCCAGTTTCTCAGCATGCCGAAGATGATGGAAGCGATCGGTGTGGTGGCCCCGCCGTCGCCGCCACTGAGTGCGGCCGCCGAGGCACTGCTGGCGGCCGATGCCGCGTTGAAGCAGGACGACGCCTGAAGCCCCTCACTCCACCTTCGGCATGTTCTTGGTCACGCAATGGATGCCGCCGCCGCCGCCGGCAATCGCATCAATGTCCACCTGTTCGATCACGCGGCCGGGATACAGGTCTTCCAGCAGCTCCTGGCAGTAGCCGTCGGCGGCGTCATCACCGAACTGCGGCGCGACCACCGCGCCATTGATCGGCAGGTAGTTGATGTAGCCCATCGCCAGATCGTCGTTGTCGCGGGTATGCACGTTGTCGCGCCCGTCCAGCGGCGGCGGCAGCGTATGCACCTGCAGGCGGCGGCCATCGGCATCGCTGGCCCCGCGCAGGATCTGCAGGTGCTCGCGGGTCAGGTCGTAATCATAGGAGTCCGGATCGTTGTCGAGGTTGGCGATCACCACACCCGGACGCACGAAGCGCGCGTAGAAGTCCACGTGTGCATCGGTGATGTCCTCGCCAGCGATGCCGGGCAGCCAGATGATCTTGCGCAGGCCGAGGTGGTGCTTCAGCTCGGCTTCGATGTCCGCGCGCGACC
Source organism: Stenotrophomonas maltophilia (assembly GCF_001274595.1). Taxonomy (GTDB): domain Bacteria; phylum Pseudomonadota; class Gammaproteobacteria; order Xanthomonadales; family Xanthomonadaceae; genus Stenotrophomonas; species Stenotrophomonas forensis. Next base: position 3,040,379 of record NZ_CP011010.1, read on the forward strand.
AGCCTGGGTTGCGGTTGCGGTTCACCCAGCAGCTCTCGGTGAGGATGGCGGTGCCGTGGCCATCGACTTCGATGCCGCCGCCCTCGCCCACCAGGTCACTTTCCAGCAGCGTCGCGCCGGTCACCTGCGCCAGCCAGGGCGCCACCGCGCCATCGTTGCGCGCGCTCTGCTTGCCACCCCAGCCGTTGAAGTTGAAGTCGACCAGGCCCAACCCGCCCCGGCCGTTGGTGACGAAGCAGCCGCCGTAGTCGCGCACCCAGATGTCATCCAGCGGCACCTCGAGGAACTCGATGTTGTCGCGGCCGCAGCGATCCTGCGCCTGCTTCAATTGCGCCGGGCGGCACAGCACGCTGACCGGCTGGTGGCGGGCGATGGTGCGCGCCAGCCGCGCCACGGCAGTGTTCACCGCATCGGCCTGCGCGCCCCATACCCGCGGCTGCGCGGCGAAGGCCAGGAACACCCGCTCCTGCGGGCCGTGCTCGTCCGGCATGCGCCAGATGCCTGCGCCCGGACCTGCCGCTGCCACGCGACCCGGCAGGCCGGCCAGACCCAGGGCGGCCAGGCCGCCAAGACCGGCGGCGCCCGCCAGCTGGGTGAGGAAGTGACGACGGTTGCTCATGACAGGCTCCAGGGCCGGTGTGGGATGGACGCCATGCTGCGCTTGCCGATCCATAAGAACAAACGATAGATTCAGCCATCATCTGAACAGTTCTGCTTATCTGAAATGCTCAAGCACTGGCCACCCCTGAACGCCCTGCGGGGCTTCGAAGCCGCCGCCCGGCTCGGCAGCTTCCATCGCGCCGCCGAGGAACTGCACCTGAGCCAATCGGCCATCAGCCAGCAGATCCGCGGCCTGGAAGACGCCCTGCAGCAACCGTTGTTCTTCCGCCAGGGTCGCAGCGTCACCCTTACCGACGCCGGCCTTGATCTGCTGGAAACCACCCAGTCCCTGCTGCGCCAGCTGGCCAGCGGCATCCGCCGGCTCGATCAATACCGCAAACCCAATCAATTGATCGTCAACACCAGCCCGGCCTTTGCCCGCCATTGGCTGGTGCCGCGCCTGGCGGAGTTCCATCGCCTGAATCCCGGCGCCGACCTCTGGCTGCTGACAAGCGAGGAAGCACCCGATATGACCACGCAGACGCTGGACGTGGCGGTGCGTGATGACCTCGACTCACAGGCGCAGTGCCAGCATCGGGTGCTGCTGCAGGATCGCCTCTATCCGGCCTGCCATCCGGCCCTGCTCGCCACGCCTGTGCACGAACGACTCACCCTGCATGGCGAGCGCGAGATGGACTGGAGCCAGTGGCAGGTACAGGGCGGCGCCGACGTGGGCCAGCGCCGCGAAGGCATGAACTTCTCCGAGCCCGGGCAACTGCTGGATGCAGCCTGCCAAGGGCTGGGCATCGCACTGGTCAGCGAACTGCTGAGCGCGCGTGCGTGCGAACAAGGCCTGCTGCAAGCCCTGGATGATGCACGCGTGCGCGGCCCACGCTGGAGCTGGCTGGTGCATGAGGACAGCGCCGCAGATCCGCTGGTGATCAGTTTCGGTGAGTGGTTGCTGGCGAGTCTGCCTGATCCAGCGCGCGCTTGATCGCCGCCTCGGCCAACGGCGCCATCACTTCATAGCCCTTCGCAGTGGGATGCACGCCGTCGTCGGCCAGCTGCGGGTCGAGGCCACCAGCGGCATTGGCCATCGGCGTGTGGTAGTCCAGATACACCAGCTGCTTCGCATCGGCATAGCGCTTCAAGGCAGCGTTCAACGCACGCACCTTGGGCGCAGGTGCCGTGCCCGGCAACCAGGGGTAGTCGCTGACCGGCAGCACCGAAGCCAGCACCACGCGGATGCCATGCACTTGCGCCAGATCCACCATCGCGTGCAGGTTGTCCTCAATCATCGCCTGCGTGGACGGGCCGGTGTTGCCGGCAATGTCATTGGTACCGGCCAGGATCACCACCACCTGCGGCTTCAGCGCCAGCACATCCTGCGGGAAACGCAGCAGCATCTGCGCCGTGGTCTGGCCACTGATGCCACGGTTGAGCCAGCCCCTGCCGGGAAACAACGAGGCGCTGCCTTCCCTGCCCCAACCTTCGGTAATCGAATCACCGAAGAACACCACGCGTGGTTGACCGGGCACTGCCGTAGGCAGCTGTGAGTTGGCGTCGCGATAACGCTGCAGCTGCGGCCAGTCGGCCAGTTGCTGCTGCATGAAACGCACTTCGTCCGGGCGCAGCCGTTCAACAGGCTTGACCAGCAACGGATTGACCGCCGCCTGTTCGGCCGCCTCCAGTGGCGTGCTCAGCGCCATGACAACGGTGATTGCACCGGCAAGCAGCACGGATCCACGCATGCGGATTCTCCAGATGACCAGACCCGCAGTCTAGCGCTGTGCACAAGGCTCAGCGCGCAGCGGTGCGCGCCGCCACGCCGGTCACCTTCGCCGGCATCCACATGCCCGGCGTCCAGCCGCTGGCGGCCAGGATGGTCTTCGGGTTGTCCTGCTGGATCAGCGCACGCACCGCGTCACGCTTGTCCCTGGCCTGCAGGTAGTAGGCCTTGGCAATGCGGTAACCGACCCAGTAGCCCAGGTCGTAGGGCTCCTGCGAACCGGGCGTGTAGTTGTACAGCCACGGCGAAAGGTCGGTGCTGTCGAGGTCGAGTGCGAACGCGCTTTCGATATGCACTTCGCGGCCGCGTGTCCACGCGGCATGGCGGCCATTGCCCACGTTGCCGGAAATCAGTTCGGCGATGAACTCGGCGATGCCCTCACCCAGCGACACGCGCAGTACCGTCGCATGCGGATCGCCCGGCTCGAAGTCGGTCAGCCCGGTCTGCTGGATGTGCACGTACTCATGCGCGATCACGTGAACGAAGCGGTCCTGCACATTGGGATTCATGAAATCCGCCGCACACAGCGCTTCCAGGCCGATGATCACCCCACTCTTCGAGGTCAGCCCGACCGGCCGGCCACGGCCCACCGCGATGGTCACCGGCGGGAACCGGGTCTGCGGGTAGATCGCCCGCAGGTTGGCGAACACGTGCGTCAGACGCTGCTTCACCATCGGCAGCTCGGCCAGGCAGTTTAGTCCCTGGGCGTACAGCTCGGGCTGGGCGACCATGGCTTCGGCAATCCGTTCGGGAGTGACCCGCCGCGCCTTGGCCAACTCCGCCAGGCCCACCGAGCCCTCGGCCATGTATCCACGCAGCTGTGCAACGCTGGGCTTGCCGCCGGCAGTGTCGTACAGCGCGTAGAAGCGGGTGACATCCTCGGTGAGGATTTGCGGCGCGGCCGGCTCCGCCGCCATGGCCATGCCAACCGCCCCGGTACAGGCCAGGGCCAACAGGCCGCGCAGGATCATGAACATCGCTCCGTCCTTGGTGGAGTGCATGCGAAGCGCGCAATCTACCACTCTGCCCGACCCGCCGCAGCAGGCGGATGCGGCCGCTCCGGCGCTGTGCCAGACTCGCTTCGGCACCTGCCACGGATGATGGAGCACCGCACGATGATGATCGTCCCCGCGTACTGGGCCGAAGCCCGCCTGCAGGCCCGTTTCCGCGGCCGGCCGGTGGTCGTGCGCCGCTTCGGCTGGTCCGACGAAGGCCCGGCCGAGGCCCAGGGGCACGCCGACCGGCGTGCCAATGAAGCCCTCAACGCCATCCTTGCCGGACAGGCACTGCCGCGTCGTGAGGTGCGCAGCAACTACGGTGTGGAAGGTGTTCCGATCCGCGAGCAGATCGTGCGGCGCGACGGCGATGTCATCATCACCCGCAACAGCTACGGTGCGCTGTGCCTGAACACCCCGGACGTGCTGTTCGCCGACATCGACCACGCGCAGCCCCCGGCAGGGTGCGTGATGCCCGCCCTCATCGCGGCGGTGCTGCTGTTTGCCGGCGCCATCATTGGTACCCTGCTCTGGCACTGGCTGGTGGGACTGGTGCTGGGCGTGGCGGCAGTGGTGCTGGTGAATACCGCGCTGCTGATGCAACGCAGGCGCCGCCTGGCAGCGGCCGGTGGCGCCGAGGGTGTGGCCCTGCAGCGGGTCGCGACCTTCAGCGAGCAGCATCCGGATTGGCACCTGCGCGCCTACCGGACGCCGGCCGGACTGCGCGTGCTGGCCATGCACGCCACGTTCCCACCCGAGGACGAACAGCTGCAGGCGTTCTTCAAGGCACTGGGCGCCGACACCCTGTACGCGCGCATGTGCCGGTTGCAGCATTGCTTCCGTGCACGGCTGACACCCAAACCCTGGCGCGTCGGCCTGAAGCACCGCATCCGTCCGCCGGTGGCCGCGTGGTCAACCGAGCAGGCCAACAACCCGGACCGCCTGGCCTGGATTGCCGAATACGAGAAGAAGAGTTCCGGCTTCGCGGCCTGCGCCTATCTGCGCAGCTTTGGTGATACCACGCGGACCCATGCCAAGGCCGAACATGTGCGCGACCTGCATGATCGCCTGTCGCACGCGCTGGACCGGCTGCCGCTGGCGTGAGCGCAGGGGGCGCTCAGTCAGCGCCCTGCACGAACGGCTGCCCTGCCAGGGTAGTGCCCAGCCGCACCGCGACCTGCTGATCGCCCTTTTCGAAGGTCGTGACGCACTCTTTTCCGCCTTTCTGGCATCCGACTTCCGGAAAGCCTTCCAGCGATTCCGGCGCGCCCTGCATCGGCTGGGCCTGCCAGCCGGCCGCATCGAGCAGGCGCTTGGCCTTGGCGTAAGGCATGCCGGCGATGATCCCCAGCTGGGCCAGCTCGGCAGGCAGGGCCTGGGCGTGTATCGCAGGCGCCTGCGCCACCATCAGTAATGCAGCAAGAACCACAACCTTCATCGGTGCGCCCTACAACTTACGCTGGAACTACAGGGTAGCCCAGTGGCGGCCGCTGTCGGTGCCCGGATCACCCTTTGTTACCCAATCCAGGCAGGCTGTTACCTGGTGTTACCGTTCGGCCAATGCCCCGCCGGCCGAAGCTCATCGACCCAACCCGCCCGCAACGGCCCCTGCTGCCGGAACCGTTGCGGGCATGCCACCTCATGCGCAGGCCGGATCAGCCCGGCACAAGTGTGGCGCGCGCCTCCTGACGGTGCAGTGCACCCGCCCACAGGGATGGGTCGACATCGGCCAGCTGCACAGGTACATCGCCAACGAGCCCGGTGGCAGCACCTGCCCGGAACGCGCCCATGGCCCCTACCAGATGCTGCAGCTCGGCCTCCAGCGACATTCCCTCCGGCGCAGGCGCAGCGTCAGACGTCATGCTGGTGCGAAGTGCCGTCATCGGTGTCAACTGACTGGCAATCTGATCGGCGGTGATGGCGTAGTCACCATCGCCAGGCTGCACGAAAGCGATGGCGTACTGCCCACCCTGGAAATGACGAAGCACACGCATCTGCTGCCCGGCGCTGCCATCCACCCTGACGACCAGATCATCGCCGTCACGGTGATAACTCAGGCGGCTGCGATCAATGCCATCGAAGTACAACCAGTCGGTACCACCGCCGGTGTTGTCCACCGTATCGGCGCCCGATCCGGCCCGGTAGAAATAGGTGTCGTTGCCCACTCCGCCGATGAGCATGTCATCGCCATCTTCGCCCACCAGCTGGTCATCGCCGGCGCCACCGATCAGGATGTCCTTGCCTGATCCGCTGAAGCTGCCGTTGCCACCGGACAGGTAATCATTGCCATCGCCGCCTTCCAGCTTGTCATCGCCCCCCATTCCGAACAACTTGTCGTCGCCGGCAAGGCCCTTGATCAGGTCACGCCCGCTGGTACCGACCAACTGCTCGGCGTTCGCCGTACCGTTGATCTTGGACGGGTAGTCGGCATCGTTTCCGGCGCCCGGCGTACCTCCGCCGTCACCGCCGCCGTTGCTGACCAGCGCATTGATGGCCGCGGTGTTGAGCGCATTGCCGGTGGCAGCCTGCAGGTAGTCGAGCGCCCAGTCACCGCCGAGGAAGTGATTGGTCACCGTGACGCGCTGGTTGGCGTTTCCGTTCACAACGATCACCAGATTGTCACCTTCGCGGGTGAAAGCAAGCTGTCCGGTGGTAATGCCGTTCTGGAAGAACAGCCAGTCGACGCCGCCCCCCGTATTGTCGATCACATCGTTTCCGCCGCCATGGATGTACTGGTCATCGCCACTGCCACCCACAAGCACGTTGTTGCCATCCTGGCCGCGCAGGGTATCGTTGCCTGCCCCGCCCTCGAGCCGGTCGTTGCCGGAGCCCGCAGCGCTGCCGTTGCCGCCTGCAAGCTGATCATTGCCATCGCCTCCGCGCAGCGTGTCGTCGCCTGCCATGCCGAACAGCGTGTCATCGCCCCCCAGTCCCTCGATCAGGTCCTTGCCGGCAGTGCCCACCAACTGCTCTCCCGCCGAGGTGCCGGTGATGGTCTTGTCGAATCCGCCCCCACTGCCGCCACTCACCAGCTGATTGATCTGGGCCGCGCTGAGTGAACTGCCTCCGTCAGGCTGAACCTGATCGATGGCCCAGTCCCCGCCGAGGAAGTGATTGCGCACGCGCACCGCCGGCGTGGCTGCCTGGTCGATCCGGATCAACAGGTCATCCCCCTCGCGGGAGAAGCTCAGCCGCTCCCGGGTGACGCCGTTCTGGAAGAACACCGTATCGTTGCCGCCACCGGTATTGTCGACCACATCGCTGCCCGAGTTCGCATCGACCAGATAGGCGTCATTGCCAGCTCCGCCCAGCAGGGTATCGTTGCCGCCCCCACCACTGAGCGTGTCGTTGCCGCCTCCTCCGTTGAGCGTGTTGCTGCCGCTGTTGCCCGCCAGGTAGTTGCCCAGCGCGTTGCCGGTCCCGTTGATGTCAGCACTTCCGGTCAGGAACAGGTTCTCCAGATCCGCCGACAGCGTGTAGGAAGCCGAAGACTGCACCTGGTCAGTGCCACCGCCGGCAAGCTCGATGATCGTGTCCGCCGTATTGTCCACGATGTAGATGTCATTGCCTGCGCCACCACTCATCTGATCAGCACCGCTGCCGCCGTCAAGATAGTCCGCACCATTGTCACCGCGCAGGACATCGTCACCGCTGCCGCCCCATAGCTGGTCATCGCCATCACCACCGACAAGGGTGTCGTTGCCGTCCATGCCGCTCAGCTTGTTTGCCGCAGCGTTGCCATTGATGACATTGTCCAACGCGTTGCCGTTGCCGGACACAATGCCGTTGGCCAGGATCAGGTTCTCGACATTGTCGGCCAGGATCAGGTTCGTCTCGAAGCGGCGCTCGATGGTATCCAGGCCGCCGCCTTCGTCCTCGAACACGCGATCCTGGGCCGACTCGATGATGTACAGATCATCGCCCAGGCCACCGTACAGACGATCAGCACCCAGGCCGCCTTCGAGCCGATTGTTGCCATCATTGCCATACAGCTCGTTGTCCAGGCTGTTGCCAACCCCGCTCAGGTTGCCGGAGCCGGTCAGCACCAGGTTCTCCAGATGGTCGCCCAGCTGCCAGTCCAGCGCCGACTCCACGGTATCGATGCCTTCGCCGGCCACCTCGATGACAACGTCGCCGGCACTGTCGACCACGTAGGTATCATCGCCGCCACCGCCGACCAGGCGATCTTCCCCGGCGGCGCCATCAAGCCTGTTGTCGCCCAGATTGCCGATCAACGTATTGTTGCCCTGGTTGCCGGTCCCCTCATACGCACCGTCCAGCAGCTCGAGCCGCTCGACATTCTCGCCCAGCACGTAGCGATGGCTGCCACTGCGAACAGTGTCGTCACCGCCGCCGGCCAGTTCGATCACCTGCTGGCTCGGGTCGCTCACCACATAGATATCGTCGCCCTCACCGCCATACAGGCGATCACCGGCACCTGCACCACTCAATACATCATTGCCCGCGCCGCCATGCAGATCATCGCGGAACTGGGTGCCGGCAAGTACATCCGCGCCGTCGGTACCCCGCAGCACGTTGCGTACATTCACCGTCAGCCAGGCCGTGGTGCGCTGCCCCCAGCTGTCGGCGGCGATGATGTCCAGCGAAAGATCCGCACCGCCATTGGGCGGTGTGCCCGTAAGCTCGCCGGTGAGCGGATCGATGACCAGCCAGGCTGGCGCGTTCTCACTCAGCGAATAGGTCAGCGTGTCCTGTGCCTCATCCTGGAACATGCCCGAGGGAATCTTCGCCGAGAAGGCGGTCTCACCGATGGCCTCGAACTCGACGAACGGGATCAGCGTGACCGGAGGCTTATTGGTGTACGGCAGCTGGTGCAGATCGCCGCGGCGCACGGTGCCGTCGGCGAACAGGAAGTGGTCGATCACCCCACGCACCACCAGCCTGTCGCCCTCCTCATACCAGTAGCTGCTGACCGTAAGCTGATCATTCGGATCGCTGCCGACCTGCACGATCAGGTCCAGACCGCTGCGACTGAAGGTGACGTGGTCCGGGTCGATCCCTGCGCCAAACACCACACGGTCGCGGCCGGCGCCGGCCCAGGAATCCACCGTATCGCGACCATCGCCTATTCCGTAGTGGAAATCGTCGTCGCCATAACCGCCCCTGAGCACGTCATCGCCGGTACCGCCATGCAGGTCCGCACCGCCCTGGCCTGCGATCAGCAGATCATTGCCCTCTTCACCGTACAGGTAGTCCCGGCTGGCCTTGTAGACCGTGTTCGGCTCACGATCGCCGCCTTTGAGAGTATCGTTGCCTCCGCCACCGCGGATCTCGTTGCTGAACCCGTTTCCGGTCAGGACGTTGTCACCGGCATCGCCGCGCAGATTCGCATGGAACGCGCCACCGTTGATGGTGCCCGCGCCGCGTCCATCAGGCACCAGGTTGTTGCCCAGCTCCAGGTTCTCGATATTTGCGAAATTGGCGACATCGAACCACTGGTTCTGTGGCGCGCCATCCTCGATGGCGTCAATCACCACGGTATCGTTGCCCTCGCCGGCCAGCTCCACCACCGTATCGTTGGCACTGATGATGTAGCGATCATCGCCCATCCCACCGTACAGGTGGTTGGCACCCATCGACGTGCGGCCGTTGAGCGTGTTGTTGCCCGCATTGCCCCAACCTGCCCAATCGCCACTGCCAACCAGCTCGAGGTTCTCGATGTTGACCAGATTGGCGATCGAATAGGACAGGCTGGCACGCACCGTATCAATGGAGAAGCGGTTGTCAGAGCCCCAGTCACCTTCGATGATCACATCGCCAAGGCTGTCGACCACATAGGTTTCGTTGGCCTCGGTTCCGATCAGCGTGTCATTGCCGGCACCACCGTCAAGCACGTAATAACGTCCACTATGGCTGCCCATGTACGACGGCTTGCCGAACTGGATGATGTTGTCCAGATCATTGCCGACCAAGCTGCGGGGAATGTGCACGATCCAACCGGGATAGGACGGATTCTGCCAATGCCAGGTACTGCTGTTGAACACGCCCACCAGATTCTCGACATTGGCCGTCAAGGTGTACGAGAAGGACTCGGCAAAGACGGTGTCCACGCCTTCACCTTCCAGTTCAATGACCGTGTCCGGGGAGCTGCCGTACTGGTAGCCGGTGCTGATGTAGTAGCGATCATTGCCTGCGCCACCGCGCAGGATATCGGGACTGCCGTCGCCGAACTCGTTGGCATACAGCATGTCGTCACCGGCGCCGCCATCAAGCACGTCCGCGCCGCCATCGCCGTAGATCACATCGTTGCCGTCGCCACCGAACAGCTGATCGTCGCCTTCGCCGCCGAAGATTCGATCATTGCCCCCCTGGCCATGGACGATATCGTTGCCGGCACCGGCACGCAGGTTGTTGCCTTCATCGGTCGCCGTGTATGTATCGTCACCGTCGGTACCGTTCCAGCTGCGCGCCGTCTCGACGAAGTCCTCGGCGCTCATCCACGTGCCATCGTCGAATTCGATGATGTGGCTGCGATTGCTCCCGGCAAGGAATCCATCCAGGCTCAGTGACTGGAACCCCGCGCCGGTGAAGAAGGCGAGCATCAGGTCATCGCCGGAGATCTGGACGTTGTTGATCATCGCCCGAGTCAGCCCAGGGCCGATTCGGATGATGTCCGTGCCCGCCTCGGCGCTGCCCAGATTGATGATGCGGTCGTAGCCATGACCGAAGTCGTAGTGATAGATGTCGTTGCCGGCGCCGCCGTCGAGCACGTCATGGCCAAAACCACCGATCAGCAGGTCATCGCCGCCGCCCCCGAACAGCCGGTCGTTGCCCTCCAGGCCCATCAGCGTATCGTTGCCGTCGGCGCCATACAGACTGTCATCGCCGCTGGTGCCCAGCATGCTGTCATCACCGCCGGTACCGAAGACAAGCGACGGCAGCTCCAGTTGTTCCTCCAGGCGGCCGCGATCGGTGACGTCGGTGCCGCCCACTGCGATCCCGCCCGCTCCGGTGGATGCAAAGTAGTTGTGCACCACCACCGTATCAGCGCCGTTGATGTGGCGGATGATCAGATCCAGCCCGTACGCCTCGTAGTGCAGGTCGGCCTGGTTGATGCTTGAACCGAAGGTGATGCGATCACTACCCGGATTGCCCTCCTGCAGGTAGACATGATCGATACCAAACCCCGCTTCGAAGTGGTACTGGTTGTTGCCGGTGCCACCGTAGAGCACGTCATTGCCGGTGCCGCCATCCAGGATGTCGTCGCCGGCGCCGCCGGACAGCAGGTCATTGCCTGCGCCACCGCGCAGCGTATCGTTGCCTCCCGGGCCATTGTCTTCATCACCGTACAATCTGTCATCGCCGGCTCCGCCATTGAGCTCGTCGTGCCCGCCCTGCCCGAACAGCACGTCGTTGCCAGCTCCGCCGTCGAGATAGTCATTGCCAGCCGCACCGGAACTGCCGGCACCGCCATCGCCGGCCAGGACGTCATCACCGGCGCCGCCATACAGGCTGTCGTTGCCATCCTCACCAAACAGACGATCAGCGCCGTTGCCGCCGTTCAGGGAATCATTGCCGGCGCCACCCTGCAGCTCGTCGTCGCCATCGCCGCCGTCGAGCGTGTCGCGCCCATCGCCGCCCATCAACATGTCGTTGCCCGCACCGCCGGCAAGCACATCGTCGCCCGCTTCACCGCGCAGGGTGTCGGCGCCCTCGCCACCGGACAGTGTGTCCTTGCCAGTCCCACCCCACAGTTCGTCGTCGCCCTCGCCACCCATGAGCGTGTCATCGCCTTCGCCGCCGATCAGCACATCCTTGCCGGCGCCACCATCGAGATGATCATTGCCATCGCCACCTTCCAGATGATCGGCGCCCTCGCCTCCCAGCAGAACATCATTGCCATCCTGCCCGAACAGCCGGTCGGCGCCATTGCCGCCGTCAAGGGTGTCGTCACCGTCTTCGCCCTGCAGCTCATCGTCACCGTCTTCGCCCACCAGGCGATCATTGCCGGTACCGCCAACCAGAAGATCGTTGCCAATGCCGCCGGACAGCAGATCATCGCCAGCCTGGCCGGACAGCTGGTCATTGCCGGCGCCACCCCGCAGGATGTCGTTGCCGCCGCCAACGATTCCGGATTGCGGGTAGTAGTCACCCCAGATCAGATCATCACCGTCTCCACCGTCGATCAGGTCATTTCCACCTTCCCCCCACATCTCGTCGTTGCCGGCACCGCCGTCGATGCTGTCGTTGCCATCACCGCCGGCCACCTGGTCGTTGCCGGCCCCGGCCAGGATCACATCGTGGCCGCCTTCTCCACTGATCGCATCGTCACCATCTCCCCCATCGAGGTAATCCGCTGCACTGCTGCCACCGAGCTGGTCGTTGCCGTCTTCGCCAAACAGGCTCACACCGCTGGTGTAGGTGATGCCGGAGCCGCCCTCCGTGGTGATCCTTCCCTGGCCCAGCGCGATGCCATCCGGCTCGGTGGCGCTGCTGTAGACCAGGGTGTAGGTATCATTGTCCAGGCGCCGGAATCTGAACGTCCAGCCTGGCGCCACCGAGGCGCCACTGAAATCGAACATGCCCGACAGGCCATAGTCGAAGCCGATGGCCAGGCTGCCATCATCGCGGCGTCCCAGCCTCTGCATCGCGCTCCAGCTGAAGAAGGCCTCCACGTCGCGCCAGATGCCGGATTCGGTAATCGGTACACGTGAATTCGTGCGCACATCAAAGCCGAAGTTCCACTGTGCGTTGAGGACATCATTGCCCTCTCCGCCATGCGCGATCGTCCCCGATCCCAGGCCGGAGATGAAGTCGTGGCCGACGCCGCCGGTGATGATGTCGGCGCCACCGCGACCGTTGATGATGTCACTGCCTTCACCACCGTCCAGGGTGTCACCACTGCCGAACGCGGTTCCCCAGATCATGTCGCGGCCATTGCCACCGGACAGGTTGACCGCAGCGCTGGGCACGCTGTTCACGAAGGGATTGAGGAAATCAGCCAGCCCGGTGCCTCCCGTGCCTCCCTGGCCGGGCTTGAACTCGGGCAGCGTGATGCCCAGGTGGCCCTGGCTCCAGCCGTCGACCATCACGCTGCCGGTGTCGGTGCCACTGCGGATGATCAGCTTCGAACCGTTGGCGACCGAGTGGCTGACCTTGATCTGGCCATCGGCGCTCTCCCAGGTGGTGGCTGACGTCGCGATGAGTCCGTTGGCCCAAGCGCCGTTGCCGTTGATGATCACGGTACCGTTGCCGTCGGTATCGACGATCGTATCCAGATCGCCGGCCAGGCCAGTACCAATGGTGTAGGTGTCAAAACCCAGACCGCCGTGCAACTGGTCGCTGCCGGTACCGCCGTCGAGCGTATCGTTGCCCGCGCCACCGAACAGTGCGTCATTGCCGGCGCCGCCGTTCAGGGTATCGTTGCCGGTACCGCCGTCGATCACATCGTTGCCGGCCAGGCCAGAGAGCACGTCTGCGCCATCCTGGCCGAAGAGGACGTCGGCCTCATCGGTACCGTCGATGGCATCACCCTGCAGCGAGCCATAGGCGGTCAGTCCGCTCCCTTGCTTGACCGACAGCTTCAGCACCTCGGGCAGGGCATTGAGGAATTCGCGGATCTGGTCCTTGTTGAACTCCCCGTCCTGGGCATCCAGCATCAGCGCGCCGGTGAAGAACAGGAAGGGATCCAAGGGGCGGGCAACCCATCCGGAGCCGTCCTCCAGCATTTCGGTGCTCAACCGCGCCAGCCATGCCGAGTACACATCCTCGTTCGCCCCCAGGCGCAGGAACCATGTGCCGGCGCCCTGCGGATCGTGCTCTGCGTTCTTGACCACCTCGACCAGCAGTTCGATGCCGGCCTTGGTGTCCCATGGCAGACGACCGTTGCTGTCGAGCATCGAGTCCCAGATGGCGGCACGCTCCTGTTCGTCCAGCAGCTTGAACGGCGTATTCAACGTCCAGGAATCGACCGGCAGATTGAGCTCGGTGAAGATGCGATTGTGGAAGGTCCATGCTTCGTCGGCGGTAATCTCACGGACAACATCACCGGCCGCATTGGCGATCTGGTCAAGCATATCCAGGAGACCCCGGGCCATGCCCGCGCGCACGGCCTGGATTTTTGCATCGTCTACCGGAACTCCATGATCTTTTGCGGTTTCCTCCAGAAACTCCAGTGCGGTCAGACCGGAGAACATGTTGCCCACGGCCACGCCACTGGCCAGCCGGGCATAGCGATGCCCGAATCCGGCGATGAACTGATACACCTCCTCGATCTTGCCGCTGTCGAGCATCGCCCGCGCCATTGCACGCTGTTCGGCGGTCATCGTTTCAACCATGTTCAATCTCCTTCACGTTCCGGTGTGTAGGGCAATGGGACCTGATGCGTTTCAGATAGGCCTGGACATCCGACTCGATCTTCCGCCAATGCGGCAACAGGTTCTGACGATAAACAACGGTGGTGCGTACGTTCAGCAGCCCAGGCTGCTCAAGCGAGGCCTCGCACAGTGGCGTCCACTGCGGAGGTGCGTATTGCGGCCCGGTCATGCAGCGGATCAGGACGGTGGGTGCGCGTGCCGGGTCCAGGCTGTCGGTATAGGTGACCCTGTTCCAGTTGAAGCTCCGGCTCTCCGGCAACGCCGGTCTGGCCATCTCCAGTCCAAGGGCGGCGTCACGACCGAACTCGAATGTGACCTCGGCGGGCAGTCTTTGATGGTGAAGGCGGTACAGTCCCCAGTCACGAATCTGCCGCAGCGTAATGTTCTCGCCCTCGCCTGCCTGGTTCAGGCCGATGTCAATCCAGTTCGAATCGCCGTTCCCCGCAGAGTGATGCCGGTCGTAGTCCTCCCGGGTCTGTGCGTTGCGCGGCACCATCTCCGGCCAACGCAGCTGGATGGAAACGCTGCGCAACGGTGCCCCGCAGCTTGACGAGGGGTCGGCGCGCGCGTCCCGGTCCTGCTCCCATATCCACACATCCTCTCTGGGCACCTCCAGCGCGACTCCACCAATGCGTCCCTGCAGCCGTGCGGCCTCTGGCTCTTTCCTGTCGGACCCGCACCCCACCAGCATCGCCGACATCGACAAGCACAGCAGCAGGCCGAACCGCAGCCGGCACACGCTTGCCAGCCACCTGCCAGCCACTGCAGGATCGCGCTCAGCGTTCACGCAGCGATTCCTGCGCGTGCTGCTGAAGAGGGCTGAGCAGATAGTCGATGACCCGCCGCCGCCCCGTCTTGATTTCTGCGGACAGGCTCATGCCAGCACTCATCCTCACTTTGACGCCGCCTATATCCAGCTCGGAACGGTCCAGGCGGATGCGTGCAGGAAACACCAGGCCCAGTTGCTCATCCTGTGCCGCATCATGGGAGACGCTCACGACGGTACCGGTGAGATAGCCGTAACGTGTGTAGGGGAAACTGTCGATCTTGATGGTGACCGCCTGGCCCGGCCGTACGAAGCCGATATCCTTGTTGAGCAGCGTTGCCTCCACTTCCATGCCATCACCACTGGGCACCACCACCAACAGCGGCTGTGCCGGCGTCACCACCCCGCCCACGGTGTGTACGGTCAGCTGCTGCACCGTTCCGTCCACTGGCGCGCGCAACGTCATCTGACGGTTGCGCTGACCGGTCTTGGCCACTTCCGGCCCCATCTGCCCGATCTGCTCCTGGGCCTTGCGCAGTTCATCAAGGGCCTGTTGCCGGGTATCGGTGACCAGCACGCGCAGTTCTTCCCGTGCCGCCAGCAGTGCCGAGCGCAGCTCCTGCACCCGATTGCGCTGCGTGGCCAGGTCCCGCTCGGCGGCGATGCGTTCCTGTTCGCGCAGCAGATAGTCATGCCGCCCTACGTAGTTGCCCTCCACCAGGCGCGCATAGTCCGCCGCACGGGTGCGTGCGATCTGCGCCGAATCGCTCAGCGGCTGGATCAGGCCCTCGGTGGTGTGAAGCTCTGCCTGGCGCTGTTGGATGCCGGCCTGCAAGCCATTGCGCCGGGCCTGGAATGCGTCGAACTGGCTGCGCACGAGCACCTGTTCGTCCGCCAGCCGCTGCGCAGGCAGCCTGCTGTCCAGAGGCAGCTGCGGCACGTTGCCCGTGTCGAAGGCCACCAGCAATGCATCAAGCCTCAGCGCCGCCAACCGTGCATTGGTCAGCGCTTCGTCAGCCTGGGCGAGCTCCGCCCCGGTGCCCGCCCCCTCCAGCTCGATCAGCAGTTCACCCGCTTTCACCGCCTGCCCGTCGCGCACCAGTATGCGACGCACCACCGCAGTCTCGGCCGGCTGTACCACCTTGGTCCGTGAGTTGACGACAGTCTTGCCCGGAGCCACCGCTACGATGTCCAGCTGGCCGATGCATGCCCATAACAGCGCCACGCAGAACAGCGCGATGATGATCCGCATGCTCCAGCGTGACGTTGGCGAAATGGGGGTCTCGATCAACTCCAGGTGGGCGGGCAGGAAGTCACGCTCATCTGCCGTTCGCTGTGGCGCCTCCATCTGCGCCCGTGCCTTCCAGGCTGCACCGGCCACGCGCCCATATCGTCGCAGGAAATCGCCTGCAGCCTGCAACCGATGCTTCATGCCGCACCCGCCTGCAGCCGATGCAGGCGCACATAGAAGCCCTCCGGCCGGCGCATCAGTTCCTCATGTGCACCAACCTCGACGATCCGCCCCTTCTCTACTACCACGATGCGGTTGGCGTGGCGCACCGTAGACAGCCGGTGCGCGATGATCAGTACAGTGCGGCCCTTGCATATCGCACGCATGTTCGACATCACGGCGTGCTCGGACTCGTAGTCCAGGGCGCTGGTGGCCTCGTCAAATATCAGGATGCGCGGATCGGTGATCAGCGCCCGGGCGATAGCGATGCGCTGGCGCTGTCCACCGGAAAGCCCCGTGCCATGCTCACCCACCTTGGTGTCATAGCCCTCGGGCAACTCGATGATGAACTCGTGCGCGCCGGCAAGCGTGGCGGCCTGGATTACTCGTTCCAGCGGCATGCCAGGCTCGCCCAGCGCGATGTTCTCGCGCACCGAGCGGTTGAACAGGAAATTCTCCTGCAGGACCACGCCGAGTTGTCGCCGCAACCATGCCGGATCGGCCAACGCCAGATCGTGTCCATCGATCAGCACCCTGCCCTGTTCCGGCGAATACAGGCGCTGCACCAGCTTGGTCAGCGTGCTCTTGCCCGAGCCTGAGCGCCCGACGATACCAACCACTTCGCCGGGCCGGACATCCAGTTCGATATCAGCAAGCACGGCCGCAGCGTCTGGACGATAGCGGAACCCGACGCGTTCGAACGTGATCCGGCCCTGGATCGGAGGCAATGCCATCCGGCTTCCCGGCAGCTCAGTGCGCGTATTGAGGATATCGCCCAGTCGTTCGACCGAGATCCCGACCTGCTGGAAGTCCTGCCAAAGCTGAGCCAGGCGGATGATCGGCGCCGCCACCTGGCCGGACAGCATGTTGAAGGCAATCAACTGACCCAGGCTCAACTTGCCTTCGATGACCAGCTTCGCGCCCCAGAACAGGATCGCAACGGCCACCAGCTTCTGCACAAGCTGCACGCTCTGCTGGCCGAGCGTGGCGATGCGGGTGACGTTGAAGCCTGCGCTGACGTATCCCGCCAACTGGCTGTCCCACGTGCGGGTCACCCTCGGGTCCACCGCCATGGCCTTGACCGTTCCGATGCCGCTGACGGTCTCCACCAGAAACGCCTGGTTGTCGGCGCCACGCTGGAACTTGTCATTCAGGCGCCTGCGAAGTACAGGCGTCACCAATGCCGAAATCAGTGCATACACCGGAAGCGAAAGCGCCACGATCAGGGTCAGCCAGCCGCTGTAGTGGAACATCACGGCAAGGAAGACAACCGTGAAGAACAGGTCCAGCACCGAGGTCAACGCCTGCCCGGTGAGGAAACTGCGGATGTTTTCCAGTTCCCGCACGCGGGCGATGGTGTCGCCCACGCGGCGTGACTCGAAGTACGCCAACGGAAGCGCAAGCACATGCCGGAACAGGCGCGCGCCGAGTTCGACATCGATCTTGCTGCTGGTGTGTGAGAAGACGTACGTACGCAGGCCTGACAGCACCACGTCGAACACCGCCATCGAAACCAGGCCGATGGCAATCACATCCAGCGTGGTGAGCCCCCGGTGCACCAGCACCTTGTCCATCACTACCTGGTAGAACAGCGGTGTTA
Organism: Stenotrophomonas maltophilia; assembly: GCF_001274595.1. Classification (GTDB taxonomy): domain Bacteria; phylum Pseudomonadota; class Gammaproteobacteria; order Xanthomonadales; family Xanthomonadaceae; genus Stenotrophomonas; species Stenotrophomonas forensis. The sequence continues at coordinate 3,057,916 of NZ_CP011010.1, forward strand.
CCAGGGCAAACATCTGGATGAAGAACGAGACGATCAGCACTTCGACCAGCAAGCGCCGGTACTTGATGACTGCCGGGATGAACCAGCTGAAATCGAATCTTGCCAGTTCGCCCAGCACCGAGGCGCGCGAGGTCACCTGCAGCAGGCGTCCTGCATAGCGCTGCCCCAGTTCGTCCAGCGTGAGCGTTCGCGGCCGCTTTTCGGCCAGGTCGTGGATGAGCACCTGATCGGCGTCGATCCGCGCAATGATGAAAGGATGCGCGCCCGCCAACGCCAGCGCCGGCAGCGTGACCCTGGAAAGGCGCCGCTGCGGCGTCGCTGAGATCCGGGCCTTGAGGCCCAACCGGCGGGCGGCCAGCAGCAGGGTCGTCTCGTCAAATGCTTCGCCGTTGCGTCCATGCGCATGCGCCAGCTGCTCCGCATCCGCAGCAATGCCATGGAACTGCGCAAGCAGCACCAGCCCCCGCAACGCCAGATCTGGCTGGGCGTGAACCACGCGCTCGCGCGCGACGCCCTGACTGGCTACCGTCCCCTGGTGCATGTCATCCCTGAATGCGTTTTCCCCGGCCCGATCATCGGATGGGCCTCCCGCGGATGTCAAGACTGCGTGATACCCTCCTGATCGACGCTCCCTCTTCGCCGGTTACTCCCCATCCCCGCCACGCGGCAGCCAGCAGCAGGGCCGCCCCGGGGCGGCCCTGCTGCATCTCACTTGGCGTTCTTCACGTAGGTGTCGAACCAGTTCAGCATTTCCGAAACCAGCTGCTCATTCGATTCCAGCGCGGTGTACCAGTGCGGCTCGTTCGGCAGCATCACCAGGCGGGTGGTGCCGCCGTTGCCACGGATGGCCTGGTATAGCTTGCGCGACTGGAACGGTTCGGTACCGGGGTTGGCGTCGTCCTCGCCGTGCACCAGCAGCAGCGGCAGCTTGATCTTGTCGGCATAGAAGAACGGCGAGGCCTTCAGGTACACGTCCTGCGCCTGCCATACCGAGCGACGCTCGTTCTGGAAGCCGAACGGGGTGAAGGTCTTGTTGTACGAACCACTGGTGGCCACGCCCGCCTTGAAAAGATTGGTGTGCGCGATCAGGTTGGCGGTCATCAGGCCACCATGGCTGTGACCGGTCACGCCGATGCGGTTGCGGTCAACCACACCCATGTCCACTGCCTTGTCCACCGCCGCCTTGGCGTCGGCTTCCAGCTGCTCCAGGTAGGTGTCATAGGCGTTCTTCGGGTCGCCCACGATCGGGAACGAGGCATTGTCGATGATCGCGTAGCCGGCCAGCAGCATCAGGCGGTACGGCTGCAGGCGGGTGAAGGTCTGCTGCGAACCGGACACCTGCCCGGCCTGCGCGGCGTTGGCGAAGTCGGCCGGGTACGCGTACAGGATCGCCGGCACGCGCTGTCCTTCCTTGTAACCCGGCGGCGTGTACAGGGTGAACGACAGGTCCACGCCATCGGCACGCTTGTAGGTCACCAGCTGCTTCTTGATCTGGCGCACTTCCGGGGTCGGGTCGACCAGTCTGGTCAGCGCAGTGGCGCTGGAGGCGAACTGCGCCTCGCCGGCCTTCGCATCGGCCACCGCCTCACCCTGCTGGCGGATGAAGGCGTTCGGCGGATCGATCACCGACTGGTGCCAGGTCAGGTAGCGGCCCGGCGTGGCGCTGAAACCGAGGAACTGCTCGTAGGCATCCGCACTGCTGCGGAACAGGCGCTCGCTCTTCAGCGTACCCAGGTCCAGGCGGTCGAGGAACGGACGATCACCCTGCGGCGAAGCGCCACGGCCGCTGAGGAATACATGGTTGCCCTCACGACGCACGACCGGCGCGCCGTTCGGCAGGCGGGTGAAGACCAGGTTGCCGGGGTTGCCGTACAGCTCATCGCTGGACATGTCCCACAGCAGGCGCCCTTCCTTCTTCGGCTGGTCCACGTCGACGATGCGGGTCTGCATCCAGTGGCGGTTCTCGTCGTTCTCGTACTGGAAAGCCACGGCCGGATCGGCGGTCCACGCGAAGCCTTCGAAGCGCTGCGCAGTGCGGGTGATTTCGGTCGGCTTGCCGTTGAACGGGGCCTTCAGCATCAGCACGCGATCACGGTGCGGCACGTTGACCTTCCAGTCGCCCTTGTCCAGCGCTTCGGCATAGACCAGGGTGGCCGGATCGGTGGCGCGCCAGTCGAAACCGCGCGGGCCTTCCGGCACGCCGTGCACCGGCACACGATCGGCCAGCGGCAGGCTGGCGATCGCGGTGGTCTTGCCGCTGGCGATGTCCAGCACCGCCACGTCGTTGGCGAAGCGCTGGTAGGTCACCGCATGCGAATACGGGGCCTTGATCGACTCGGTCAGCACATGCACGCCATCGGGTGCGGCGCTGACCTCGTTGAACAGCGCCGGCTGCCCGACCGGGCGCACGCTGCCAGCCGCAGTATCGACCACCGCCAGCTGCGAGGCGCCGTAGTAGGCGAACAGCTTTTCGTCATGCACGCTGGTCAGCGTGTCGCGCGCTTCATAGGTGCTGCTCTCGCCGCTGCTTCCCAGCGACTCCTGCGCGTCCGGGCCGGTCGGCACGCCGCCATTGGACGGCGCCGGGCCCTGATTGGCCGGCACCAGCTTCACCAGCAGGTTCTGGCTGCCGCCCAGCCACTGCACGGTGTTGCCGAAGATCGGGTTCAGCTGCACGTTCGGCACCTGCTTCACCTGGCCGGTGGCGGCATCACCGACCCACAGCTGCACGCTGGTGTCGACCGCGTTCTGGAAGGCGAAGTGGCTGCCATCGGCCGACCACAGCGCGCCGGTGGCGCAGCCCTGCGGCAGGTTCACCTTGGTTTCCTTGCCGCTGCCGATATCGACCAGGGTGAAGTCGGCCACGCAGGCCGGAATGCCATAGCCGCCAGGGGTGTCATGGCGGCTGCGGTTCTTCGGCTCCAGGCGCACGCCGGCCAGCTTCAGATAGGGCTGGGCCACGCGGCTGATCGACGGATAGGTCTGCGCGGTGGTCAGCAGCAGGCGCTGTCCACCCGGCGCCACGTTCGGCGCCGGCGGCGGCGGTGCCTTCAGCACCTTGAGCAGGTGTTCCGGCGGCTTCGCGTAGTCGGCAAGCGCCGGGCCAGCGGCCAGCAGGCCGACGGTGGCAACGGCAACGGCCGCCGCCAGAGAGGTTCGACGGATCAGCATCCTTATCCCCTGGGGTGTGAATGGGCGCCCGAGGACGGGCAAGGGCCCGAATCTAGCACCGCAGGGGCTGTAGTGAATGGGCCGGAAGGACTAGTGGCCGGATGGGGCAAAGTGCAGCGCCGGGAGGTGCCGGGGAACTGCCGGCACCTGCCAGGCGTGGCCTGGCACTACTGCTGGGCGTGCAGGTCCCAGGTGGCCAGGTAGTCCGGGTCGACCACGATCATGCCGCTGTTGCGCATGCGGTACTCGCCCGGTTCGGCGGGCAGGTACTGGTCGAGCATCGGCGGCAGGTAGCGCTCGTGGCCATCGTTCTCGTCGGCCAGCACCACGCCTTCGTCGGCGCTGATGCGCAGCACCGTACCCGCGTACTGCTCCAGCCCCTGCACTTGGCCATCACCGCCATAGCGGGTGACACCGACCAGCACCAGCTTGCCGATCATTTCCTCGACCTTGGCATCATCCAGCGGCGGCAGCATGGGATTGAGTTCGTCGCTCATCGGTACACCTCCAAAGCCTGCAGGGACAGCGTGGACACAGTGGCCTTCCACGCAGGCGATGCCTCGGGCATCGCAATCGGCAACGTGGAAACGGCAGGTGTATGGATCGCCGGAAACGGCAGCGGCGTGCCGGATCAGCGGTGTGTGAAGCGTGGCAGGTGTTGCGGGTGACGGCCATCCATGCCGGCATGTCTGGCCCTGTCAGACCAGGGTCAACACCACGCGTTGCAGTACATGCAGAGTGAAGCGTGACAGCTGCGCAGTAGCGGCATGACGGCCTCCTGTTGAAGGTCACACGCGGGCGTGATGCTCCGTTGGATCGAATGCTGCCATCGTGCACGGAAGGAAGAAGTGAAGACTGCGCGCGATCCTTGCCAGCGCACCGTGCCAGGCATCCAGTGCGTCGGAGCCTGACATTACCTGCCCCGGCGGCCAACGCTGTTGCCACAATGCGTGCCTGCTTCCCTCCACGCATTCACGCTGCCCCCAGGCCGGGTACGGCCCCACCGGCGCCACGCTAGAATGCGCCCATGCGCACCGTACATGCCCTCCGCTACATCACCCCTTTACGGGAAGGTGGCTCCCTGCCGGCCGTGGTCGAGACCGACGACGACGGCATGGCCGTGCTGAAATTCCGTGGCGCTGGCCAGGGACCGAAGGCGCTGATCGCCGAGCTGATTGCCGGCGAGATGGCGCGCACGCTGGGCCTGCCGATTCCAGAGATCCTGTTCGTGGAACTGGACCGCGAATTCGCCCGCACCGAGCCGGACCCGGAAATTCAGGAGTTGATCCGTGCCAGCGAGGGCCTGAACCTGGGCCTGGACTACCTGCCCGGCGCGATCAACTACGACCCGGCCGCGATGCCGGTGGACGCCGACCTGGCCTCGCGCATTGTCTGGTTCGATGCGTTCACCAGCAATGTCGATCGCACCACGCGCAATCCCAACCTGATGGTGTGGCATCGAAAGCTGTACCTGATCGACCACGGTGCGGCGATGTACTTCCATCACGACTGGGCCAATGCCGGCGACGCCTGCGAGAAGCCCTTCGTACTGATCCGCGACCACGTGCTGCTGTCGTTCGCCAGCCGCATCGCCGAGGTGGATGCCGAACTGGCCGCCCGCCTGACCGATGCCGAGATCGAGCGCATCGTCGGCCTGGTGCCGGACAGCTGGCTGGTCAACGAGCCGGCGTTCGACAGTCCTCAGGCCTATCGCCAGGGCTACATCGACTATCTCAAGCACCGCCTGAAAGTGCGTGCGGTGTTCGTGCAGGAGGCCATCCGTGCCCGCGCTGCACACGTATGACTATGCGGTCATCCGCGTGGTGCCGCGGGTGGAACGCGAAGAGTTCATCAACGTCGGAGTGATCGTGTCCTGCCCCGGCGCGCGTCATCTGGAAGCGGCCATCGAGATCGATCCGGCACGCCTGCACGCGTTTGCGCCGGCGCTTGACCAGGAGGCATTGCAGCCGTGGCTGGATGCGATCGTGGCGATCTGCCGCGGCGACGCCAGCGCCGGGCCGATCGCGCAGCTGCCGGCACGCGCGCGCTTCCATTTCCTCACCGCCAAGCGCAGCTCGATCGTGCAGATGTCGAGCACGCACGTGGGTCGCACGGCGGACCCGGCCGGTGTGGTCGAACACCTGATGACGAAGATGGTGCGGGCACCGCGCTGATGCGGCCGTCTCTCACTTCTTCGCGCGCACCCTCTGCCAGGCAATGAGCGCACAGGCTGCTGCTGCAGCAATCAACATCCACCCGGCTACCGCCTGTCCATGCAGGTAGCCTTGTGCATACGCAGCGCTGGCACCTTCGTTGGCCATCACCGCGACACCCTTGAGTATCACCTGCATTCCGCGCAGCAGGAGCACCATGCTGGCGACCAGACATACCACGGGAAGGAATCGGCTCATGAACCGATTCTGGTCCGCCACCCGCCCCAGCGTCAACATCGCTGCAGCACAGTCGCTCGGGCCTACAGCGGCACTCTTCGCGCGATGTAGTTGACCACGTTGCCGATCGCATCCGGATCGACATTGGCCAGGCCAACGATCACACAGCCCTGCGCGGGCAGCACCACGATGGCACTGTTCGATCCGGGCGCACCGCCTTCGTGGCCGTACTGGTGTTCCCTGCCCTCGCCCTGCACCACGAAGCCGAATCCGTACCAGCCCTTGTGATTCTGCGCCGTGGTGGCCTGTTGCAGCAATACAGGTGAGACCAGCTTTCCACTACGCAATGCCTCGGCAAACGCCACCATGTCGCTCACCGTGCTGTAGCCACCACCGGCTGACATGCCACGCCAGGGCAGCGACTTCGTTTCACGGAGCCATTGCCCATCCTTCTTCGTGTAGGCGACGGCACGCTGCGGAACGCTCACTGTTTCCGGCTCGAAGCCGGTGCCGGTCATACCGGCCGGGCGCAGGATGTGGTCCTGAACATAGACGTAGTACGACTGCCCTGAAACCGCTTCGATGATGCGCCCCAGTACGATGAAGCCATAGTTCGAGTAGCTGTCCTGGCTGCCAGGCGCGAACTGCGGCGCATCCTTGGCAAAGCGCTGCACGTAGTCATCCAGCGTCCTCAGCGACGCAGAATACTGTTCGAAATCATCGCCGAAGAAATCACCCAGGCCACTGGTATGTGAGAGCAGATGACGTACGGTCACGTTGTTGGCGACGGCCTTGTTCGGATAGTCCGGCAGGTGCTTTCCGATCGTGTCATCGAGACTGAGCTTGCCATCCTGCACCAGCTGCAGGATGGCCACTGCGGTGAACATCTTGTTGGAGGATGCAAGGCGGAACTGCGTATCCACGCCCACTGGGATGCCAGCGGTGCGATCAGAATCGCCACCGCGCCAGTCCAGCAGCACCTTGCCGTTCTGTACCACCTGCAACGCCCCCGACAGCGCGTCCCGCGCCCGCAGCGCCTCGAGTTTTGCCGCGGCATCGGCCATCAGGACAGGCAAAGCCACCCGAGCTGGCTTGTACTTGTCCGGCGTTTCAGCGCCCTCAATCTGGAACTGCTTCACGTGCGCAGGATTGGCCGGATCCATGACGGCCGTCACCCGCATCGCACGCTCGTTCACCTGGCCCATCACCAACAGCTTCGCCTGGCTGGACGTGCTCTCGAGTGTTTCCAGAACGCTCAGCGGGCCTGTGCTCTCGCGAAAGTCGAGATAGTCCTTGGGAGTGCTGCCCTCCTGCTTCGCATATCTGTCGGCGAATGCCTGCAGCCCCTCGAGGCTGCCCGCATTGAAGGCCGCAAGCCAGTCATCGATGGCATTCTGCGCACGTGGATGCGCATGCTCGAAAGAACTTGCGCCAACTACCGGAGAAGCCGAGGCGGTCACCAGGACCACGCAGGCCAGCGCATTGCAGAGAAACAGGCGTCCAAAAGCCCTCATTACAGTTCCTTTGCGGGTGTCCCTGGACGCATCCTAGATGATGGATCGGCCCGCCGCATCCACGCCTGGGACTCTGCGGCAACACATCAACGGTAACGTTGAATGCTTCGATGCGCTGCCATCCACTGCGCGCGTTGGCTGGAAAGCGCACAACACGTTGCGGTCCTGAAGCGGCGTGAGGGCATGATCCTTCACAGTAGACAGGAACAATGCTGACCGATGGCCGCGCTACCGCCGCGCCATGCTCTGCTCGCTGAACCGCGCCACGCAGAAATCCACTAAGCTGCGCAGCTTGGGCGTCACCTGGCGGTCGCGCGGGTACAGCAGATGGATCCAGGTCGACACCGGCTCGAACGTCGGCAGCACTTCCACCAGATCACCGCGTGCGAGCGTCGCCGAGAGCATTTCGTAGGGCTGCAGGATCAGTCCCAGCCCACCGACGGCCGCAGTCAGCAGTGGCTCGGCCTGATTGACCATGAAGCGGCTGGACACCGGCACGGTCAGCACGCTGCCCTCGGCATCGCGGAAGCTCCAGCGGGTGCGGATGATTGAATGCGCGAAGCCCAGGCACTCGTGACGGCTCAGGTCATTGGGATGGGTAATGGCCGGGCGCGAAGCCAGATAGTCCGGCGAGGCACACAGGACCAGCGGATACGGCCCGAGCCGTCGCGCCACCAGCCCGCTGTCGGCCAGGTCGCCGGTACGGAATACCAGGTCGTAACCGTCTTCGACGATGTTGACCAGGCTGTTGGACAGGTTCAGATCGACCTGAACGTCCGGATACGCCTGCATGTAGGCCACCAGCGCCGGGCCCAGCGCATGCACGCCGAAGGTCACCGGTGCGCTGATGCGCAGGCGCCCCATCGGCCGTCCGCGTGCCACCTCTGCCAGCTGCTCGGCGCCCTCCACTTCTTCCAGGATCACCCGCGCCCGCGCCAGGTAGGCCTGGCCGAAGTCGGTCAGGCTCTGCTTGCGCGTGGTGCGGTTGAGCAGGCGCACGCCCAGATGCTGCTCCAGCGCCTGGACGTGCTTGCCGACCACCTGTGGGGACAGGTCCAGCACCTCGGCAGCGGCGGCGAACGAGCCGACCTCGGCCACTTTTGCGAAGGTTCGCAGGGGAGCAATCAAGTCCATTGCAAACATTCCGTTTTCAATGAAACACGAGATTACCCCTTATTCTGGGTACAGACTACGCGCACAGTAGCCCTCACCCTTTCGCCGGCGCCCTCGTCGGCCCTTTCTCGGAGCCCCCCCATGAGCCAGGTTGTCCGCATCCACGAATACGGCAATGCCGATGTACTGCGAATCGACGACATCGACGTTGCCGCCCCCGCCGCCGACGAGGTCCAGATCCGGGTCAAGGCCATCGGCCTGAATCGCGCCGAGGTGATGTTCCGCAATGGTGCCTACCTGCAGGAAGCGCAGTTCCCCAGCCGCCTGGGCTACGAAGCGGCCGGCGTGGTTGAAGCCATCGGCAGTGCGGTGAGCGGCTTCGCTGCAGGCGATGCGGTCAGCGTGATACCGCCGCTGGATATCGCACGCTGGGGCACCTATGGCGAGCTGGCCAACGTGCCGGCGCGACTGGTGGTCAAACATCCGCAGACACTGGACTTTGAAACGGCTGCCGCAGTGTGGATGCAGTACGTCACAGCCTGGGGCGCACTGCTGGAACAGGCGCAACTGACCGCGGGGGATTTCGTCATCATCACCGCCGCCAGCAGCAGCGTCGGCCTGGCCGCGATCCAGATCGCCAATGCCGTAGGCGCCACGCCCATCGCGGTCACGCGTGGCCCGGGCAAGCGCCAGGCCCTGCTCGATGCCGGTGCCGCCCATGTCATCGCCACCGAGGAACAGGATCTGGTGGCCGAAGTAGCGCGCATCACCAATGGCGCCGGTGCCCGCGTGGTGTTCGATCCGATCGGTGGCCCGCAGTTCGTGCCGCTGACCGAAGCGATGGCGCGCGGCGGCATCCTGCTGGAGTACGGCGCGCTGAGCAGCGAACCCACGCCGTTCCCGTTGTTCAACGTACTGGGCAAGTCGCTGACCCTGAAGGGTTACCTGTATTCGGAAATCGTCTCCGACGATGCCGCACTGGCCCGGGCCAAGGCGTTCATCGTCAATGGCCTGGACAAGGGCACGCTGGCGCCGAAGATCGCCAGGGTGTTCCCGTTCGCGCAGATCCAGGACGCACACCGTTACTTGGAATCGAACGAGCAGATCGGCAAGGTGGTAGTGACGGTTTGATCGATCATCAGGGAGCGCGGGCGGCGACCGGCCGCCCCGGTTCCGGCAGCGCATAGGCCATCACGTAATCGCCCTTCGGGGTTTCCATGAAATGGTGTCCGCCCGCCACGATCACCACGTACTGACGGCCATCCTGTTCGTACACCATCGGGTTGGCCTGCCCGCCCGCCGGCAGCGTGGTATGCCACAACTCCTTGCCGCTCTTCAGATCGATGGCGCGCAACAGGTCATCGGTGGCCGCGGCAATGAAGATCAGGCCGCTGGCGGTCACCACCGAACCGCCGTTGTTGGGCGTGCCAATCTCGATCGGCAGGCCCGAACGGATGCCGAATGGTCCATTGCCACGGGCACTGCCGAACGGGCGGTCCCACAGCAGCTTGCCGGTGCGCAGGTCGATGGCCCGGATGCCGCCATACGGCGGCTGCTTGCACAGCAAGCCGGTGAACGGCAGCCGCCAGCCGGCATTGACCTGGATGGCGTACGGCGTGCCTACCTGCGGGTCGCCCGCGCCTTCGGCGCCGCCCTTGTCGAACCGGATCTTCTCGCGCGGAAGCCAGCCCAGCCGGTCGGCCTCGGCACGCGGCACCAGCCGGTTGTAGTTGGGCATGTCGTTGTAGTTGGCCACGACCACGCCGCGACGGGTATCGATGGACACGCTGCCCCAGTCCGAGCCGCCGTTGTAGCCGGGGTACTCGATGGAATGACGATCACTGCTCGGCGGCGTATAGAAGCCTTCGTAGTACGCCTTGCGGAACTGGATGCGGCAGACCAGCTGGTCGATCGGGGTCAGCCCCCACATGTCGCGCTCGGTCAGCTCATGCTCGCGGCGCAGCGTGTGGTACAGCGAGAACAGCTGGGTGGGTGAGCGCTGTTCGGGCTCGACACCGCCGATGGGCACCTTGCGCTCTTCAGCGGCGCTCAGCAGCTGGCCGTTGCGGCGGTCGAGGATGTAGATGTCGCCCTGCTTGGTCGGCAGCAGGATCGCCGGCACCTTGCCGGCAGCCGTCGGATAGTCGATCAGGCTGGCCTGCGAGCCCAGGTCGTAGTCCCAGACATCCTTGCGCACCGCCTGGAAATGCCAGGCCGGCTTGCCGGTAGCCACATCGATGGCCACCAGCGAGGTCGCGTAGCGGTTCTGGTTTTCCGTGCGCGAGCCACTCCAGTAGTCGCCGGCGGAATTGCCCAGCGGCAGGTAGACCAGCCCCAATGCCTCGTCACCGGTGGCCGTGGTCCACATGTTCGGCGTACCACGCGTATAGGTCTGTTCGCGCGGAGGCAGGCCGCTACGCTCGGGCTGGTCCATGTCCCACGCCCAGCGCAGCTTGCCGGTGATCGCGTCGTAGGCCTGGATCACACCGGACGGTGCATCGCGACGCTGCCCGTCCAGCACCTGGTGGCCGGTGACGATCACCCCGCGCACGATGGCCGGCGGCGAAGTGATCGACACGTATCCCGGCGGTACCTCGCCCATGCCCAGGGTGATGTCGACCTGTCCGTTGTTGCCGAAGTTGGCGCAGGGTCGGCCGCTGCCGGCATCCACCGCGATGAGGCGGCCGTCCAGCGTGCCTTCGATGATGCGCGCCCAGCAGGCCGGATGGCTGCCCGGCGCAGCACTCCGGGTCACGCTGGGCGGTGGCTCCGGCAGTGCCAGATCGGCAGCGACATCCGCCAGTGCCGCATCGGCCAGGGTCGGTGCGCTCGGTTGCTCGTAGTAACTCACACCGCGGCAGGCGGCGGTGTACGGGATCGAGGCATCCTTCACTTTGGGATCGAACCGCCACAGCTCCTTGCCGCTGGCGGCATCAAGCGCGATCAGCCGGTTGCGGGCGGTGCACAGGTACAGGCGGTCGCCGATCTTCAGCGGCGTGGTTTCCGCGCCCCAGCGCTTCTTGGGCAGGTCACCGGTCCGGAACTGCCAGGCCAGCTGCAGCGTGCCGACGTTGGCCGGCGTGATCTGCTGCAGCGGCGAGTAACGGGTGGCGGCGTTGCTGCGGCCCCACGCCGGCCAATCACCGTCGGCAGGCTGGTCGGCCGGCTGCAGGCCGGTGGTGTCCCGGGTCGGCTCCAGGCCGGCACTGGCTGCACCTTCCGGGAAAGGCTGATGCCCATCCACTTCGCCATGAGGCGCAAACGCCAGGCCGAAGGCCGCCACGAACACCAGCATCAGCACGCCGGCCACGCTGCGCGACAGGCGCCTGGAGACGGGTTGGTGGAGGGTCGGCGCCAGCAGCGCCAGCACGATGCCCAGCGCGGTTACCAGGCCCAGACGCGGCACCCAGCGCCAGTAATCACTGCCCGATTCCCACCAGGTCCACAGCAGCGTGCCGAGGAACACCAACGCGTACAGCAGCGCACCGCTGCGGCGGTTGCCGAACAACAGGATGCCGCTGGCCAGCAGGCCGAACCCGGCGATCGCATAGTAGGCCGAGCCACCGAGGCTGAGCAGCCACGCGCCGAGCCCGCCGATGACCAGGCCGAGCACGACCAGCAGCAGCGACAGCACGGTGACCAGAGGGTGGCGGGAGGAAGGAGCGGAGGCAGACTGCGGCGTGGCGGACATCGTCGATCTCCGGGGCAGCATGCGCCCTTATCCCACCGCCGACGTGAAGCGCGCGCGTATATGTGGCATCCGGATACGACGACGCCGGCACAGGGCCGGCGTCGTCGGGTACCTCAACCTGGCGGCAGGATCACTCCTGCGCGGCGTCCTCGCTGCTGGCAGCAGCCGGGATGCCGTCGGTCGCGGCCGGGGCGGCGGCGGCCACCTCGTCCTCGTCCTCGTCGATCGAGGCATCCATGCGCTCCACCGCCTGCAGCTTCTCGTCCTTGGACAGGCGGATCAGGGTCACGCCCTGGGTGTTGCGGCCGACGCGGCTGATTTCCGAGCCACGGGTACGCACCAGGGTGCCGCCATCGGAGATCAGCAGGACTTCATCGCCGGAGCCCATCAGCACCGCGGCCACCAGCTTGCCGTTGCGCTCGGTGGTCTGGATGCCGATCACGCCCTGCGTGCCACGGCCCTTGCGCGGGTAGTCCGGCAGCGGGGTGCGCTTGCCGTAGCCGTTCTCGGTGGCGGTAAGGATGTACTGCACGCTGGCGTCGTCGGCGCCGTCGATCACCGCATCGCCATTGGCTGCGATTTCCTCGACACCATTGTCGTCCTCGTTCTCGTCCTCGCTGCCGCCGGCACTCTCGGCCACGATCAGGCTGACCACTTCCTCGCCCGCCGGCATCTTGATGCCACGCACGCCGGTCGCGGTACGACCCATCGAGCGGACCTTGTCCTCGCCGAAGCGCACGGTCTTGCCGTTGGAGGCGAACAGCAGGATGTCACGCTCACCGTCGGTCAGGCCGACGCCGACCAGCGCATCGCCCTCGTCCAGGTTGATCGCGATCTTGCCGCGGGCCAGGCGGAAGGCGAACTCGCCCAGCGGAGTCTTCTTGACCGTACCGTTCTTCGTGGCGAAGAACACGAACTGGCCATCGGCGTACTCGCGCACCGGCAACACGGCCTGCACGCGCTCGCCCGGCTCCAGCGGGATCCAGTTGATGATCGGACGGCCGCGGGCGTTGGAACCGGCTTCAGGCAGCTGGTACACCGGCAGCCAGAACACCTTGCCCGAACTGGTGAAGGTCAGCAGCGTGTCGTGCGTGTTGACCAGCCACAGCTGTTCGATGAAATCCTCTTCCTTGGTCGCCGCCGCACTGCGGCCACGGCCACCACGGCGCTGCGCGCGGTACACGCTCACCGGCTGGCGCTTCACGTAACCGGCGTGCGACACGGTGACCACCACGTCTTCCGGCGCGATCAGGTCGAGGATGTCCAGGTCTTCTTCGCTGTGGCGGATTTCGGTGCGACGCTCGTCGCCGAACTCGGCCTTGACGTTGACCAGTTCCTCGCGGATCACCTGCAGCAGGCGGTCGGGATCTTCCAGGATGTGGATCAGCCCGGCGATCACTTCCAGCAGCTGCTTGTACTCGTCGGTCAGGCGGTCCTGCTCCAGCCCTGTCAGGCGGTGCAGGCGCATTTCCAGGATCTGGGTGGCCTGGATCTCGGTCAGCTGGTAGCCGCCCTCGATCAGGCCCACGCCCTTGGGCAGGTCTTCCGGACGCGAAGCTTCGGCACCGGCGGCGCCCAGCATCGCACCGACCAGGCCTGGCTCCCACACGCGTGCCAGCATGCGCTCGCGGGCTTCGTTCGGGTTCGGCGAGGTCTTGATCAGTTCGATCATCTCGTCGATGTTGGCCAGCGCGACGGTCAGGCCTTCCAGCACGTGGGCACGGGCGCGCGCCTTGCGCAGCTCGAACACGGTGCGGCGGGTGACCACTTCGCGGCGGTGGCGGACGAACGCCTCCAGCATCTGCTTGAGGTTCATCAACTGCGGGCGGCCATCGACCAGCGCCACCATGTTGATGCCGAACACCGACTCCATCTGCGTCTGCTGGTACAGGTTGTTCAGCACAACCTCGGCAGATTCACCGCGCTTGATCTCGATGTAGATGCGCATGCCGTCCTTGTCGGACTCATCGCGCAGCTCGCTGATGCCTTCGATCTTCTTTTCCTTGACCAGCTCGGCGATCTTCTCGATCAGACGCGCCTTGTTCACCTGGTAAGGAATTTCAGTGACGATGATCGATTCGCGGCCGTTGTCGGCCACCTCGATATCGGCCTTGGCACGGATGCGCACGCGGCCACGGCCGGTGCGGTAGCCGGCGACGATGCCGGCGGTGCCGTTGATGATGCCGGCGGTCGGGAAGTCCGGGCCCGGGATGTACTCCATCAGGCCGTCGACATCGATGTCCGGGTTGTCGATCAGCGCGATGCAGGCGTTGATCGATTCGCTCAGGTTGTGCGGCGGGATGTTGGTCGCCATGCCCACTGCGATACCGGCCGAACCATTGACCAGCAGGTTCGGGAACCGGGTCGGCATGACCGTCGGCTCCAGTTCCTTTTCGTCGTAGTTGGGCTGGAAATCGACGGTTTCCTTGTCGATGTCCGCCATCAGCTCATGCGCCAGGCGCGACATGCGCGCCTCGGTGTATCGCATCGCCGCGGCGGAGTCGCCGTCGATCGAACCGAAGTTACCCTGGCCATCGACCAGCATGTAACGCAGCGAGAACGGCTGTGCCAGGCGCACCAGCGTGTCGTACACCGACTGATCGCCATGCGGGTGGTACTTACCGATGACGTCACCGACGATACGCGCCGACTTGAAGTAGGGCTTGTTGCTGTGCGCGTTCAACTCGTTCATCGCGAACAGCACGCGACGATGCACCGGCTTGAGGCCGTCGCGCGCATCCGGGAGCGCGCGGCCCACGATCACGCTCATGGCGTAATCGAGGTAGCTCTTGCGCATCTCGTCTTCCAGGTTGACCTGGATGATTTCCTTGGCGGTTTCTGCCATTCGGGTTCCGTTGTCTGGTAGCGGTCCAGTCCGGCGCAGCCCTCTGCGGGAGGGGGTCGTGCCGGAACCTCGATTCAACCTGTGGATACTACCACAACAGGCCGTTTTCCGCCTCCCTTTACGGGGATTTTACCGGCACAAATCAGGAACTTAGGGGTTGCCGGCCAGCGGCCGGCACGACCCGGGGGCGGAGGTCACGCTGCCCCTCCCCTGCGCTTCAACCGCCGAAGGCGGCGCGCATGTTCTCCACGGTCGGGTTCAGGATCACCCCGCGCTCGGTCACGATGGCGTCGATCAGCTCGCCCGGGGTGACGTCGAATACCGGGTTCCAGGCGGCAATGCCCTCGGCCACGGTGCGGGTGCCGCCCACGCCGTACAGCTCGCCCGGATCGCGCTGCTCGATCTCGATCTGGCTGCCGTCCACGGTCTCCATGTCCACGGTGGAGGACGGTGCCACGACCATGAACCTGACGCCGTGGTGGCGGGCCGCAATGGCCAGCTGGTAGGTGCCGATCTTGTTGGCGGTATCGCCATTGGCGCAGATGCGATCGGCACCGACGATCACCCACTGCACGGCACCGGTCTTCATCAGGTGCGAGGCTGCCGAGTCGGCGATCAGGGTGGCGTCGATGCCATCCTGCTGCAGCTCCCACACGGTCAGGCGCGCGCCCTGCAGCCACGGCCGCGTTTCGCCGGCGAAGACACGGGCGATGCGGTGCTGGGCCATGCCGGCACGGATCACGCCCAGTGCGGTACCGAAGCCGGCGGTGGCCAGCGAGCCGGTATTGCAATGGGTCAGCACCCCGCTGCCAGCGTCGATCAGGCCCGCGCCCAGCGCCCCCATGTGACGGTTGGCGGCCAGGTCTTCCTCGGCAATGGCCTGCGCTTCCGCGGCCAGCAATGCCTTCCAGTCCGGGCCGGCAGCGTTCAGGCAACGGCGCATGCGTGCCAGCGCCCAGGCCAGGTTGACTGCGGTCGGACGCGAAGCGTTCAAGCGCTGCAGCGCCGGCTCCAGCTGCTGCAGTGCCTGCATGCCATCGGCCGCCTGCACGTCACGTGCCGCCAGCACCACGCCCCAGGCAGCCGCGATACCGATCGCCGGCGCACCGCGCACGGTCAGTGCGTGGATGGCCGAGGCGACCTCGTCACTGTCATGGCAGACCACATGCTCGACCACGAACGGCAGCTTGCGCTGGTCCAGCAGTTGCAGGGCATCGCCGGTCCACAGGATCGGGCGGATGTGGTCGTAGCGGGCGTAATCGATGTCGGAGGCAGTGTTCATGGGCCCATTGTAGGGCCACGCCCGGCAGCGTTGGAGCCTGCCCGGCTCAGTTCACCAGGAATTCGGCGCGGCAGCCGCCGTCCACCCAGATCCCGTTGCGGTTCCAGCCCCAGGTGCTGCCCTCCTCGCACGGCGTGTTGGACAGCTGCTCGGAGACCGCAGCCCCCACCGAGATGCTGGCGCCGCAGAAGCGGCGCTTCTTCGACTTCGATTCGCAGGTCAGCCTGCGCGGCACGTCGACGAAGCGGCCCTCATCATCGGCCACCTCGAAATCACCCTGGCAGCCGCGGCTGGTCCACACTTCATTGCGCTTGTAGCCCCAACCCTGCCCTTCCCGGCACGGCAGCGCCGACAGCTGCCGCAGCAGGCGTACCGGGGCACCGTCCAGGCGCACCGGGCAGCTCTGCGGGCGGCCGTTGGATTCACAACGCACCACGCGACGGACCAGGCGCTTGCCTTCGGTGGCAGCGCCGGTGGCACCGGCAGCGCGGCGCGCGCGGAACTCGGCGCGGCAGCCCAGGGTGACCCAGACGCCACTGCGGTCGGTCCCCCATTCGCTGCCACGGATGCAGCTGCTGTTGGACAGCTGGCGGACCAGGTCGACGCCATTGCTGACATCGATATCGCAATGCACCCACGCCATGTCACGCGATTCGCAGGTCACCACTGCATCGTCGTAGCCAACCTGCTGGGCAGACGCCGAGGACGGCAGCCAGGCACCCCAGAGCGCGATGGAGTACACCGGAGCAGCGACGACCGCAAACCACTTGACCAATGCCTTCCCCAACAGGAGTGGACGAATTCCGATGCCAGTGTCTCGCATCTGCCGTGATAAGAGCATCATCCTGCTTGCCGAAGCAAGCGCGCGAACGCAGCAATCCGTTCAGTCTTCGATGTTCAGCAAAGCGCTGCGCTCACGCATGGGCGAAGTCGTAGGCCAGCACATCGGCAATGCGTGGCGTGCGGTTCATCGCCATCAGCAGGCGGTCGACGCCGACGGCGACGCCGGCACAGGCCGGCAACGACGGCAATGCAGCCAGCAACGCTTCGTCCAGCGCCGGCTGCACTTGACCGCGCTCATGCCGACGCTGCAGGTCACGCTGGAAACGCGCACGCTGCTCGTGGGCATCGTTCAGTTCGTGATAACCGTTGGCCAGCTCCACCGGCCCCAGGTACAACTCGAAGCGTTCCGCCAGCGGCGGCGTGCCGGGGCGGATGCGGGCCAATGCTGCCTGGCTGGCGGGCCAGTCATGCACCACGGTCATCACCGCGTCATCGAAATGCGGCTGGATATGGTGGGTCATCAACAGATCCAGCCAGTCATCGCGGGTCAGGCCGACCGGATCGATATGCACATCGCCCAGTGCGGCGCGCAGTGCGGCCTCATCGGCGTCGAACGGGTCCACGCCCACATGCTGCTGGAACAGCTCGCGGTAGCTCAGAACGCGCAGGGATGCACTGCGCCCGACCAGGGCCAGCGCCTGGCCGACCAGCTCGGCGGTTTCCTGCACCAGCCGGTGGTGGTCCCAGCCGACCCGATACCACTCCAGCATGGTGAACTCCGGGTTGTGGCGGCCACCGGCCTCGCCGTTGCGGAACACCCGGCCCAGCTCATAGCAGTCGCCAACACCGGCCGCCAACAGGCGCTTGAGCGGATACTCCGGCGAGGTGCGCAGCCAGCGGCGGCGGCCGCCGGCATCGACGTGGCCGGTGAAATCGGTATGGAAGCTGTCGATGTTCGGTTCGGTGTTGCCCGCCACCGACAGGATCGGCGTCTCCACCTCCAGCACATCGCGCTCGGCGAAGAAGCGACGCACCAGCGCATTGAGTGACGCGCGCTGCTGCAGCGTGCGCAGCAGGGCCGCGCTCACAGGATCCCCTCCGGACGCGGATGGTCCAGCGGCAGGGTCAGCAGGTCACGGGTGTCATCGATGTAGCCGCTGGCCAGGTACAGGCGGCGCGCCAGTTCATTGTGGTGGTTCACTTCCAGGCGCAGCCGGCTGACGCCCCGCCCGCGGGCGCGCTGTTCGCAGATGGCCAGCGCCTGCTTGCCACGGCCACGACCACGCGCGCGATGGCTCAGGTACAACTCGTCCAGCAGCATGAAGTGGCCGCCCTGTTCCAGGCTGAAGCCCATCGCGATCACCGCGTAGCCCACCACGTCAGCCGCCTCGTCCAACCACAGCAGCACTTCGCCGTTGCGCGGGTCGGCCAGCAGTGCATCCACGCCGCGACGCACGCGCGCATCATCGAAGTCGATCCTGTCTTCGGCATAGAACTCGCGCATCAACGCGATCAACCGTTCCTCGTCGGCGCGGGTGGCGAGGCGGAAATCCAGCGGGGCGGTCTGCATCGGTGTTCCTTTGTGTTTCAGGCCGGGCGCGAGGCACCCGGCGAAGTCATCATTCGTGTTCGGCGAGGTAGGCCAGCAGTCGGTCCTCGTCCCACACCGGCACGCCCAGCGACTGCGCCTTGTCCAGTTTGGAGCCCGCCTCGGTACCGGCCACCACGAAGCTGGTCTTCTTCGAGACGCTGCCGGAGACCTTGGCACCGAGTGCCTCCAGGCGCTCCTTGGCGGCATCGCGGGTGAGCTGGGCCAGGGTGCCGGTCAGCACCACGGTCTGCCCGTCCAGCGGGCCGGCCACGATCTCGGCCAGCGCCGGCGCCTTGGCCAGGATCAGCTGCATCGCCTTTTCGGCCGCCAGCAGCATCACGCCGTGACCTTCGGCGTCCAGCCACTGCGCCAGGCCGCGCGCGGTGTCGTCCGGCAGGCCCGCGTTGACGAACTGGCCATGTTCGGCATCCAGCACCGCCTGGGCGCCCGGCAACGCCGCCACCAGCTTCTCCGCGCGCAGGCGCGTGATTCCGGGGATTTCCGATTCAACCAGCAGCTGCGCAAGATCCAGGCCTTCGCGCAACTTTGCACTGGGCGCATGCACATCACTGATGCGCACCTGGCCGACCTGCAGCAGGTCATCGATGGCCTGCTGGTTGCCCTGCTGCTCGAAGAAGTGACCGAGCGAACGCGCCACTTCGCCGCCGATGTCCGGTACGCGCTTGAACAGTGGCCACGGCAGGTGGCGGATCAGCTCCAGATCACCGAACCACTGCGCCAACGCCTTGGCCGTACTCTCGCCGACGTGTTCGATGCCGAGCGCGAACAGCAGCCGCTCCAGCGTGGCGGCGCGGCTTGCATCGATCGCCGCGATCAGGTTGTCGGCCCACTTGGTGGCGATCTTCTTCGTGTTCCAATCGAAGCTGGCCGGCTGTACCAGCGCCTGTGCGCGCCAGCCCGGATCAGTGCCATCCAGCTTGAGCACCGCGTTGAGCACCGCACCGCTGCCTTCGGCCGGCAGGTGCAGTTTCAGCGCGGCGGCCAGTGCGGAAGGGTCTTCAGCATCCAGCACCAGCTTCAGGTGCAGCAGCTGGTCGCGGTTGAGGCGGTACAGGTCGGCCACGCTCTTGACGATGCCCGCGTCGACCAGGGTTTCAATGTACTTGTCCCCCAAACCATCGATGTCCATCGCGCGGCGCGAGGCGAAATGGGCAATGGCTTCCTTGCGCTGTGCCGGGCAGGACAGTTCGCCCGAGCAACGCCATGCTGCAGCGCCTTCCTCGCGCACGATCTCCGAACCGCACACCGGGCAGCGCGTCGGCATCTGCCATGGCGTGGTGCCCGGCGGGCGGCGGTCGAGGATGACGCTGACCACTTCCGGGATCACGTCACCGGCGCGGCGAACGATCACGCTATCGCCCACGCGCACATCCAAGCGTGCGATCTGGTCGGCGTTGTGCAGGGTGGCGTTGGACACGATCACACCGGCCACCGCCACCGGCGCCAGTCGCGCGACCGGCGTCGCGGCACCGGTGCGGCCGATCTGGATCTCGATCGCCTCCACGGTCGTGCTCTGTTCCTGCGCCGGGAACTTGTGCGCGATGGCCCAGCGCGGTGCGCGCGAGACGAAGCCCATCGCCTGCTGGCCGGCGCGGTCATCCAGCTTGTAGACCACGCCATCGATGTCGAACGGCAGGCCATCGCGGCGCTCACCGATATCGCGGTAATAGCCGAGCAGGCCGTCGGTGCCTTCCACCACCTTGCACAGCGCACTGACCGGGAAGCCCCAGGCGCCAAGCTGGGCCAGCGTGCCCGAATGGGTGTCGGGCAGTTCGCCGCCCTGCACCTCGCCGGTGCCGTAGGCGAAGAAGCTCAGCCTGCGCTGCGCGCTGATCTTCGGGTCCAGCTGGCGCAACGAACCGGCGGCGGCATTGCGCGGGTTGGCCAGCACCTTGCCACCCTGCTGGCGCGCACGTTCGTTGTAGGCCTCGAAGTCGGCGCGGGCCATGTAGACCTCGCCGCGCACCTCCAGCACGTCGGGCCAGTTCTTGCCATGCAGGCGCTTGGGGATGTCGCCGATCTCACGCAGGTTGGCAGTCACGTCCTCGCCGGTACTGCCATCGCCGCGGGTGGCGCCCAACACGAAATGACCTTCTTCGTAGCGCAGGCTGATCGCCAGGCCATCCATCTTCGGCTCGGCCGAGAACTGCAGGCTGCGACGGCCCAGGCGCTCATCGATGCGGCGCACGAAGTCGGCCACTTCCTCATCGCTGAAGGCATTGGACAGCGACAGCATCGGCACCGCGTGGCGTACTTCCGGGAAACGGCCGGAGGGACGGGCGCCGACCTGCTGGGTCGGGCTGTCGGCACGTGCCAGCTCCGGATGCTCGCGCTCCAGCGCTTCCAGCTCGCGCACCAGCCGGTCGTAGTCGACGTCGGGGATCTCCGGCGCATCCAGCTCGTGGTAGGCGCGGTTGGCCTGGGCGATCTGCCGGCGAAGGTCTTCGGCGCGTTCGGCGGGGCTGGGGCTCATCGGGATCCGGTGGTTCTGGGATGGCCGGGAATTCTACCGCGCCCGGCCGTCAGGCCCTGTAACGCCGGCGCCCTTTGTAGAGTCGAGCTTGCTCGACTGGCGCTCCCCCGCCCTGGCAGGTGCTAACCTTGGTTGGCACATCTCCAATGGAGCATGGCTCGAATCCACAACAAGCGGGCTTGCCGCCCATCACCACCAGCGTTAGCGTGCGTCGGTTGCCCTCTGGAATCCCGCCCGTGACCCTGCCTGCCTCCCGCCGCCACTTCCTGCAACTGGCCGGTGCCGGCCTCGCCTTGGCGGGCAGCGGCCTGCCCCGCCTCGGCCAGGCACAGCCCGCCGCTGTCGCGGCGCCTGCCCCTGCCGACGGCGCCGTGCTGCTGAATTTCAACGAATGCCCCTACGGCCCCTCGCCTGCAGCACAGCTGGCGGCGCGCGACAGCATCGCTCAATGTGGCCGTTATCGCTTCGAACTGGCTGCTCAGGTCCGCGACGCCTTCATCGAGCAGGCACGCATTCCCGCCAACCACATGCGCCTGTACCCCGGCTCCAGTGAACCACTGAACCGTGCTGCCACGCTGTGGACCGGTCCGCAGGCGGGACTGGTGGTGGCCGACCCCA
Organism: Stenotrophomonas maltophilia; assembly: GCF_001274595.1. Classification (GTDB taxonomy): domain Bacteria; phylum Pseudomonadota; class Gammaproteobacteria; order Xanthomonadales; family Xanthomonadaceae; genus Stenotrophomonas; species Stenotrophomonas forensis. The sequence continues at coordinate 3,079,408 of NZ_CP011010.1, forward strand.
CTTTCGAGACGCTGGGCGAGGTCGCCGCCGCGCACGGTGCGCACGTGCAGAAGGTTCCGCTGCGCGACGACGGCGCACACGACCTGCGCGCGATGGTCGCCGCCGCCCACGCGCGCCCGACCGGGCTGCTGTATGCGTGCAACCCGAACAATCCGACCGGCTCGATCAGCCCGCCGGATGAGCTTGCCTGGCTGTTGGCCCACAAGCCGGCGTCGACCCGCGTTCTGGTCGACGAGGCCTACCTGCAGTACAGCGAGCAGCCGAGCCTGATCACACAGGTTGCACAGCGCGATGACCTGATCGTGCTGCGCACGTTCTCCAAGCTGTACGGCATGGCCGGCCTGCGACTGGGCGTTGCGGCGGCCCATCCCGACCGCCTGCGTGAGCTGGCCAGCCTCGGCGACAACCCGTTGCCGGTGCCCGCACTGGCGGCGGCACTGGCCAGCCTTCGCGACCCGCAACTGATCGCGCAGCGACGACTGCAGAATGCGAAGGCACGACAGACCACCCTTGCATGGCTGGGCAAGCGCGGCTTCAGCTGCCTGCCCTCGGAGGCAAACTGCTTCGTGGTCGATGTCCAGCGCGACGGTGGCGCCTTCGCCAAGGCCATGGCGGAGAACGGCGTGGTGATCGGGCGCAGCTGGCCGATCTGGCCGCAGCGCGTGCGCGTCACCGTGGGCACCGAAGAGGAGATGGCGGCATTCCGCCAAGCGTTCGCGAAGGTGGCCGGCGTACCGGCATAACCCCGCCGGGTGGGTGCCGACCGTTGGTCGGCACGCCAGACAGGGCCATTTGTAGAGTCGAGCCATGCTCGACTCATACCCTACGGGGCCCGATCAAACCATCGGCACCACGCAAACGGGTACTCGCCCAACTGTTCCGCCAGGCCCGCACGGACAGGGTTGGCGGCAATGTACAGTGCTTGACTCCGCAGGGACTCATCACATCGCACAGCGTGGTCGTAATACCCCCGCTGCCAAAGTGGCCCGTCGGTTCCTGACAACCTACTGCACCGGGATTTCATGATCTGCACCGAAGCAGCAAGCGTTCCTCCGCGAAGCTGCATCAACCAATGAATGTGGTCCGGCATGACCACCCAAGCGAGGTTGATACATCGGCCCTCCTGCTGGAGGCGCTGCAGCGTCGCCACCGCGAGTGCCACCAGATCGGCGTCATCGAAGAATCGCTGACGGCGGTGAGTGATCGTGGTGATCGCGTAGACATTCCGGGATTGCGACCAACGACCTTTCAGGAGACGTGGGCTGGGCATGCCTGAGCATTACCGGACCGGGTCCGGTCGGGTATCGCTTGAATGCGGTCAGATGTGTAGGGAAGGCCCCAGTCGAGCATGGCTCGACTCTACACAACGCCATCCGCGCATGGCGTGGATCTACCCGGGGATACCGAACAACGACCGACGGTGGGTGCCGACCGTTGGCCGGCACGCCATGGCGCTTACCAGCGCGGCGTCTTGGTCAGCGGCGGTGCCTGGTGCTGGCGGTCGTAGGCGCGCAGTTCGTCGCGGATGTGCGCGATGCGCTGGCGGCCCAGGGCATTGCGGCTGTCATCCAGCACCACGCCATCCAGCAGTTCGGCCATCCGCTGCACGGTCGGCAGCATCTTCTCCCAGGCGTCCAGCGCGGTCAGCGGCGCGGGCAGGGTCAGGAAGAAGGCGATCGCCGGGGTTTCCATGGCGCGGATATTGGCCATGTCGAAGCTGCCCGGTTTCATGATGCTGGCCATCGAGAAGATCGGGCCGCGCTCGGGATGGGCCTCCACCAGGCGGTGGAAGACATTCATGTGGCCAAACACCAGGCCGGTCTTTTCGGCCGCGACCACGATGTCCTCGCCGCGCAGCTGCTCGCCGGCGCGGGCGGCCACGAACAACGAGACGATCTTGTCGAAGTCCTGGGTGGCGCGCTTGCCGAGATCGCTGGCCCCGGCGTCGGTGTCGGCCAGGCCGAGTTCGGCCTGCTCGCCTTCGCCGCCCATGCCCGGTTCGACCCGGCCATCGGCCACGGCGACGCCATCCTCGCCCAGCACCGGCTCGCGGCGCTCGCCACTGCTTGGCTCCGCGCTTTCCACGCGGCGCCCCTGGGGCTTCTTCTTCGGACGGCCAAACAGGAAGATCGCGGCGATCAACAGCAGGCCGGCGGCCAGGATGCCGATGCGCAACAGTGCCGTGTCGGACATTCGATAGGTTCTCCGGCTAGTTCATTCAGGTAACTAGGATGGCACGTCAGGCCGCGCCCGCCAATCGCGCGGCTTCTTCCAGGTCCACGCTGACCAGGCGGCTGACGCCCGGCTCGCGCATGGTCACGCCCGACAGCTGGTGGGCGGCTTCCATCGTGGCCTTGTTGTGGCTGACGAACAGGAACTGCACCTTCTCGCTCATTTCCTTCACCATGTTGGCCAGGCGGCCGACGTTGGCTTCGTCCAGCGGCGCGTCCACCTCGTCCAGCAGGCAGAACGGCGCCGGGTTCAGCTGGAAGATGGCAAACACCAGCGCCACCGCGGTCATCGCCTTCTCGCCACCGGACAGCAGCGAGATGCTGGAGACACGCTTGCCCGGCGGACGCGCCATGATGGTCACACCGGTGTCCAGCAGGTCTTCACCGGTCAGTTCCAGGTAGGCATGGCCGCCACCGAACAGGCGCGGATACAGCGCCTGCACGCCTGCGTTGACGCGGTCGAAGGTGTCCTTGAAACGGCCACGGGTCTCGCGGTCGATCTTGCGGATGGCGTCTTCCAGGGTCTCCAGCGCGGTGGTCAGGTCCACATGCTGCGCGTCCAGGTACTCCGAACGCTGCGAAGCCTCGCCGTACTCGTGGATGGCCGCCAGGTTGACCGGCTCCAGCCGGCGCATGCGGCCGTCGATCTGGTGCACGGCCTGCTCCCAGTCGCCCAGGCGGGCGTCCTCGGGCAGTGCGTTGAGTACGTCCTGCAGCACGAAGCCGGCCTTTTCCACCGCGCCCTGCAGGGTGTCCGCGCTGAGCACCAGCGCCTGCTGGTCCAGCTTGCGCTGTGAAATACGCTCGCGCTGGGCCAGCGCCTGCTCGTCGCGCTGGTGCCGGGTCTGTTCGTAATTGCGCAGCTCGGCGTCGATGCCATCGAGCAGCGTGCGCGCCTCGGTCAGCACACGGTCGGCACGCACCCGTTCTTCCAGTGCGTTCTGGTGCTCGGCCTGCAGCGATTCAACCGGCGAATCACCTTCATCCAGCTGCGAGTGCAGTTCACCCAGGCGCGAATCCAGCTGCCCGCGCTGGGTCCCCATGCGCTCCAGGGCCTGGCTCAGTGACGCCAGCTGCGCACGCTGCGATTCCAGGGTCAACGCCAGCGAATGCGAACGTTCGCGCACCGCACGCGCAGCGTCACGGGCCAGGTCGCGCGCCTCGGTCAGCTGGCGACGCTCGCCCTCCAAGCGCTGCCGCGTCGATTCCAGATCCCCCATGCTGCTGACCGCATTCTCCAACCGCGAGCGCGCTTCACGCGCCTGCTCATTGTTGGCTTCCAGCGTTTCCTGCAGCTGCTTCAGTTCACCTTCGATGCGGTCGATGCGGGTACGAGCGGCTTCCACCTTGCCCTGCTGGCCCTGCAGCTGGCCGGCAAGCTCGGAGACCGCACGGTGGGCCTGGTACAACGTGCGCTGCGCGTCTTCGCGCTGCTGCTCGGCGGCCTGCAACTGTTCGCGGAAGCCAGCCAGCTGATCTTCCAGCTCAGCCTCGCGCTCCTGCAACTGTTCGATCTGCTCGCGCAGTTCATTGATCTCACGTTCGCGCAGCAATGCGCCCTGCTGGGCCGCACCCGAGCGCGAAACGCGCAGCCAGCCCTGGCCCAGGCGCTCGCCCCCCTGGGTGATGACCGAATCGCCTTCGGGCAGGCTGGCCTGCAGCGTCTTCGCCTCGGCCAGATCACGTGCACCGTGCAGGTGCGCCAGCAGGCGACGGATCGCGGCCGGGCCACGCACGCGTGCCGCCAGCGAGGTCGGGGCAACCTTCAGGTCCGCATCATCGTCGGCAACCAGCGCGATGTGACCTTCGCCCAGCTCACCCAGCGCATCGACCAGCCCGGCCGGGTCATCGACCAGCACGCCTTCGATCAACTGGCCGAGCGCACTTTCGACCGCATTTTCCCAACCAGCATCGACATCCAGGCGTTCGCCGACACGCGCCGCCGAATCCAGTCCATGCGCCTTCAGCCAGGCCACGGCAGCGCCCTGCTCCTGGCCGAGCGCGGCCTGCTGCAGGGTTTCCAGCGATGCCAGGCGGCCGCGCAGTCCATTGGCCTGCTTGCGCAGTTCGGCCAGGTCGTTCTGGCCGTTGCGCTGCTGCTCCTGCACGGCTGCCACGCCCTGCTTGCGGTGTTCGACTTCTTCGCCCAGTTCGTCCAGCGCGGTCTTCTGCGTGTCGTGCTGCAGATGCAGCTGCTCGAAGGCTTCTTCCAGCGCATCCACGTCCAGCCCGGCGCGCTCGGCGGCCAGTGCTTCGCGGCGGCGGTCGGCGTCGAGGACCTGCTTGTCCAGGTAGTCCACGCGGGTGCGCTCGACATCGCCGGCACGCGAGGCTTCCGAACTCTGCGAGGTATGCTGTTCCCAGCGCTGCTGCCAGCTAGCCAGCCGCTCCTCGGCCTCGCGCAGGCTTTCCTGCTTGATCTCGTTCTCTTCCTGCAGCTCCTCCAGCTGCGGGGTGGCAGCCTCCACCGCCTCGCGCAGCACCATCAGCTTGGCCTCGTCGCCGCTGATGTGCTGGCCCAGTTCGGCCAGCGCCTGGCGGGTCTCGTCGCGGGCCTTATGCAGGCGCTGCGACAGCTCGCGCTGGTGCTGGATCTGCTGCTCCAAGCGCGCCAGCGTGCTGCCGACCTGGTAGACCGCGGCCTGCGCGGTATTGAGCGCATCGGCGGCCTCTTCGCGACGCACGCGCGAGGTCTCGATGCGGGCCTCGGCATCGCGCTGGTCGGCGATCAGCTGCTGCAGCTTGGTCTCTTCCTGTGACAGCCCTTCGCGCAGCTTGGACAGGCGGCCGTCGAGCCCACGGAATTCCAGGGCCTTCCACTCGGCGTCCTTGACCCGGCGCTCTTCCTGCAGGGCCTGGTACTGCTCGGCCTGCCGGGCCTGGCGCTTGAGGTGCTCCAGCTGCTTGCTGATCTCGTCGCGCAGGTCGCCCAGCCGGTCCAGGTTCTCGCGGGTATGGCGGATGCGGGTCTCGGTTTCCTTGCGGCGCTCCTTGTACTTGGAGATGCCGGCCGCCTCTTCCAGGTACACGCGCAGGTCTTCCGGGCGCGCCTCGATGATCTGGCTGATCATGCCCTGCTCGATGATCGAGTAGCTGCGCGGGCCCAGGCCGGTGCCGAGGAACAGGTCGGTAATGTCGCGGCGACGGCACTTGGTGCCGTTGAGGTAATAGTTGCTGGTGCCGTCGCGGCTGACCGTGCGCTTGACCGAGATTTCGTTGAACGAGGCGTACTCGCCGGAAATCGTATGGTCCGAATTGTCGAAGATCAGCTCGACGGTGGCCTGCGAGACCGGCTTGCGGGCGTTGGAACCGGAGAAGATCACGTCGGTCAGCGAGTCGCCGCGCAGGCGGCTGGCCGAGCTCTCGCCCATGACCCAGCGCACGGCGTCGATGATGTTCGACTTGCCGCAGCCATTGGGCCCCACCACGCCGGTCATGTTGGTCGGCAGGTGCAGGGTGGTCGGATCGACGAACGACTTGAAGCCGGACAGCTTGATCGTGGAAAGACGCATAGGGGTTCCGGACTGGGGCCGGCAAGCGGCCTGCGTTTACCCTCCAAGTCATTGATCCTGTTGGGATCGATGCCCGTGGAACGGGTGTGACGCCCTGAGTATACCGATGTGGCCGTGTTCTACGAATGGGCGTGGAACATTGTCCGGCCCCACCCAGCCGGCCAGACATGGCGCAACGCTACGAAAGCGGGCCATAAAACAAAACGGGCACCCTTGCGGGCGCCCGTTCTGCGGTGATTCCAGGCCTTGCGGCGCGGGATCAGGCTTCGGCGACGACGACGACCTTGACGGTGGTCTCGACGTCGGCGTGCAGGTGGACCAGCACGTCGTATTCGCCGATGTTGCGGAAGGCGCCTTCGCCCAGGATGACTTCGCTCTTGCTGACCGGCAGGCCGGCAGCGGTGAAGGCATCGGCGATTTCACGGGCGCCGACCGAGCCGTACAGCTTGCCTTCGGTCGAAGCGTTGGCGGCGATGGTCACGCTCGCGCCTTCCAGCTTGGCCTTGCGGGCGTCAGCATCGGCGTGGATGGCCTGGGCCTTGGCTTCGTACTCGGCGCGCTTGGCTTCGAACTCGGCCTTGTTGCTCTCGGTGGCCGGAACGGCCTTGCCCTGCGGCACGAGGAAGTTACGGCCGTAGCCCGGCTTCACGTCGACCAGGTCGCCCAGGTTGCCGAGGTTGGTGACTTTCTGCAGGAGGATCAGCTGCATGGTATTGCTCCAGATGAGTTATTCGTTAGCGAGGCGAAGCCCCGCAACAAAGGCTGTCCGAATAGCTGGCACAGCGGGGGCGGCACCGGGCCGCCCCGCCGGGCATCAGACGTCGTGGTTGTCGGTGTACGGGATCAGGGCCAGGAAGCGAGCGCGCTTGACGGCGGTCGCCAGCTGGCGCTGGTACTTCGACTTGGTACCGGTGACGCGGCTCGGCACGATCTTGCCGTTCTCGGTCAGGTACTGGCGCAGGGTGTTGAGATCCTTGTAGTCGATCTCCTTCACACCTTCAGCCGTGAACTTGCAGAACTTGCGGCGACGGAAGAACTTGGACATGGGAAGGCTCCTTAGGCGGCGGAAGCGGCGTCGTCGCCGGCTTCGTTGTCAGCGGTGGTGGTGGACTCGCCTTCTTCGTCGTCACGACGACGGCGCTCACCGCGCTCCGGCTTGTCACCCTTCTCGTCCTTGCTCTTCATGATCAGCGACTGCTCGGTGTCAGCCTCGTCACGCTTGATGACCAGGTTGCGCAGCACGGCGTCGTTGAAGCGGAAGCTTTCGGTCAGCTCGTTCAGCACGGCCTGGTCGGCTTCGATGTTCAGCAGCACGTAGTGCGCCTTCACCAGGTTCTGGATCGGGTACGCCAGCTGGCGGCGGCCCCAGTCTTCCAGGCGGTGGATGGTGCCGTTGCCGTTCTCGACCAGCGACTTGTAGCGCTCGATCATGGCCGGGACCTGCTCGCTCTGGTCCGGGTGGACCATGAACACGATTTCGTAATGACGACTCATGTTTTTTCTACCTTTCGGATGTGGCCTTGCGGCCGGACAGCCCCCCGCCGTTGAGACCGCGGTGGGGCAAGGATTCCCGCCAGGAAGGCAGGAAGCCGCGCATTATGGCGCAGATGGGGGTGCCGGGCAACCGGCGGGCCATAGGGCAACCTGAACCCGGGAGCAGCCCCCATGCCAACCCAGGTTGGCCGCTACCAGAGCGATCAGGCTCCGGCCGGCCCTCAGGCCTTGTCGGCGTCGGTGGTGAAGCTCTCGCCGCAGCCACACTCGGCGGTGGCGTTCGGGTTGCTGAACGTGAAGGTCTCGCTCAGGCCGTGCTTACCGAAGTCGATCACCGTGCCGTCCACCAGCGCCAGGCTCTTGGCATCGACGTAGATCTTCACGCCGTCCTGGTCGAACACGGTATCGCCCTCGCGCTCGTCGCGGGCCAGGTCGGTGACGTGGCCCCAGCCGGAACAGCCGGTCTTGGTCACGCCGAAACGCAGGCCCAGCGCGCCGGGGGTCTGGGCGACGAAGCGCTGCACGCGCTCGAAGGCAATGGGGGTCAGGCTGACGGCCATGGGGCTACTCCAGAGGTACGGGGACATTATAAGGAGCCGTTGCCGCGAAAAATGCCTCGCAAGCGGAACACTGCAACCGGTAAACTCCCGTGTTCACAGATCGAGTCGATCAGCAGAGGATTCAAGTCATGACGGTGGTCAGCGTTGAACATGCGCTTGCCGGGAAGATCCCGGAAGGCGGCGAAGTCACGGTACGCGGATGGGTGCGCACGGTGCGCGGTTCAGCGAATCTGGCCTTCGTGAATGTAAGCGACGGCTCCTGCTTCGCCCCGATCCAGGTCGTGGCCAACGACACCCTGGCCAACTTCGACGAGATCAAGCGCCTGACCAGCGGCTGCTCGGTCATCGCCACCGGCACCCTGGTGAAGTCGCAGGGCAAGGGCCAGTCGTTCGAGATCCAGGCCAGCGCGCTGGAGGTGGTCGGCTGGGTCGAAGACCCGCTCACCTACCCGATCCAGCCCAAGCCGATGTCGCCGGAGTTCCTGCGTGAAGTGGCGCACCTGCGCCCGCGCACCAACCTGTTCGGCGCGGTCACCCGCATCCGCAACTGCCTGGCCCAGGCCGTGCACCGCTTCTTCCACGAGAACGGCTTCAACTGGATCAGCACACCGATCATCACCACCTCCGACGCCGAAGGCGCCGGCCAGATGTTCCGCGTGTCCACCCTGGACATGGTGAACCTGCCGCGCGACGAGAAGGGTGCGATCGATTTCAGCCGCGACTTCTTCGGCAAGGAAACCTTCCTGACCGTGTCCGGCCAGCTGAACGTCGAGGCTTACTGCCTGGCACTGAGCAAGGTCTACACCTTCGGCCCGACCTTCCGCGCCGAGAACAGCCACACCACCCGCCACCTGGCGGAGTTCTGGATGATCGAGCCGGAAATCGCCTTCGCCGACCTGGCCGAAGATGCACGCCTGGCCGAAGAGTTCCTGAAGTACCTGTTCCGCGCCGTGCTGAACGAGCGCAGCGACGACCTGGCCTTCATCGCCGAGCGCGTGGACAAGAACGCGATCACCAAGCTGGAAGACTTCATCAACGCACCGTTCGAGCGCATCGACTACACCGATGCGGTCAGCCTGCTGCAGAAGTCCGGCAAGAAGTTCGACTTCCCGGTCGAATGGGGCCTGGACCTGCAGACCGAGCACGAGCGCTGGCTGACCGAGGAACATGTCGGCCGCCCGGTGGTGGTGACCAACTATCCGGAGCACATCAAGGCCTTCTACATGCGCCTGAACGACGACGGCAGGACCGTTGCCGCGATGGACGTGCTGGCCCCGGGCATCGGCGAGATCATCGGCGGCAGCCAGCGCGAAGAGCGCCTGGACGTGCTGGACGCGCGCATGGCCCAGTTCGGCCTGGACCGCGAACACTACAGCTGGTACCGCGATTTCCGTCGCTATGGCTCGGTGCCGCATGCCGGCTTCGGCCTCGGCTTCGAGCGCCTGGTGGTGTACGTCTGCGGCCTGTCCAACATCCGCGATGCGATCCCCTACCCGCGCGCCCCGGGCAGCGCGGACTTCTAAGCCACTTCACACGACCACGGAGGTACTGCCCCCATGACCCTGTTCTTCGCCCTCTGTTTCGTCGGCGTTGCAGTGGCCGGGTTCAGTGCCTTCGTGATCTTCTGGCCACTGACCCTGGTGCACGTGCGCGATCGCCATCCGGCGCTCGCCGAGCGCTTCGGCAGTGGCGCCTTCCTCAAGCCCGATGCCCTGGCCTGGCTGCTGCGCCGCGACTATCGCCAGCAACCGGACCGCTCGTTGTCCGGGCTGGCGACCCCGGCCTGGGTATCGCTGCTGACCCTGCTGGCCGGACTGGGCATGGCCGCCCTGCTCTGGCTGGCCTCGCTCTGGTAACACATCCATGAATGACATCACCGCCTCGCGCGACAGCTGGTGGCTGGCCAGCCTTGGCAACACCCTGATCTGGGCACGCCTGCGCGTGCGCCCGGCCGGCACCGCCGAAGTGCTCGACAGCGATGGCAACACGCTGAGCTATGACAGCGAAGACACCGCCCGTTCGCAGCTGTTCGATGCCGAGTTCGTCGAGTACGACGGTCTGGACGAGGAAGACGCACTGGCGCGTGGCTTCAGCCTGCATGAAGTGCAGCCGCCGCACGCCGACAGCGATGAAGGCCTGCGGGGACGCATGATCCAGTCGCTGGGCGGGCGCGCCTGACCCGCGCATGTTCACCCCGCGCGCCTTCGCCGAGACCGACCTGCTCTGGCTGGACCGCCTGCTGGCGCGCGACCCGTTCGTGACCCTGCTCACCCTGGGCAGCGACGGCCTGCCGGAGCTGACCCGGATGCCGGTGCTGTACCGGCGTGATGGCGAGCGTATCGAGCTGCGCGGGCACTGGGCCCGTGCCAACCCGCAGTCGCGCCACGGTGGCGCGGCCAAGGTGCTGGTCGATGGCCCACATGGCTACGTCTCGGCCAGCTGGTACCCGGACAAGGAGCCCGCCGCGCGGGTGCCCACCTGGAACTACGCTGCGGCAGAACTGCGCGGCCAGCTGCATACCTTCGACGATACCGCTGCACTGGCCGAGCTGGTCGGCGCGATCAGCGACCGCTTCGAAGCCAGCGTCGGCCAGGCCTGGCAGTTCGATGCCGCGCGCACCGAACATGGCCCGGAGCTGCGCGCCATCATCGGCTTCCGCTTCCAGGTTGAACACGTGCAGCTGAAGCTGAAACTCAGCCAGAACCATCCGGAGGCCAACCAGCAGGCGGTGATTGCCGCACTGGACGCGCTGGCCACCCCACCTTCCCAGGAACTGGCGCAGTGGATGCGCTGGCACCGCGAACAGGCCGCCCGCAGCGACTGAACGCAACCGCTTCCCGCGACGACGCAGCCAGAGGGTTGCGGCGAGCCCTCACCCGACGCCAGGGACCCGTACATGATTGACATCCATAAACTGCTGCAGAACAACCGCGACTGGGCCGACCGCATCGAGAAGGAAGATCCGGAATTCTTCCACCAGCTGGCCAAGCAGCAGCACCCCGAGTACCTGTGGATCGGCTGTTCCGATTCGCGCGTGCCGGCCAACCAGATCATCGGCATGGCACCTGGTGAAGTATTCGTGCACCGCAATGTCGCCAACGTGGTCGCGCACACCGACCTGAACTGCCTGAGCGTGGTGCAGTACGCGGTGGACCAGCTGAAGGTGAAGCACATCCTGATTGTCGGCCATTACGGCTGCGGTGGCGTGCACGCCTGCCTGCACAACACCCGCGTCGGCCTGGCCGACAACTGGCTGCGCCACGTCGGTGACGTGATGCAGAAGCACACCGCGATCATCGACGCCATCGAGACCGACGAACTCAAGCATGCCCGCCTGTGCGAGCTGAACGTGATCGAGCAGGTCGCCAACCTGTGCCGCTCGACCATCGTGCAGGATGCCTGGGCCCGTGGCCAGAAGCTGATGGTGCACGGCTGGGTCTACAGCCTGAAGGACGGCCGTGTGCGCGAAATGGGCATCGACGTCGGCGCGCCGGAAGAGCTGCAGCCCGCCTACGAAAAGGCGCTGTCCTACGTGCCGCGCAAGGGCAAGCGCGACTGACCTCCAAGGGAAACCGATCATGCTCGCTTCGCCGATCAACCTGCACGCCTGGATTGAAGAACACCGCCACCTGCTGAAGCCGCCGGTGGGCAACAAGATGATCGACAACGGCGATTTCATCGTGATGGTGGTCGGCGGGCCGAACTCGCGCACCGATTACCACTACGACGAAGGCCCGGAGTGGTTCTACCAGCTTGAAGGCGAGATGGTGCTGAAGGTGCAGGAGGATGGCGCGGTGCGTGACATCCCGATCCGCGCCGGCGAGATCTTCCTGTTGCCGGGGAAAGTACCGCATTCGCCGCGGCGGCCGCCCGGCGGGATCGGCCTGGTGGTCGAGCGCAAGCGCCTGCCGCATGAGATGGACGGCGTGATCTGGCACTGCGAGCGCTGCAACCACAAGCTGCACGAAGAGTATTTCCCGCTGCAGAACATCGAAACCGACCTGCCCAAGGTCTTCGCGCGCTACCACGCCAGCCTGGAGCTGCGCACCTGCAGCGCCTGCGGGCATGTGGACCCGCTGCCGGCACCGGCGGCCGCTGGTTGACCATCCGCCGTTGTAGAGCCGAGCCTACGCTCGGCTGGAGGGGCGCGAGCCGAGCGTAGGCCCGGCTCTACAGGTTGGGCGACATGCACGTCTCCCTGCCACCGGCTACGCCGCCCCAGGCGGTACACTGGCCGTCCCGTTGCAGCCTGTTGCCCGACCATGTCCGACCTGCTCAGCCGCACCCACGCCATTGCCCTGGACGCCGCCGATCCGCTGCGTCCGCTGCGCAACGAATTCCTGATTCCGCGCCATGGTGGCGGCGAGCAGACCTACTTTGTCGGCAACTCGCTGGGCCTGCAGCCGCGCGGCGCGCAGGCAGCCGTGCAGGAAGTGATGAAGCAGTGGGGCGAGCTGGCCGTGGAAGGCCACTTCACCGGCCCGACGCAGTGGCTGTCCTACCACCGCCTGGTGAGCGCACAACTGGCCCGCGTGGTCGGTGCGCTGCCCAGCGAAGTGGTGGCGATGAACACCCTGAGCGTGAACCTGCACCTGATGATGGTCAGCTTCTACCGGCCGACCACGCAGCGCCCGGTGATCCTGATGGAAGCCGGCGCGTTCCCCACCGATCGCCACGCCGTGGAAGCGCAGATCCGCTTCCATGGCTTCGACCCCGCCGAGTGCCTGGTGGAAGTGCAGCCGGATGAAGCCAATGGCACGATCTCGCTCACGGCGATCGAGCGTGCCATCACCGAGCATGGCCCACGCCTGGCGCTGGTGCTGTGGCCCGGCGTGCAGTACCGCACCGGCCAGGCCTTCGACCTCGATGCGATCACCCGCGCCACGCGCCTGCAGGGTGCGCGGATCGGCTTCGATCTTGCGCACTCGGTCGGCAACCTGCCGCTGCGCCTGCATGACGTCGCACCCGATTTCGCCGTGTGGTGCCACTACAAGTACCTCAACAGCGGACCGGGCGCAGTGGCCGGCGCGTTCGTGCATGAGCGGCACCATCGCGACAGCACACTGCCACGCTTCGCTGGCTGGTGGGGCCATGAGGAAGCCACCCGCTTCCAGATGGCGCCGCAGTTCATCCCGGCCACGGGTGCCGAGGGCTGGCAGCTGAGCAATCCGCCGATCCTCGGCCTGGCACCGCTGCGTGCGTCGCTGGACCTGTTCGAGCGCGCCGGCATGGACGCCCTGCGCAGCAAATCGGTGGCGCTGACCGGCATGCTCGAAGCGCTGGTGCGCGCGCGCCTGTCGAGCGTTCTGGACATCATCACCCCGGCCGAACCGCAACGCCGTGGCTGCCAGTTGTCGCTGCGCGTGATCGGTGGCCGCGAGCGCGGCCGCGCCCTGTTCGAGCACCTGCGCGGCATCGGCGTGCTCGGCGACTGGCGCGAACCGGACGTGATCCGGATTTCGCCCACCCCGCTCTACAACCGCTACCTGGACGTGCACCATTTCGTCGAGGAAGTGGAAGCCTGGGCTGGCCTCTGAGCCCGCCCCTTCCCTACTGCTGGACAGTTCGTTGATCGCACATGCCTCCCGCTCGTTGAGCATCATCGGTGCCGGCCTCGCCGGTTCTCTGCTGGCCATCCTGCTGTCACGCCAGGGCTGGCGCATCACCCTGTACGAGCGCCGCGGCGATCCGCGCGTGGCCGACTATGAAAGCGGCCGTTCGATCAACCTGGCGTTGGCCGAGCGCGGGCGCAACGCGCTGCGCCAGGCGGGCGTGGAAGACGAGGTGATGGCGCGCGCGGTGATGATGCGCGGGCGCATGGTGCATCCGCGCGAGGGCGAACCGCAGCTGCAGCGCTACGGCCGCGACGACAGCGAGGTGATCTGGTCGATCCATCGCAGCGACCTGAACACCACGCTGCTGGAACTGGCCGAACAGGCTGGCGCGACCGTGCACTTCCATCGCCGCCTGCACACCGTCGATTTCGACGCAGGCTACGCGCGTTTCATCGATGACCGCGACGACAGCCCGCACGACATCCGCTTCGACACCCTGATCGGTGCCGACGGCGCCGGATCGGCCCTGCGCGCAGCGATGAACCGGCGCGCGCCGCTGGGCGAGGACATCGCCTTCCTCGACCATTCCTACAAGGAGCTGGAGATCCCGCCGGCCGCCGACGGCAGCTTCCGCATCGAGCGCAATGCACTGCACATCTGGCCACGTGGCCACTACATGTGCATCGCCCTGCCCAACCACGAAGGCACCTTCACCGTCACCCTGTTCCTGCCGAACCAGGGCGATCCCAGCTTTGCCACCGTCAACACCGGCGCGCAGGCAGAGGCGCTGTTCGCGCGCGAGTTCGCCGACACCCTGCCGTTGATCCCGAACCTGCGCGCGGACTGGGAACAGCATCCACCCGGCCTGCTCGGTACGCTCACCCTGGACCGTTGGCACCAGGGCGGCCGCGCCGTGCTGATCGGCGACGCCGCGCATGCGATGGTGCCATTCCACGGCCAGGGCATGAACTGCGCGTTCGAGGACTGCGTGGCGCTGGCCCGCCACCTGATGGAAGCGGATGATCTGCAAGGCGCGTTCGCCGCGTTCGAGGCCGAGCGCAAGCCGAACGCGCGCGCCATCCAGCAGATGGCGCTGGAAAACTACCTGGAAATGCGTGACCGCGTGGCCGACCCGGCCTTCCTGCTGCAGCGCGAACTGGAGCAGGAACTGCAGCGGCGCTGGCCGACCCGCTTCGTGCCGCATTACACGATGGTCACCTTCCTGCACACGCCCTACGCCGAAGCGCTGCGCCGCACCGAGTTGCAGCGCGACATGCTGGTGGCCGCCACCGCCGGCCACGATTCATTGGACAACATCGACTGGGCCGCGCTGGAAACACGGATACACGCGCAGTTGCCGGTCCTGGAGGGCGCGCACTGATGGCCGACAGCTTCCTGTTCTACGACCTGGAAACCTTCGGCCAGGATCCGCGCCGCACGCGCATCTCGCAGTACGCGGCGATCCGCACCGACGCTGACCTCAACGAGATTGAAACGCCGGTCAGCTTCTTCGTGCGCCCAGCCGACGACCTGTTGCCCTCACCGATGGCGACGCTGGTCACCGGCATCACGCCGCAGCAGGCCATGGCAGAAGGCATCAGCGAGGCCGAGGCTTTCGACCGCATCAACGAACAGCTGTCACGCCCCGGCACCTGCGCACTGGGCTACAACACGCTGCGCTTCGACGACGAGTTCATCCGCTACGGCCTGTTCCGCAATTTCCATGACCCGTACGAACGCGAGTGGCGCAACGGCAATTCGCGCTGGGACCTGCTGGACATGCTGCGGCTGATGCGCGCCATGCGCCCGGACGGCATCCAGTGGCCGCTGCGCGAAGACGGCGCCACCTCGTTCAAGCTCGAACATCTGGCCGAAGCCAACAACGTGCGCGAAGGCGATGCACACGAGGCACTGTCCGACGTGCGCGCCACCATCGGCATGGCGCGCCTGTTCAAGCAGTCGCAGCCGCGCCTGTGGGAGTACGCGCTGAAGCTGCGCGACAAGCGTTTCGTCGGTGGCCTGCTGGACATCGCCGCGTTGAAGCCCGTACTGCACATCTCCATGCGCTACCCGGCCAGCCGCCTGTGCGCGGCGCCGGTGCTGCCGCTGGCGGTGCACCCGACCATCAACAACCGGGTGATCGTATTCGACCTCGACGGCGATATCGACGACCTGCTGGAACTGCCGGCCGAAGTGATCGCGCAGCGCCTGTACATGCGTGCCAGCGAGCTGCCCGAAGGCGTGGCGCGGGTGCCGCTGAAGGAGGTGCACCTGAACAAGGTGCCGGCACTGATCGCCTGGAACCACCTGCGCGCCGACGACCATGAACGCCTGGGCCTGGACGTGGCGGCCATCGAGGCCAAGGTCGAACGGCTGCGTCCTTTCGCCGCGCAGCTGGCCGAAAAGGCACGCCAGGTCTACAACCAGCCCCGCGCCGCCACCGTGGCCGACGTCGACGCCTCGCTGTACGACGGCTTCCTCGGCAACGGCGACAAGCCATTGCTTGCCCTGGCGCGCACCACCGCACCGGAACAGCTGGCCGAGCTGGAAGGCCGCTTCCGCGACCCGCGCCTGCCCGAGCTGCTGTTCCGCTACCGTGCGCGCAACCATCCCGGCAGCCTCGCACCGGCTGAACGCCAGCGCTGGCAGGATTACCGCCGCCAGCGCCTGCTCGGAGACGGCGGCCTGGGTGAACTCAACCTGCCCCAGTACCAGCAGCAGCTTGATGCACTGGCCGCCGATGCACCCGACGATGCGCGGCGCCAGGCCCTGCTGCAATCGCTGCGCGACTGGGGCCAGCATCTGCAGGAGACGTTGTGAGTACCTATTTCTCGGACGCCAGCTTCAGGTTCCTGCGCAGCCTGGCGCGGCATAACGAAAAGGCATGGTTCAACGACCACCGCCAGCAGTACGAAGACCACGTGCGGCAGCCGTTCCTGCGCCTGCTCGGCGACCTGCAGCCGGCGTTGGCCGAGGTCAGCGACCATTTCCGCGCCGATACCCGCGGCGTCGGTGGCTCGCTGTTCCGCATCCATCGCGACGCGCGTTTTTCCAACGACAAATCGCCCTACAAGACCTGGCAGGGTGCGCGGCTGTTCCATGAGCGTCGCCGCGAAGTGGCCGCGCCCTCGTTCTACGTGCACCTGCAGCCGGGCGAAAGCTTCGTCGGCGCCGGCCTGTGGCATCCGGAGCCTGAAACCCAGCGTCGCGTGCGCCACTTCATCCTCGACAACCCGGGCAGCTGGAAGGCCGCCGCGCATGCGCTCGCGCTGCGCAGGCGCTTCGACTTCGAGGAAAGCGAGAAGCTGGTGCGGCCGCCGCGCGGTTTCCCGGCTGATTTCGAGTTCATCGACGACCTCAAGCACCGCAACTGGGTGATGTGGCGCTCGCTGGACGACGCCACCATGACCGGCCCGCGCCTGCTGTCCACGCTGGGCAAGGATCTGGCGGCACTCGGCCCGTTCGTCGACTACCTGTGCGCCGCGCTGGACCTGGAGTTCTGAGCCACATCACCCGCCATTCACCACTGGCCGCCTCACTTGCGGCAGTCTGGGCGGCATGAAGAAGCTCATCGCAGTGCTGGTCCCGGTGGTTCTCGCGCTGTCCGCGTGGTGGTTCGGCGGCCCGTACGTGACCGTGCATGGCCTGTCCAGGGCCATCGAGCAGCGCGACACCGAGCGGCTGGAGCGCTACGTCGATTTCCCACGCGTGCGCAGCAGCCTGCGCGCGCAGCTCAACGACTACCTGGTGCGCCAGGCCGGCCCGGATGTGGCGGCCAGCCCGTTCGGCGCCCTGCTCTACGGCCTGGGTGACCAGCTCGGCGGCGCCGCGGTGGACACCATGGTGACCCCGACCGGGATCGGCGCGATGCTGCAGGGCCACGTGCTGTGGAAGCGCGGCCGCAATGAACTGCAGGGCGGCGATGCCTTCGGTCCGACCGAGCCGGCACGGCCGCTGAAGAATGCCGAGCATCACTTCGAAGCACTGGACCGCTTCGTGATCGACGTCGACCGCGGCCCTGGCCAACCGCCACTGAAGGTGGTGCTGGAGCCGCAGGGCCTGCGCTGGAAGGTGGTGGACCTGCAGCTGGGGATGTCAGGCAGCCCGTGACGGGTCATGCCCCTTCGATGGCGCTGCTTTGGGTAGGTGCCCACCTTGGTGGGCGCATTGGGCCTGGTAGGTGCCAACCTTGGTTGGCGCCGTCCTGGATCCATGCCCACCAAGGTGGGCATCTACCAAAGCGCAGTGCCCCGGTGGTTGCCAACCCTGGTTGGCAACTACCTGACCCTACCCCTCGTTGGCCACACCGTGCGGCACATGACCGGCAGCCACATGCTCGCGCGCACTGTCGATGTTGTGCTGTGAATCGTCGAAGAAGATATCGGCGCCGAACGCCTGCAGGAACGGGCCCTTGTGGCGGCCGCCGAGGAACAGCGCCTCGTCCAGGCGCACGCCCCACTCACGCAGGGTGCGGATCACCCGCTCGTGGGCCGGTGCCGAGCGCGCCGTGACCAGCGCGGTGCGGATCGGCGCACTCTCTCCCGCCGGGAACACCTCCTGCAGCGTATGCAGCGCCGACAGGAAGCCGCGGAACGGGCCGCCACTGAGCGGTTCGCGGGCGCGTTCGCGTTCGTGCCGGCCAAACGCCTCCACGCCCTGTTCGCGCGAGATGCGCTCACTCTCGTCACCGAAGATCACCGCGTCGCCGTCGAAGGCGATGCGCAGCTGCCCGGCCGGTCGACCGGTGTCGATCTGGTCGGCCGCCGCAGCGGCAGTCTCGCCGGGCGGCTTCGGCAGGATGGTCGCCGCCGCGATGCCATGGCGCAATGCGCTGCGCACCGATTCCGGGTTGGCCGACAGGAACAGGTCGGTGCCGAACGGCTTCACGTAGGGCCAGGTCGGCTCGCCGGCGGTGAACGTCGCGCGGATGATGCCCAGACCGTAATGCTGGATCGAATTGAAGATGCGCAGGCCGGTATCGGCCGAATTGCGCGACAGCAGGATCACCTCGACGCGCGGATTTTCCGGGCTGGCGCCCTGGTTCAGCGCCAGCAGCTTGCGCACCACCGGGAAGGCCACGCCGGGGCCGAGGATGTCGTCCTCATGCTGGCGCTGGAATTCGGCGTAGGCCGCCACGCCATCGCTCTCGAACAGCGCATGGCTTTCCTCGAGGTCGAACAGGGCGCGCGAGGTCACCGCGACGGTCAGCAAACGGGGGGAGTTGTCGCCCATCGGTGGGGTCCTTCAAGCGGTCGGCACGGCCGGCCGCCCATTGTCCTCAAAAAACGAACTGTTCGCTCAGGATCCGGTCTTCCAGGTTGTGCTCCGGGTCGAACAGCAGGGTCACGCGGCGGTCCTTCGACTCACGGATGGTCACTTCGACCACGTCGCGGGTCTCGTGCGAATCGGCGGTCACGCTGACCGGGCGCTTGTAGGGATCGAGCACACGGAAGCGCACTTCGGTATCGGCCTTGAGGATCGCCCCGCGCCAGCGTCGCGGTCGGTACGGAGCCAGCGGCGTCAGCGCGATGGTGTGCGAGCCCAGCGGCAGCACCGGGCCGTGCGCGGAATAGTTGTAGGCGGTGCTGCCGGCCGGGGTGGCCACCAGCACGCCGTCGCCGATCAGCTCGGCCACGCGTTCCTGGCCGTTCAGATCGATGCCGATATGCGCAGCCTGCCGGGTCTGGCGCAGCAGCGACACGTCGTTGTAGGCCAGCGAACCGGTGCTGGTACCCGACTCGGTCAGCGCCACCATTTCCAGCGGGCGCAGGTTGGCCGGCTCGGCGCGGGCAATGCGCGCATGCACGTCATCGTCGCCGCGGTACTGGTTCATCAGGAAGCCCACCGTGCCCAGCTTCATGCCGAACACCGGCTTGCTCAGGTGCCCGTGCCGGTGCAGGGTCTGCAGCATGAAGCCATCACCGCCCAGCGGGCACAGCACGTCGGCCTGCTCGGGCGCGTAGTCGCCATAGCGCGAGACCATCGCCGCGCGGGCCATCTGCGCCGGTTCGGTGGTGCTGGCCAGGAAAGCGATGCGGGGGGAGTCGCTCATCGGTGGATCCGGGGGAGGCATGAGGGAGAGCATAACCGAGCGCCGGGGGTTGGACCCCGCTGGGCGGATGACCGGCCCGTCCGCCGGGACACGCCGTAAACCCATCCATGGAGGCTCGGTCGCGCCATCCATGGCGCTCACGGTCCCGGCGGACGGGCCGGTCATCCACCTGACAGATTGCCGGCCGGCGTCGGGTCAGTGATCGCAGAAAAACAGGCAGAAACAGAACGGCCCCGCTTTCGCGGGGCCGTTCCTCCAACTGCTGCAGATCAGGAGCCCCCCTGAGTCACGGGGGCGCGCCAACGGCGCGGGGGTCTGGGAGCATGGTTGGCATGGGGCCCACGGTTTGCAGAGCAAACCGTGGGGCGTCAGCGCGAATGCGCTTACGCACCATGCGCGGCCAGCTGGCCCAGGCGCTGCACCGCGACCGAGACGGTCGGGTAGTCCAGGGTCTTCTGCTCGGCCAGTTCGGCCAGCATCGCCAGGGTGAAGCGCAGGCTGTTGTCGTCACGGCCCATCCAGGCTGCGACCTTGGCTTCAGCGCTGCTGCCCTTGGTGCCCAGCACCTGGCCGGCCAGGTTGCGGTGATTGGCCGCCAGCTCGTCGCGCAGCACGCCACGTGCCACCGCATGCCAACGGCCGTTGACCTCCAGCGCATCAACCTGCTCGAACAGCCACGGCAGCTGCAGGGCGTCGCCCAGGCGGAAGTGGACCTTGGACACGTCCACCGGCTTCAGCTTGCGGGTACGCGCCAGTTCGATGATGTCGAACGCCGGCTCCAGGAAGTGCAGTTCGGCCAGCTGCTGCGCCAGCGCGGACGGCAGGCCCTTTTCCTTCCACTCGGCCACCAGGGCTTCGTAGGTCGGACGCTGCGAATCCGGCAGCACGCCCGAAGCGACGCGGATGTCGTTGAACGGACCCTGGTAGCGGTTGACCGCTTCGGTGATGCCCGGCATCGCGCCCGGGCGCGACAGCAGCCAGCGCACGAACGAACGCTGCAGCTTCCAGATCACTTCCAGTGCATCGATCTGCACCGACTCCGGCACCTTGCCGTCGAGGGCATCGATCTGCGCCCACAGCGCGCGGGCATCCAGCGTCTCGCGGCTGATGGTGTAGGCCTTGGCGACCTCGGCGATGGAACGGCCGGTGTCTTCCTGCATGCGCATCAGGAAGGTCGCGCCCATGCGGTTGATGGTCTGGTTGGTCACGGCCGTGGCGATGATTTCACGCTTCAGGCGGTGACGCTCCATCGCGTCGGCATACTTCTTCTGCAGCGGGGTCGGGAAGTAGCGCTGCAGTTCCTTGGACAGGTACGGATCTTCCGGGATGTCCGAATCCAGCAGCTGGGCGAATGCCACCAGCTTGGAATAGGACAGCAGCACCGACAGTTCCGGACGGGTCAGGCCCTGGCCGCGTGCCTTGCGCTGCGACAGCTCGGCATCGGACGGCAGGAACTCGATCTGGCGATCGAGCAGGCCCTGCTGTTCAAGGGTGCGGATGAAGTGCTGCTTGGAACCCAGGCGCTTGACCGCCATCCGCTCCATCAGGCTCAGCGCCTGGTTCTGGCGGTAGTTGTCGTTGAGCACCAGCTCGGCGACTTCGTCGGTCATCGAGGCCAGCAGCTTGTTGCGCTGCTCGACGGTCAGCTTCTTGGCCCGCACCACATCGTTGAGCAGGATCTTGATGTTGACTTCGTGGTCGGAGGTGTCGACACCGGCCGAGTTGTCGATGAAGTCGGTGTTGAGCAGCACGCCGGCCTGGGCGGCTTCGATGCGGCCCAGCTGGGTCATGCCCAGATTGCCGCCCTCGCCCACCACCTTGCAGCGCAGCTCGCCACCGTTCACGCGCAGGGCGTTGTTGGCGCGGTCGCCGACATCGCTGTGCTGCTCGCTGGCGGCCTTGACGTAGGTGCCGATTCCGCCGTTCCACAGCAGGTCGACCGGTGCCTTCAGGATCGCGCTCATCAGATCGTTCGGCGACAGCGCCTTGACGTTCTCGTCCAGGCCCAGCGCTTCACGCACCTGCGGGGTGATCTCGATCGACTTCAGGCTGCGCGGATAGATGCCGCCACCCTTGCTGATCAGCTTGGCATCGTAGTCCGCCCAGCTCGAACGCGGCACGGTGAACAGGCGCTCACGCTCGACGAACGTGGTGGCCGCATCCGGGTTCGGGTCCAGGAAGATGTGGCGGTGGTCGAAGGCTGCAACCAGGCGGATGTGGCGCGACAACAGCATGCCGTTGCCGAACACGTCGCCGGACATGTCGCCGACGCCGACCGCGGTGAAGTCCTGGGTCTGGCTGTCACGGCCCAGCGCACGGAAGTGGCGCTTGACCGACTCCCACGCACCGCGAGCGGTGATGCCCATGCCCTTGTGGTCGTAACCCACCGAACCACCGGAGGCGAATGCATCGCCCATCCAGAAGCCGTGCGCGATGGCCAGGCCGTTGGCGATGTCGGAGAAGGTCGCGGTGCCCTTGTCGGCGGCCACCACCAGGTACGGATCGTCCATGTCGTGGCGCACGACATCCACCGGCGGCACGATCTTGTTGTTGACGATGTTGTCGGTGATGTCCAGCAGGCCCTGGATGAACAGCTTGTAGCAGGCCACGCCATTGGCGAAGACCGCGTCGCGGTCACCATTGACCGGCGGGGTCTTGGCGAAGAAGCCGCCCTTCGCGCCGACCGGCACGATGACGGTGTTCTTGACCATCTGCGCCTTGACCAGGCCCAGCACTTCGGTACGGAAGTCTTCGCGACGGTCCGACCAGCGCAGGCCACCACGGGCGACCGCGCCGAAGCGCAGGTGGGTACCTTCCACGCGCGGGCCGTAGACGAAGATTTCGCGGTACGGGCGCGGCTTCGGCAGGTCCGGCACCAGCGCCGAATCGAACTTGAAGCTGATCACGTGGCCGTGCTGGCCGTTGGCATCGGTCTGGTAGTAGCTGGTGCGCAGGGTCGCGTCGATCACGCCCATGAACGAACGCAGGATGCGGTCTTCGTCCAGGCTGGACACACGGTCCATCAGCTTCAGCAGCGCATCGCGCGCGGCCTGCATCTGCGCCTCGCGGTCACCCTTGCGGGCGTCGACCACGGTCTTGAGTACCTTCAGGGTGGCGTCGTCGCCGGCGGCCAGCACATCGAGGTGGGCCTTCAGCTGCACCTGGCCGGCGGCGATGTCGTCCTTGCTCTCGTGGCCGGTGGCCGGATCGAAGCGGGCTTCGAACAGCTCGACCAGCAAGCGGGCCAGCAGCGGGTAGCGGGCAAAGGTGCCTTCCACATACGCCTGCGAGAACGGCACGCCGGTCTGCAGCAGGTACTTGCAGTAGCCACGCAGCATGGCGACCTGGCGCCAGTGCAGGCCGGCAGCCAGCACCAGGCGGTTGAAGCCGTCGTTCTCGGCATCGCCGTGCCAGACGCGGGCGAACGTCTCGCCGAAGGCTTCATCGACGCTGGCGGCATCGATCGCGCCGGCGGTCGATTCGACCTCGAAGTCCTGCACGTACACCGGGGCGTTGTCGACCGACAGGCGGTACGGACGCTCGGCGATCACGCGCAGGCCCATGTTTTCCATCATCGGCAGCGCGTCCGACAGCGGGATGTCGTCCAGCTGGCGGTACAGCTTCAGGCGCAGGCCATCGCCGCTTTCGCGCGGTACCGCCTGCAGGCTCAGGCGCAGGTCGTCCGGGCCGGTCAGGGCGTCGAGCTGGCTGACATCGTTGGCGGCAACGGCGGTGCTGTTGTCTTCGATGTAGCCGGCCGGCAGCGCCTTGCCGATGCGGGCGGCGATGCGCAGGCCTTCGGTTTCGCCGTGGCGGGTCACCAGCGCTTCGCGCAGGTCGTCCTGCCAGTTGCGCAGCACCTGGGCCAGCTTCTGCTCCAGTTCGGCGGTATCGACGTCGAGCATTTCACCCGGCTTCGGACGCACGATCAGGTGCACCTGGGCCAGCGGCGATTCGCCCAGCACCACCGAACTGTCGACGTACTCGCCGTGCAGCGCGTCCTTCAGCATCGCTTCGATGCGCAGGCGCACGTCGGTGTTGAAGCGCTCGCGCGGCAGGTAGACCAGTGCGGAAATGAAACGGCTGTACTTGTCACGGCGCAGGAACAGGCGGCTGCGCACGCGCTCCTGCAGGCCCAGCACGCCCATCGCAGTGCGGAAAAGTTCGTCCTCGCTGGACTGGAACAGCTCTTCGCGCGGCAGGGTTTCCAGGATGTGGCGCAGCGCCTTGCCACTGTGGCTGGCCGGGGCCAGGCCCGACTGCTTCATCACGTGCTCGTGGCGCTGGCGCACCAGCGGGATCTCCCACGGGCGACGGTTGTAGGCGCTGGAGGTGAACAGGCCGAGGAAGCGCTGCTCGCCGATGATCTTGCCCTTGGCGTCGAATTCCAGCACGCCGATGTAGTCCATGTAACCGGCGCGGTGCACGCGCGAACGGGCATTGGTCTTGGTCAGGATCAGCGCGTCCTTCAGCCCGGAGGTGGCGTTCAGGCCCTGCGCGGCCAGCGTCTTGACCGGACGGGCGGCGGACTTGTCCTTGCCGCGCATCAGGCCCAGGCCGGTGTCGTTCAGCGGTGCCAGCACCTCTTCCTTGCCCTGCTTCTCGACGCGGTATTCGCGGTAGCCGAAGAAGGTGAAGTGGTTGTCGGCGGCCCAGCGCAGGAATTCCTGTGCTTCCTTGCGCGAGGCATCGTCGACCGGCAGCTGGCGCTTGCCCAGGTCGTCGGCCAGCGCCAGCGCCTTGTCCTTCATCGGCTGCCAGTCGCGCACGATCGCTCGCACTTCATCCAGCGCCTTGTTGATGGCCTGCTCGATGGCGGCCATGGCTTCGGCCGGCTGGCGGTCGATCTCCAGCAGCATCACCGATTCGGCATCACCCTCGCCGACCTTGACCAGCTTGCCGGCCTTGTCGCGGGTGAAGCGCAGCACCGGGTGGCCCAGCACGTGGACGCCCACGCCCTGTTCGGCCAGCGACATGGTGACGGTATCGACAAGGAACGGCATGTCGTCGTTGACGATCTGCAGCACCGTGTGCGGCGATTCCCAACCATTGGCCTTCGTGGTCGGATTGAACACGCGGACGTTGGCCTTGCCGGCCTTGCGGGCACGGGCGAATTCCAGCGTCTCAGCCGCGAGAGCGGCCCACTCTTCAGCGCTGTGGTGCGGGAACTCGTCCGACTCCATGCGCTTGTAGAAGTCAGTGGCGAAGGCCACTGCTTCGGCCTGTGCGGCCGCGGGGTAGCGCTTGCGCAAGGCCGTGTACACCGGCTCCAGGGAGAAACCAGCGGTCACTGCGACCTCCGACTCTGCTGGTTTGGTCTTGTTTTTCACGGTCTTGGCTGCGGTTTTTTGCGGTTTCATGGCAGAGCGATGCGCTTGCTCAGTTGGGAAAATGAAATTGTAGCCCTACCGCGCGAAAAGGCCTTGCTGCAGGACGGAATAAGCAGATTCGGGTTTGCTGCGGTTTAGACGCCTATTCAGTTCGTACCGGTATGGTCGTGGCACCCGTTTCAGCACTGCAGACAGGATCGGCAAAGCGTGTTACCGGAAGACACACGCGGCGACGCCGATGCGATTCCACAATCCTGAACTGGACGGTATAGTCCACCGCGTGAATCCGGCCTACCTTCCCGTTGCCCTCGACGCACGCGATGAGCGCGTGTTCGACGCCGTGCGCGAACTGCTGGCGCAGCAGGGCATGCAGATGAGCATGGACGCGGTGGCCCAGCAGGCCGGCTGTTCCAAGCAGACCCTGTATTCGCGCTACGGCAACAAGCAGCAACTGCTGCGCCGGGTGATGCAGCGCCACGTCGGCCACGCCACCGGGGCCATGGTCCGTGCACTCCGCACTGACGACCTGCGTGCCAGCCTGCTCCAGTTCGCCACCGACTTCCTGGAGCATTTCAGCCAACCGCACGTAGGACAGGCCTGTCGGCTGATCGCCGCCGACGCGTCCCAGTTTCCCGAAGAGGCGCGTACGCTGTACCGGCATGGCGCCGGCGCGCTGACGCTTCATCTTGCTGAATGGATTGAAACCGTTTGCATGCAAGGCCAGCTACGGCATGACGACCCGCACTTCATGGCCGAGCTGCTGCTGAGCATGATCGCCGGTCAGGATTTCGACAAACAGCGCTTCCATACCCCCCACCGTGATGACGCGCTGCTGCGTCGGCGCTGGGCAGAGTTCTCCGTCGACAGCTTCCTGCGCGCGTTCGCGCCACAGCCGTCGCCGGCCCCGTCTACAAACCAACCCCGGAGTTCCTCCTGATGACCGCCCCACTCCGCACCCTTGCCTTGACGTGCGCCGTTGCTGTCGCTCTGGCCGCCTGCAAGAAGCCGGAACAGCAGACGCCCCCGCCGCCGGAGGTGGGCGTCATCGACGCCAAGCCGCAGACCCTGCCGCTGCAGCGCGAGCTGGTCGGCCGCCTGTCGCCGTTCCGCAGCGCCGACGTGCGCGCGCGCGTTCCGGGCGTGCTGCTCAAGCGCGTCTACCAGGAAGGCTCCCAGGTCAAGCAGGGCCAGACCCTGTTCCTGATCGACCCGGCGCCGCTGCGTGCCTCGCTGAACGCCTCCGAAGCCCAGCTGGCCTCGGCCCGTGCCACCTATGCCAACGCCAAGGTCGCCGCCGACCGTGCGCGCTCGCTGGCCCCGCAGCAGTTCGTCTCCAAGTCCGACCTGGACAACGCCGAGTCGGCCGAGCGCACCGCCCTGGCCGCGGTCAAGCAGGCCGAGGCCGCGTTGACCTCCTCGCGCATCAACCTGGGCTACACCGAAGTGACCGCACCGATCAGCGGCGTGGCCAACAAGCAGCAGGTCACCGAAGGTGCGCTGGTCGGCCAGGGCGATGTGACCCTGCTGACCACCGTCGACCAGCTCGACCCGCTGTACGTGAACTTCTCGCTGAGCGTCGATGAGCTGACCCAGCTGCGTGCGCAGCAGGCCAAGGGCGCACTGGCCCTGTCCGGCGATGGCAAGGCTACCGTCAGCGTCAAGCTGGCCGACGGCACCACCTACAGCGAGCCGGGCACGCTGGACTTCTCCTCGACCACGGTCGATCCGGCCACCGGCGCGGTCTCGCTGCGCGCGCTGCTGCCGAACCCGCAGCAGATCCTGCTGCCAGGCGCCTTCGTCAGCTTCCAGGCCAACCTGGGCGAGCGCAACAATGCCTACCTGGTGCCGCAGCAGGCGCTGCTGCGCGACACCACCGGCGGTTACGTGATGGTGGTCGGCACCGACGGCAAGGTGGTGCGCAAGAACGTCAAGACCGATGGCGCGCAGAACGGCAACTGGCTGGTCAGCGACGGCCTGGCCGCCGGTGACAAGGTCATCGTGGCCGGCGTGCAGAAGGTCAAGGAAGGTGCTCCGGCGGTGGCCAAGCCGTGGACCCCGGGACAAGACGCCAACGGCAAGCCTGCCGCAGGCGGCGCTGCCCCGGCAGGTGCGGCACCGGCCGCCGGCAAGGCACCGGCCGACGCGGCCAAGCCCGAGCAGGCCGATGCGGCCAAGCCGGCCGCCACCGATTCGAACAAGCAGTAACGGGAACCTTCCGTCATGCCTAAATTTTTCATCGAGCATCCAGTCTTCGCCTGGGTGGTTGCGATCCTGATCTCGCTCAGCGGCGTGATCGCGATCCTCAACCTGGGCGTGGAGTCCTATCCCAACATCGCCCCGCCGCAGGTGACCGTCTCGGCCACCTACCCGGGCGCCAGCGCGGACACCACCGAGAAGTCGGTCACCCAGGTGATCGAGCAGCAGCTGACCGGTATCGATCACCTGCTGTACTTCAGCTCTTCCTCGTCCTCCAACGGCCGGGCGCAGATCACCCTGACCTTCGAGACCGGTACCGATCCGGACATCGCCCAGGTGCAGGTGCAGAACAAGGTATCGCTGGCCACGCCACGCCTGCCTTCGGAAGTGACCCAGCAGGGCGTGGTGGTGGCCAAGGCCAACGCCGGCTTCCTGATGGTGGTGGCACTGCAGTCCGATACACCGACCATCAACCGTGATGCCCTGAACGACATCGTCGGTTCGCGCGTGCTCGACCAGGTCTCGCGTATCCCCGGCGTCGGCAGCACCCAGCAGTTCGGTTCCGAGTACGCCATGAACATCTGGCTGAACCCGGAGAAGATGCAGGGCTACGGCCTGTCGGCCAGCCAGGTGCTGGCGGCGGTGCGCGCGCAGAACGTGCAGTTCGCCGCCGGTGCGCTGGGTTCGGACCCGTCGCCGGAGGGCCAGCACTTCACCGCCACGGTCTCGGCCGAAGGCCGCTTCAGTTCGCCGCAGGAGTTCGAGAACATCATCCTGCGCGCCAACGCTGACGGCTCGCGCGTGCTGTTGAAGGACATCGCCCGGGTCGCCTTCGGTGCCAACAACTACGGCTTCGATACCCAGTACAACGGCAAGCCGACCGGTGCCTTCGCCATCCAGCTGCTGCCGGGCGCCAACGCCCTGAACGTGGCCGAAGCGGTGCGCGGCAAGATGGACGAGCTGCAGCCCAGCTTCCCGTCCGGCGTGACCTGGTTCTCGCCGTACGACAGCACCACCTTCGTCAAGATCTCGATCCAGGAAGTGGTCAAGACCCTGTTCGAAGCGGTGTTGCTGGTGTTCCTGGTGATGCTGATCTTCCTGCAGAACTTCCGCGCCACCCTGATCCCGACCCTGGTCATCCCGGTGGCCCTGCTCGGCACCTTCCTGGGCATGTGGATGATCGGCTTCACGATCAACCAGCTGACCCTGTTCGCGATGGTGCTGGCGATCGGCATCGTGGTCGACGACGCGATCGTGGTGATCGAGAACGTCGAGCGCATCATGTCCGAGGAAGGCCTGGCGCCGAAGCCGGCCACGCAGAAGGCGATGACCCAGATCACCGGCGCGGTGGTGGCGATCACCGTGGTGCTGGCCGCGGTGTTCATCCCGTCCGCCCTGCAGGGCGGCGCGGCAGGTGAGATCTACAAGCAGTTCGCGCTGACCATCGCCATCTCGATGGCGTTCTCGGCGTTCCTGGCCCTGGGCTTCACCCCGGCGCTGTGCGCGACCTTCCTCAAGCCGACGCACAACGACAACCCGAACATCATCTACCGCACCTTCAACAAGTACTACGACAAGATCAGCCACACCTATGTGGGCCACATCACCTCGGCGGTGCGCCACGCGCCGCGCTGGATGATCCTGTTCGTGGTGCTGACCGCGCTGTGCGGCTTCCTGTTCACCCGCATGCCGGGCAGCTTCCTGCCGGAAGAGGACCAGGGCTACGCACTGGCGATCGTGCAGCTGCCGCCGGGCTCGACCAAGGGCCAGACCAACGAAGTGTTCGCGCAGATGCGTGGCATCCTGGAAAAGCAGGATGGCTATGAAGGCATGCTGCAGGTGGCCGGCTTCAGCTTCGTCGGTTCCGGCGAGAATGTGGGCATGGGCTTCATCCGCCTGAAGCCGTGGGAGGAACGCAAGTTCACCGCGCCGGAGTTCATCCAGAACATGAACGGCGCGTTCTACGGCATCAAGGAAGCGCAGATCTTCGTGGTCAACCTGCCCACCGTGCAGGGCCTCGGCCAGTTCGGTGGCTTCGACATGTGGCTGCAGGACCGCAGTGGTGCCGGCTACGAACAGCTGACCCAGGCGCGCAACATCCTGCTGGGCAAGGCCGCGCAGAAGCCGGAGGCACTGGTCGGCGTGCGCCCGAACGGGCTGGAAAACGCCCCGCAGCTGCAGCTGCACGTGGACCGCGTGCAGGCGCAGTCGATGGGCATGTCGGTGTCGGACGTGTACAGCACCATCCAGCTGATGCTGGCCCCGGTGTACGTCAACGACTTCTTCTACGAAGGCCGCATCAAGCGCGTGACGATGCAGGCCGATGGTCCGTACCGCACGGGCCAGGAGTCGCTGAAGAGCTTCTACAGCCCGTCCAGCCTGACCACCAATGCCGATGGCACCAACGCGATGATCCCGCTCAACACGGTGGTCAAGTCCGAATGGGTGTCGGCATCGCCGTCGCTGAGCCGCTACAACGGCTACTCGGCGATCAACATCGTCGGTTCGCAGGCCCCGGGCACCAGTTCGGGTGAAGCGATGCAGACCATGGAGGCGATCGTCAACGACGACCTGCCGGCCGGCTTCGGCTACGACTGGTCCGGCATGTCCTACCAGGAAATCCTGGCCGGCAACGCCGCCACCCTGCTGCTGGTGCTGTCGATCGTCGTGGTGTTCCTGTGCCTGGCAGCGCTGTACGAAAGCTGGTCGATCCCGGTGGCGGTGCTGCTGGTGGTGCCGCTGGGCGTGCTCGGCGCACTGGGCCTGTCGATGCTGCGTGGCCTGCCCAACGACCTGTTCTTCAAGATCGGCCTGATCACCGTGATCGGCCTGGCGGCCAAGAACGCGATCCTGATCGTGGAGTTCGCGGTGGAGCAGCGTGCGGCGGGCAAGAACCTGCGCGATGCCACCATCGAGGCGGCACGCCTGCGTTTCCGCCCGATCCTGATGACGTCGTTCGCGTTCATCATGGGCGTTATCCCGATGGCGATCTCCACCGGCGCCGGCGCCAACTCCCGCCACGCCATCGGTACCGGTGTGATCGGCGGCATGCTGTTCGCCACCCTGCTCGGCCTGCTGATGATCCCGGTGTTCTTCGTGGTCGTGCGGCGCATGCTGGGCGACAAGCTGGATGAACCCTCCAGGGAGTTCATGGAACGCCAGCGCGACGCCGAAAGTGCCCACCGCCCGGATCGTTGATCCGGCGCTGGGTTGAAACGAAAAGGCCCCGGAGCGATCCGGGGCCTTTTTCATTCGTGCCATGAAGCCGGTAGTCGCCAACCTTGGTTGGCACCGCTGGATCCCAACCAAGGTTGGCATCTACCAGAGCGGATCAGCGCAGCCCGGTCTCGTTGCGGGCGATCACCAGGCGCTGGATTTCCGAGGTGCCTTCATAGATCTCGGTGATCTTGGCATCGCGGAAGTAACGCTCCAGCGGCATTTCCTTCGAATAGCCCATGCCGCCATGGATCTGCACCGCCTGGTGGGTGATCCACATCGCCGCTTCCGAGGCGGTCAGCTTGGCCACCGCCGCTTCGGTGCTGAAGCGCTTGCCCTGGCCCTTCACCCATGCCGCGCGCAGGGTCAGCAGCAGGGCTGCATCCAGCTTGCACTTCATGTCGGCGATCTTGGCCTGGGTCATCTGGAAAGTACCGATGGCCGCGCCAAAGGCCTTGCGCTCCTTCACGTATTCCAGGGTCGCTTCATAGGCGGCCCGTGCGATGCCGATGGCCTGCGAGGCAATGCCGATGCGGCCGGCGTCGAGCACGCTCATGGCGATCTTGAAGCCCTCGCCCTCCTGGCCCAGCACATCTTCTGCCGCGGCCACGTAGTCGTTGAACTCGATCTCGCAGGTGGCCGAAGCACGGATGCCCAGCTTCGGTTCGGTCTTGCCACGACCAAAGCCGGCCTTGTCGGTATCGATGATGAAGGCAGTGATGCCACGCGCGCCCTTGTCCGGCTCGCTCATCGCGAACAGCACGATGTACTTGGCCACCGGGCCGGAGGTGATCCAGCTCTTCTTGCCATTGATGACGAAGCTGCCATCGGCCTGCTTCACCGCGCGGCAACGCATTGCGGTCGCGTCCGAGCCCGACTGCGGCTCGGTCAGCGCGAACGCACCGATGGCCTCGCCCTCGGCGATCGCCCGCACGTAGGTCTGCTTCTGCGCCTCGGTACCGTGGGTAAGGATGCCGTTGCAGAACAGCGAATTGTTCACCGACATGATGGTCGAGTGGGCGGCGTCGGCGGCGGCGACCTCCACCATCGCCAGCACGTACGCAACCGGGTCCATGCCTGCACCGCCGTATTCGGTCGGCACTTCGATGCCCATCAGGCCGTTCTCGCCGAGCAGGCGGATGTTGTCCAGCGGGAACTC
Organism: Stenotrophomonas maltophilia; assembly: GCF_001274595.1. Taxonomy (GTDB): domain Bacteria; phylum Pseudomonadota; class Gammaproteobacteria; order Xanthomonadales; family Xanthomonadaceae; genus Stenotrophomonas; species Stenotrophomonas forensis. The sequence goes on from NZ_CP011010.1 coordinate 3,110,713, forward strand.
GCCGGTACGGTCGTGATGCTCCGCGCTCGGGGCAATCTTCTCCTGCGCGATGCGCCGCGCCACGTCCTGCAGCATCAACTGTTCTTCAGTAAAGCTGAAATCCACAACACCCTCCCAGGTACATGATGAAGTGGGCCACGCAAGGCGTGCCCGGATGGCCTGATTGTACCGGGGCGCGACGGCTTCCGTACGCCAGCGACTTGACCGCGGCAGGCCCTCTCAGCGAATATATCTCTATATCGCGATAGGTAGATATTTATGGATCTTGAAGACTGGTCGACCCGCCTGAAGGTGTTCGCCGATGCGACCCGCGTGCGCCTGCTGGCGCTGCTGGAGCAGGAAGAGCTGACCGTGGCCGAGCTGTCGGCGATCACCCGCCTGGCGCAGCCGCGCGTGTCCACGCACCTCGCACGCCTGAAGGAAGCCGGCCTGGTCCGCGACCGCCGCGCGGGCGTGTCGGCCTACTACCGCTTCGACGAGGCCCAGCTGGACCCGGCGCAGCGCGCATTGTGGCACGCCTTGAGCAACGGAAGCGATGACCCGCTGCTGCGCCAGGATGCCGAACGGGTGGCTGCGGTGCTGGCCCATCGCGCCGCCGACCAGAACTGGGCCGACAGCGTGGCCGGGGACATGGAACGCCACTACTCCCCGGGACGCACCTGGGAGGCACTGGCCCGGACCGCGCTGCCGCTGCTGGAGACCGGCGACGTACTGGATATCGCGTCCGGCGACGGCGTACTGGCCGAACTCGTCGCCCCCCACGCCAAGCGCTACATCTGCATCGACACCAGCGCACGCGTGGTCGCCGCGGCCAGCGAGCGCCTGCGCCGCCTGCCCAACGTGGAAGTGCGCGAGGGTGACATGCATGCCCTGCCGTTCAAGGACGGCAGCTTCGACCTGGTGGTGCTGATGCATGCACTGACCTATGCCAGCAAGCCGGCGCAGGCGGTGACCGAAGCCGCGCGCGTGCTGCGCCCCGGCGGCCGCCTGCTGCTGTGCAGCCTGGCCCGCCATGAGCACAAGGCGGCCGTGGAGGCCTATGGTCACGTCAACCTCGGCTTCAGCGACAAGGAACTGCGCAGGTTCGTCGACAAGGCCGGGCTGCAGGTGTCCAGCCTGGAAACGGTGACCCGCGAGAAGCGCCCACCCCATTTCGAAGTCATTTCGCTGATCGCCAACAAGCCCTGAGCCGGAGACCGCATGTCCGCCCTGCCCTGGTTGCATCCTGATCGTGCCAATGCCCTGCTCGACGCCCTGCGCGAGCGGATCCTGATCATCGACGGTGCGATGGGCACGATGATCCAGCGCCACGGCCTGCAGGAGGACGATTATCGTGGCGAGCGTTTCGCGGGTGGCTACGACCATGCCCATGGCCCCGGATGCGACCACGGCGTGCCGGAAGGCCATGACCTGAAGGGCAACAACGACCTGCTGCTGCTGACCCGGCCGCAGGTCATCGCCGACATCCACACGGCCTACCTCGAAGCCGGTGCGGACCTGGTCGAGACCAATACGTTCAACGCAACCTCGGTCAGCCAGGCCGACTATCACCTGCAACACCTGGTGTACGAGCTGAACAAAGCGGGGGCCGCAGTGGCACGCGCGTGCTGCGATGCGGTCGAAGCCACCACGCCGGACAAGCCACGCTTCGTCATCGGGGTGATCGGCCCGACCAGCCGCACCGCTTCCATCAGCCCCGACGTCAACGACCCGGGCTTCCGCAACACCAGCTTCGACGAACTGCGCGACACCTACCGCGAAGCGATCGAGGGCCTGATCGACGGTGGCGCCGACACGCTGATGGTCGAAACCATCTTCGACACGCTCAATGCCAAGGCCGCGCTGTACGCGCTGGAGGAGGCCTTTGACGCACGTGGCGCACGGCTGCCGGTGATGATCTCCGGCACCATCACCGATGCCTCGGGACGCACGCTGTCCGGGCAGACCGCCGAGGCCTTCCATGCGTCGCTGGCGCATGCGCGGCCGCTGTCGATCGGGTTGAACTGCGCATTGGGCGCCGCAGCGATGCGACCGCACGTGGAAACCCTTTCGCAGGTTGCCGGCTGCCACGTCAGCGCCCACCCCAATGCCGGCCTGCCCAATGCCTTCGGCGAGTACGACGAAACGCCCGAAGAGATGGCGGCTACCCTGCGGGGCTTCGCCGAGGATGGCCTGTTGAACCTGGTAGGTGGCTGCTGCGGCTCGACCCCCGACCACATCCGCGCCATTGCCGAAGCGGTCGCCGGCCTGCCGCCGCGCGCCCTGCCCGGCAACCAGGAGCAGCAGGCCGCATGAGGACCCCGTCGTATACCCGCCTGTCCGGCCTGGAACCGCTGGTCATCACCCCGGACCTGCTGTTCGTCAACGTCGGTGAGCGCACCAACGTCACCGGCAGCGCCCAGTTCCGCAAGCTGGTCAAGGAAGGCCGCTACGAGGAAGCCGTCGATGTGGCCCGACAGCAGGTGGCCAGTGGCGCGCAGATCCTCGACGTCAACATGGACGAGGGCCTGATCGATTCGGAAGCGGCGATGACCCGCTACCTCAACCTGATCATGTCCGAGCCGGACATCGCGCGTATTCCGGTGATGGTCGACTCGTCCAAGTGGAGCGTGATCGAGGCCGGGCTGAAGTGCCTGCAGGGCAAGAGCGTGGTCAACTCGATCTCGCTGAAGGAAGGCGAGGCCCTGTTCCGCGAGCACGCACGCAAGGTGCTTCGCTACGGCGCCGCCGCAGTGGTGATGGCCTTCGACGAAAGCGGCCAGGCCGATACCTGCGCGCGCAAGGTCGAGATCTGCACCCGCGCCTACCGCATCCTGGTCGACGAGATCGGCTTCCCGCCGCAGGACATCATCTTCGACCCGAACATCTTCGCCGTCGCCACCGGCATCGAAGAGCACGACAACTACGCGGTGGACTTCATCGAGGCCACCCGCATCATCAAGCAGACGCTGCCGCACTGCCATGTCTCCGGCGGCGTCTCCAACGTGTCCTTCTCGTTCCGCGGCAACGAAACGGTGCGCCAGGCCATCCACTCGGTGTTCCTGTACCACGCGATTGCCGCCGGCATGGACATGGGCATCGTCAACGCCGGTGCCATGCCGATCTACGACGAGCTGGAGCCGGACCTGCGCGAGCGCGTGGAGGATGTGATCCTCAACCGCCGCAGCGATGCCACCGAGCGCCTGCTGGAGATCGCCGAACGCTACAAGGGCAGGAAGGGCGCAGCGAAGACCGAAGACCTGGCCTGGCGCGACAAGCCGGTGGCGCAGCGACTGGCGCATGCGCTGGTGCACGGCCTGGATGCGTACGTCGAAGAAGACACCGAGCTGGCCCGCCAGGCCTCCAGCCGCCCGCTGGACGTGATCGAAGGGCCGCTGATGGATGGCATGAACATCGTCGGTGACCTGTTCGGCGCCGGCAAGATGTTCCTGCCGCAGGTGGTGAAGTCCGCACGCGTGATGAAGAAGGCGGTGGCTTACCTGCTGCCTTACATCGAGGCCGAGAAGGCACGCAGCGGCGATTCGGCCAAGAGCAATGGCCGCATCATCATGGCCACGGTGAAAGGCGATGTGCACGACATCGGCAAGAACATCGTCGGCGTGGTCCTGGCCTGCAACAATTTCGAGGTGATCGATCTGGGCGTCATGGTACCGGCGCAGAAGATCCTCGATGCCGCACGCGAGCATCATGCCGACATCATCGGCCTGTCCGGGCTGATCACCCCATCGCTTGAAGAAATGAGCCACGTCGCACGCGAGATGCAGCGCCAGGGCTTCGACCTTCCGTTGCTGATCGGCGGCGCGACCACCTCCCGCGCGCACACCGCGCTGAAGATCGACCCGCACTACCAGGCCCCCACGATCTGGGTGAAGGACGCCTCGCGTGCGGTGGGCGTGGCCCAGTCGTTGATCTCGCGCGACCTGCGCGAGGCGTTCGTCGCCGCCAACGAGGCCGACTACGCCGAGATCCGCGCGCGCCATCGCAACCGCGGCGACGCCAAGCGCCTGGTCACGCTGGAGCACGCGCGCGGGCAGAAGTTCCAGGGCGACTGGGGCACCTACACGCCGCCTGCGCCCAACCAGCCCGGGCTGCATGTGTTCGACGACTATCCGCTCGCGGAGCTGGTCGACTACATCGACTGGACCCCGTTCTTCCAGGCGTGGGAACTGGCCGGCAAGTTCCCGGCCATCCTCACCGACGAGATCGTCGGCACCCAGGCCAGCGACCTGTACCAGGACGCCCGCGCGATGCTCACCCGCATCGTCGATGAGAAGTGGCTGACCGCCAAGGCGGTATTCGGGCTGTGGCCGGCCAACAGCATCGGCGACGACGTACGCGTACAGCACCCGCAGGGCGAAACCACCCTGCACTTCCTGCGCCAGCAGGTGGACAAGCCGGCCGAGCGCCCGGACTTCTGCCTGGCCGATTTCATTGCCCCGGCCGACAGCGGCAAGCAGGACTGGATCGGCGCGTTCGCGGTCACCGCCGGTATCGGCATCGACGCGCACGTCGCGCGCTTCGAGGCCGAGCATGACGACTACAACGCGATCCTGCTGAAGGCGCTGGCCGACCGCTTCGCCGAGGCTTTGGCCGAGCGCCTGCACCAGCGCGTGCGCACGGAATTCTGGGGCTATGACCACGCCGAGGCGCTGGGCAACGAAGCCCTGATCGACGAGCAGTACCGCGGCATCCGTCCGGCGCCCGGCTATCCCGCCTGCCCCGAGCACAGCGAGAAGCGCCGGCTGTTCGACCTGCTGCAGGCCGAGGACAACGCCGGCATGGAGCTGACCGAGAGCTTCGCGATGCTGCCCACGGCGGCCGTATCGGGCTACTACTTCAGCCATCCGCAGAGCCAGTACTTCGTGGTCGGCCGCCTCAGCCGCGAGCAGGTCGGCGACTACGCCCGGCGCAAGGGCGTGGACCGCGCCCAGGCCGAACGCTGGCTGGCCTCCAACCTCGACTACGATCCCGAATGACACACAAAGGGGACGGAGGGGATCAAGTCGTTTGTGGCACAAGCGACTTAATCCCCTCCGTCCCCTTTTTGCTTCATCATTCCGCGATGACCGTTCCCGTTGCCCGCCTCTCCAGCTTCTACCTGTTCTACTACGCGGCGCTCGGCGCGTTCACTCCGTACTGGAGCCTGTTCCTGACCGCGCGCGGCATGAGCGTGACCGCGATCAGCGTGATGATGGGGCTGTGGTACGCCACCCGCGTGGTCGCGCCCAGCACCTGGACCTCGCTGGCAGCGGCCTCGCCACGACCGATCCGCCTGCTGCGCATCGGCTGCGTACTGACCCTGCTCAGCTTTGCCGCCTTCCTGCTGCCCTTGCCGCAGCCATGGATGTACCCGGCGATGGTGGTGTTCTGCTTCTTCTACAACGCGGTGATGCCGCAGTTCGAATCGATCACCCTCACCCACCTCGGCAGCGACAGCCATCGCTACGGGCTGATCCGGGTCTGGGGATCGCTCGGTTTCATCGCCATCGTCACCCTGTTCGGCTGGCTGATCGAAGGTGACGGCTCGGCCAGCCGTGCCGGGCTGCTGCCCTGGATGATGCTGCCGCTGTTCGTCCTGCTGGTGGCGTCGGCCTTCAGCAACCAGTATGCGCGCGGCATCGGCAAGGCCGCGGGCGACGCCAGCGGCTTCTGGCAGATCGTACGGCGCCCGCCGGTGCTGGCGTTCTTCCTGGCCGCGTTCATGGAGCAGCTGTCGTTCGGGCCGTACTACACGTTCTTCTCGGTCTACATGGACCATCATGGCTATCGCACCTCCACGCTCGGCCTGCTGTGGACCGTCGGCGTGGTGTTCGAAGTCGGCGTGTTCTTCACCATCGGCCGCTTCTTCCGCCGCTATGACGCCAGCTGGATGCTGCTGATCGCCCTGGTCAGTTCCTGCCTGCGCTGGGCCGTCACCGCGCTGTTCCCGGAAAACCTGCCGGTGATGCTGGTCGCCCAGAGCGCACACGCGCTGGGCTTTGCTGCCTTCTTCGCGGCCGCGATGCAGATGCTGGCAACCTACTTCCCCGGCCGCCTCAATGGCCATGGCCAGGGCCTGCTGTACGGCTTCTCGTCCGGTGTCGGCGGCGTGCTGGGCGCACTCATCGCCGGCCAGCTGTGGAAAATCGATGATGGCCGCACCGCATTCCTGGCCGGCAGTGGCTTCGCTCTGGTCGGTGCGCTGCTGTGCTTCTTCGCGCTGAGCCTGCCGCTGATCCGCGCGCGCCGCAGCGCCGTGCACGCCCCGTAACGAAAACGCCGGGCAATGCCCGGCGTTTTCCTCATCCTGCAGTTCCGCTTACCAGACCAGGTCGTCCGGCACCTGGTATTGCGGATCCGCGTACGGATCTTCCTCGGCGGGCGCATTCGGGTCGACCTTCAGCGCGACCGACGCGGCGAACACCGCTTCGGACTGTGCCAGCACCTCGGCGGTCACCAGCAGGTAACGGCCATTGAGCTGCACCACGCCCAGCTCACCGGCATTGAGTGCGGTCAGCTGTTCGGCGGTGACGTAGATGCGCTTGATCTTGCCGCCATACGGGAAGTGGCGGGCAATGTCCGCCGCTTCGGCATTGAGGCTCTTGTCCTTCAGCAGTTCTTCCAGCTTTGCCTTCGCCTCGCGGCGGACGCGTGCTTCTTCCTGCTTCAGGCGCTCGGTCTCGATGCGCTCTTCCTTTTCCTTCTGCGCACGGATGGCGTAGGCCTTGGCCAGGTCCATCTCTTCGGCGCTGCGCGGCTTGCGCGGGCCTTGCTGGCCGGGGCCACGCGACGGGCCGGGCTTGCCGGCGCCGCCATGACCATGGCCACGACGCTCGCCGGGCTTGTGTTCGCCCTTGCCAGCGCCCTGCGGCTTTCCATTGCCATTGCCACCCTTGCCCTGCGGGCGGCCATCGCGGCGGGGGCCATCATTCTTGCGCTCGGGCTTGGGGGCGGGCTTGAAGCCCAGGCCCATCAGCTGGTCGCGGAGGGTATCGCTCATAGGGTTCGGATCAGTAGTGCGGCGGCGGCGGTTCGCTCGCCGGATCGGAAGAGTTCAGTGCGTTGCGGACCTTGCCCAGGTCTTCCAGCAGCACGCGCAACACATCGGCGTTGCGCATGCCCTGCATGCGGGCATCGGCCAGCGCATCGCTCAGTTCGGCCAGCGCCTGTTCCTGGAAGGACACGCGCATTTCCAGCTCGACCAGGCGCGCTTCCAGCGCCTGCTCACGTTCGGTCGGCAGCAGATCAGACATGCAGCGAGCGCCCCCGGCCGATGCCGTAGTAGGCCAGGCCTGCCGCTTCCACTTCAGCCGGGTCATACAGGTTGCGCCCGTCGAACACCGCCGCGTCCTTCAGCTGCTCGCGCAGCTTCTGGAAATCGGGGCTGCGGAACTGCTTCCACTCGGTCACCACCACCAGCGCGTCGGCCCCCTGCAGCGCGTCATCGGCACTGTTGCAGAACACCAGGTCGTCGCGCTCGCCGAAGATCCGCTGCGATTCATGCATGGCTTCGGGGTCGTAGGCACGCACGGTGGCGCCCCCTTCCCAGAGCTGTGCCAGCAGGCGGCGACTGGACGCCTCGCGCATGTCGTCGGTATTCGGCTTGAAGGCCAGGCCCCACACGGCAAAGGTCTTGCCGCGCACGCCTTCATCCTCGCCCCTGTCGTAGTGACGCTGGATGAGGGCGAACAGATGCCCCTTCTGCGATTCGTTGACCGCCTCCACCGCGTTCAGCAGCTTCGGCTCCAGGCCATGCTGCTGGGCGGTGCGGGCCAGTGCCTGCACGTCCTTCGGGAAGCACGAGCCGCCGTAGCCGGCACCCGGGTAGATGAAGTGCCAGCCGATGCGCGGGTCCGAGCCAATGCCCTGGCGGACCTGCTCGACGTCGGCACCGACGCGTTCGGCGATGTTGGCGATTTCGTTCATGAACGAAATCTTGGTCGCCAGCATCGCGTTGGCCGCGTACTTGGTCAGCTCGGCCGAACGCACGTCCATTTCCACAACGCGGTCGTGGTTGCGGTTGAACGGCGCATACAGGCGGCGCATCACCGCCACCGACTCTTCGCTGGTCGCACCGATGATGATGCGATCCGGGCGCATGCAGTCGGCGACCGCGTCGCCTTCCTTCAGGAATTCCGGATTGGACACCACGTCGAAGGCGATGTCCGCGCCACGTGCGGCCAGTTCCTCGGCGATGGCCGCACGCACCTTGTCGGCCGTGCCGACCGGCACCGTCGACTTGTTGACCACCACGGTCGGCACACTCATGTGCCGGCCGATGGTACGGGCCACGGCCAGCACGTACTGCAGGTCCGCGCTGCCATCCTCGTCCGGCGGCGTGCCCACCGCGATGAACACCACCTGGCCATGCTCGATGGCGGCCGCGGCATCGGTGGTGAACGCCAGCCGCGACGCGGCATGGTTGGCCTTCACCATCGGCTCCAGGCCCGGCTCATAGATCGGGATGATGCCCCGGTTGAGGCCATCGACCTTGGCCTGGTCGATGTCGACGCAGACCACCTGATGACCAACGTCGGCCAGGCAGGTGCCGGTCACCAGCCCTACATAACCGGTACCGAAAATCGCAACGCGCATGTCCGTGCAGGCTCCGTGGTCGCTTACGGCAGGACGCCCAGCAGCTCGACGTCGAACGTCAGAGTTGCGTTCGGGCCGATCGGGCCACCCGGGGTGCCGTTTTCGCCGTAGGCCAGGTTGCCCGGAATCCAGAAGCGGTACTTCGAGCCCACCGGCATCAGCGCGACGCCTTCGGTCCAGCCCTTGATCACCTGGTCCAGGCCGAACTCGGCCGGCTGGCGGCCGTAGGAGCTGTCGAACACGGTGCCGTTGAGCAGCTTGCCTTCGTAGTTCACGCGCACCTTGCTGCTCGGCAGCGGACGCTCGCCGCTACCCGGGCGGATGACCTGGTACTGCAGGCCCGACGCGGTGGTCACCACGCCCGGCTGGGTCTTGTTCTTGGCCAGGAAGGCATTGCCTTCTTCGCGGTTGGTCTGGGCGGCGGCGGCGGCCTTGGCCTGCATTTCAGCCTGCTTGCTGCCCATGAAGGCCTGGATGGTGGCGGTCGCGTCAGCTTCCGTCATCTTGGGCTGGCCCTTGTTCAGACCGGTGCTGATCGCGTCAAACAGCGAGGCGACGTCGATGTCGTCCTTCAGCTGCGCCAGCGACGGGCCGACCGAGTACGAACCGATCATCTGCGACACCTTGACGCGATCGACCTTCGGCGGCTGCGAACCCGGCGCAACGCCCGGTACCTGCTGGCCACTGCGGGCCATCACGACCTGGCGCAGGGCGGCATCGGTGGCCTTGGCCTGTTCCTGGGTGATCTGCGGCTGCAGGCCTTCGAACGAACGCTCCACCGCGGTACGCAGGGCGGCAACGTCGATCTCATCGGCAATCGGGGTGAACGACTTGGCCACGTCCAGGCCGATGGCATAGCCGAGCTTCTGCTTGGGGGAATTCAAGGTTGCGGTCTCCTTGGCGGCTGCGGGGGCAGCCGGTTGTTGCGACAGAGCGACACCCGAAGTGCCCATCGCCAGAATCAGAACCGACGCCGCGGCGCCGCGCATTCCCATCTTCATTCGCTGCATTCCTGGAAGTGTCTGGGCGCCGACGTCGGCGCGAAAAGAAACATTGTCGCACGCATGCCGGAGATGTCGAGGCATGCGTGGCGGATATCAATGCGTGGCCGCTGCGGCCAGGGCCTTGTCGATGGCCGCGGTCAGCTGCGGATCGTCCGGCGTGACCTTGCTGGCAAACTGGGCGATGACCTTGCCATCGCGGCCGACCAGATATTTGTGGAAGTTCCAGCCCGGCGCGACGCCGGTCGCAGCGGTCAGCCGATGGTACAGCGGCGTGGCCTCGGCCCCGACCACGTGCACCTTCTCGAACATCGGGAACTTGACGCCATAGGTCAGCGTGCAGAAATCCTGGATCTGCTTTTCGTCACCCGGCTCCTGGCCCTTGAAATCATTGGACGGGAACCCGAGCACGGCGAAGCCGCGGCCGGCATAGCGCTTCTGCAGCGCCTCCAGGCCTTCGTACTGGGGCGTGTAGCCACACTTGCTGGCGGTGTTGACCACCAGCAGCACCTGCCCGTGGTAGCGCTGCTGCAGGTTGACCTGCTGCTTGCTGGCCAGCGGCCGGTACTCGAGGTCGAGCAGATCGGCCGCCAGGGCACTGGCCGAACCAGCGACACCAGCCACGATCAGGACCAGCAGGGACAGGCCGCGCATGCGGCGCGGGGAAACGGTCGACAGAGGCATCAGGAACAGTCCGCGGTAGCCATTCACAGGGCCCGGCCGCTACCGGCCGGGAATCGGCCGAACTATAGCACCGGGCCCCTGCCGCCCTGATGGCACAGGCCCCGGATGGCTTTGCGCGGCATGGCGTTTGCCTGGCCCAGCCTGCCGGCGCACCGCAGTGATGACATGACATGGACATCACTGAATGGAAGCCCGATCGCCCCCTCGCCGCACGACAGATTTATTTCTCTTTAGAATCAACTGCTTGATGGGATATTTCGGCGATATGACCACCCCTGCCATCAGTTGGGGCCGGCAAGGACTTGCACGGCGGCGTGCCGGTGTTATAGTTGCATACAACACCAGTCACCTGAGACAGGGGGAAGCCATGAACACCCGGATGCGTCGCACGCTCACCGCGCCTGCGGTCACTGCAGTTTCCACCCTGCTCGTGCTCACCTGGCTGGCCGTGCCCGCCTCTCCCGCCACCGCACTGCCCTCCGGCAGTGCACAGGACACAACCGCTTCGCCGGCAGGGAACGCCGACTCCTCCCCCCCTCCCCCGCGTCGGCTGCACAGCTCCCTGTCCATGCCGTATTTCTCGTTCGCCCAGCCGCTGACCCCACGGAGCTGAATATGAGCGACATCCAGTGGAGCGACGGCGCTCCCATCTACCGTCAGTTGAAGGAGCGTGTGATCGCCATGATGCTCGACGGAATCCTCAAGCCGGGCGATGCCCTGCCTTCGGTGCGCCAGGTGGCCGCCGACTATCAACTCAACCCCATCACCGTTTCGCGCGCTTACCAGGAACTGGCCGATGAAGGCCTGGTCGAGAAGCGCCGCGGCCTGGGCATGTTCATGACCGAGCAGGCGGCCACGCAGCTGCGCAGCAGCGAGCGGGACCGCTTCCTCAACGAAGAATGGCCGGCGGTGCTGGAGCGCATCCAGCGCCTGGGCCTGAGCCTCGACGAATTGCTGCCCCAGGGGAAAGTCTGATGAATAGCACTGCAAGCGAATCGGTCATCACCGCCCGAGGCCTGCGCAAGGCCTACAAGACCACGGTCGCCCTCGACAATGCCAGCTTCAGCATTCCGAGCGGACGCATCGTCGGCCTGATCGGCCCCAACGGCGCGGGCAAGACCACTGCGTTGAAGGCCATCCTCGGCCTGACCTCGGTGGAAGGCGAACTCAATGTGCTCGGCCGCGACCCGCGGCTGCACCGCGACGAGCTGATGAACGACATCTGCTTCATCGCCGACGTTGCCGTGCTGCCGCGCTGGCTGAAGGTGCGCGAGGCGATCGATTTCGTGGCCGGCGTCCACCCGCGCTTCGACCGCGCCCGCTGCGAGCGCTTCCTGGCCAACACCAAGCTGCAGCCCAGGCAGCGCGTGCGCGAACTGTCCAAGGGCATGATCGTGCAGCTGCACCTGGCACTGGTGATGGCCATCGATGCCCGCATCCTGGTGCTGGACGAACCCACCCTGGGCCTGGACATCCTGTATCGCAAGGAGTTCTACCAGCGCCTGCTGGAAGACTACTTCGACGAGCAGAAGACCATCATCGTCACCACCCACCAGGTGGAAGAGATCGAGCACATCCTCAGCGACGTGATGTTCATCCGCGATGGCCGCATCGTGCTCGATGCGGAAATGGACGACGTCGGCCAGCGTTACACCGAGCTGCTGGTCAATGCCGACCAGCTGGAAACCGCCCGCGCGCTGAAGCCGATCGACGAGCGCAGCCTGGCGTTCGGCAAGACCGTGATGCTGTTCGATGGCGTACCACGCGACCAGCTTTCGACCCTTGGCGAGACCCGCATCCCGGGCCTGGCCGACCTGTTCGTCGCCATCATGAAGGGGACCTACGCATGAATGCCGTCAACCACCCCGTCAGTCCGCTGGGTACCCTGCGCTGGCTGCTCAAGCGCGAGTACTGGGAAAACCGCGGCGGCTTCCTCTACGCGCCGCTGATCGCCGGCCTCATCTCGCTGGTGATGAGCAGCATCGGCATCGCCTTCGGCCTGTTCGCGTTGAACCGCGCCGCACGCAGCGGCGGGCTGCATGTCGATGGCGAAAGCGTCAACGTCAATGGCCTGGACCTGGCACTGCTCACCCGCAACATCAATGGCAAGGACCTGGCCGACCTTGGCAACGGCCTCGACCTGACCCTGGTGCTCAGCTCGGCCTGGCCGTTCCTGGTGCTGGCCTTCGTGGTGTTCTTCTATTGCCTGGGCGCGCTCTACGACGACCGTCGCGACCGCAGCATCCTGTTCTGGAAGTCGCTGCCGCTGTCGGACACCCAGACCGTGCTGTCCAAGGTGATCAGTGCACTGATCATCGCACCGCTGATCGCGGTGATTGCCGGCATCATCACCATGTTCGGCTTCATGCTGGTGATCAGCATCGTTGCGCTGGCCCACGGCGGCAGCCCGATGACGCTGATCTGGGGGCCGGCCAGCCCGCTGACCCTGGTCGCCGGCCATCTGGCCTGGATCCCGGTCTACGCCCTGTGGGCGCTGCCCACCGCCGGCTGGCTGCTGTTGTGCTCGGCCTGGGCACGCACCAAGCCGTTCCTGTGGGCGGTGATGCTGCCACTGTTCGCCGGCGTCATCATCAGCACCACCAAGGTCATGCCGCTGATCGGCCTGACCACCGGCTGGTTCTGGCAGAACATCGTCGGCCGCCTGCTGCTGGGTGCCGTTCCGGGCATGGACCTGGTGTACCGCGTCGGCGTGAACAATTCGCACAGCGACCTGAAGTCCATCGCCTCACTGCTTGGCCCTGGAGCACAGCTGCAATCCCTGGCGATGCCGGAACTGTGGATCGGTGCCGCCGTCGGTGCAGTGTTCATCTTCCTCGCCATCCGCCTGCGCAAGCGCGCCGGCGAGATCTGATTCCATCCACCTGGAGGCACCACCCATGCGTTCCCTGCTCGCCTGTTCCGCGTTGTTGCTGTTGCCGCTGTCGGCACTCGCTGCCGATGCCCCGAACTGCAAGTTCACTGCTGCGCGCACGTTGAAGCTGGATGTGGCCGGTGCGCGGGCGGTGGTGTTCGAAGTCAACCAGCATGACCTGAAGATCGTCGCCAGCAAGGGCGGCGGCCAGCTTGACGGTCGTGCCTGTGCATCCAGCCAGGAGTGGCTTGATCAGCTGGTGCTGGACCAGCGCAAGGAGGGCGACAAGCTGGTGGTAAGCCTGCGCCGCGAGGGCCGCAACAGTGGCATCAGCCTCGGCAACAGCTACGCCTGGCTGGATATCCGCGGCAGCGTGCCGGACAACCTGCCGCTGCAGCTCAAGGTCGGCTCCGGCGACGCCAGCGTGGAGAACGCACAGTCGCTCAGCGTGGATGTCGGCTCTGGTGATGCGGTGGCCCGCGGCACCCGCGGCGACATCCATGCGGCAGTGGGTTCGGGCGACCTCAACATCGATGGCGGTGGTTCGCTGAACCTGCTGTCGCTGGGTTCCGGCGACGTCAACGTGCGCAACATCAGCGGTAACGCCAGCACCGGTACGGTCGGCTCCGGCGACCTGAAGATCAGCGATGTGCGCGGCAATGCCCGGCTGGATACCGTCGGTTCGGGCGATATCGAGTTCAAGCGCGTGCAGGGCAGCGTTGAAGTCGGCGTGGTCGGCTCCGGCGGCGTCGACCTGGCCGACATCGGCGGCGATGTGCATGTCCGCAGCCACGGTTCGGGCGACATCCAGGTCGACGGCGTTCGCGGCAGCCTGACCGTCGACCACAGCGGCAGCGGCGATGTCGAGCACCGCAACGTCAGTGGCAGGGTCACCCTGCCGCGCGGCAAGTAACCTCTTCCAGACACGTCCAGGGGACCACCATGAAGCTGTCGCGCCTGTTGCCCGCCACCCTGCTGTGCCTGCCGCTGATCGCCTGCGGTGGCACGTCCTCCCCATCCGACAAGACCGTCGGCAAGAGCGTCGCCGAAGCCACCAGCGGTGTCGGCGATACGGTCAAGCAAGCCATTGACGATGCCCATAAGGAGATCACCGAGGGCAACATCAAGATCTCCGCCGACCAGCAGCCACGCGCTGAAATCACCCCGGATGGCCGCCTGCTGATCGCGGGCAAGGAAATCACCGCCAATGACACCCAGCGCCGCCACCTGCAGGAATACCGTGGCCACGTTGTAGCCATCGCGATGGACGGCATGGATATCGGCCTGGCCGGCGCCAAGCTGGGAGCCAATGCGGCCGGTGAAGCACTGAAGGGCATCTTCAGCGGCGACAGCGAAGGCGTGGAGAAGCGCATCAACGCCGAAGCCGCAAAGATCGAGGCCCAGGCCAAGCGCATCTGCGAACGCCTCCCGGCGATGCTGGCCAGCCAACAGGCACTGGCGCGTGAACTGCCTGCGTTCAAGCCGTACGCAACCATGGACCAGAGTGACGTGGACGACTGCGGCAAGAACAACGGCGCCACGTTCTCCAGGTGAGTCAAATCAGCGCACCCGGCCGCCCCTGGCATTCCACGGTCGGCCGGGCTGCGCTGGCGGGCTTACAATGGCGGCCCCGGACGTCCCCGAACCGAATGCCATGAAGAAGTTGTTCCTGCTGCTGGCCGCCCTGCTCTGCCTGGGCCTGGTCGGCTGTGACAAGGATTACCGCAACCACCGCGCCGAGCGCGGCAAGCCGAAGATTTCCGTCAGCGAAGGCATGGTCACCGTGCGTCGCCCGCCGGCACCGAACATCATCATCCTCGGCGATGGCACGATGAAGGTGGACGAGATCCAGATTCCGCTGGACGACGCGCAGAAGCAGATGCTGCAGACCATGTTCGGCAAGCTGCAGGTGCTGCGCCAGAACACCCTGGTCGCCGCCCCGGCCGACCCGAACATGCAGCCGGTGAAGATCCAGCCGCCGGAGGGCATGGAGGTGATTCCGGCAGACCTGATCCAGCGCATCCCCGAATTCAAGGACTACACCGACACCTTCGGCAACATCGTCGCCGACCGCCGCTGAAGAAAAACGCCGCCCGAGGGCGGCGTTCCTGCGTGTGGTGGGTGTGAACCTTGGTCCGCACGCCGTTCGATCAACCGCCGGCGCCACCGCCCCCGGCCTGGATGCCGCCGGCAGTCAGCGCGGCCGGGTCCAGCAGGCGGCGCAGTTCGGCCTCGTCCAGGCCGCTGTCCTCCAGCGCCACGTCCAGCACCGGGCGCTGTTCCTTGTACGCCCGCTTGGCGATCGCCGCCGCCTTCTCGTAGCCGATGATCGGGTTCAATGCAGTGACCAGGATCGGGTTGCGCGCCAGCGCCTCGGCCACGCGGTCCTCGCGCACCTTCAGGCCGGCGATGGCGCTGTCAGCCAGCAGCGTGGACACATTGGCCAGCAGACCGATGCCATCGAGCAGGTTCACTGCGATCAATGGCAGGGTGACATTGAGCTGGAAGTTGCCGGTCTGCCCGGCCACGGTGATCGCGGTGTGGTGGCCGATCACCTGCGCGCAGGCCATCACCGTCGCTTCCGGAATCACAGGATTGACCTTGCCCGGCATGATCGAGCTGCCCGGCTGCAACGCCGGCAGTTCGATCTCGCCCAGCCCGGCCAGCGGACCGGCGTTCATCCAGCGCAGGTCATTGGCGATCTTGATCAGCGCCACCGCCAGCGCATTGAGCTGGCCGGACAGTTCAACCGCATCGTCCTGCGCGGCCAGGCCCTCGAACTTGTTCTCGGCGCTGTCGAACTTGAAGGACGTCTGCTGCTTCAGTGCCTTGGCCACCTGCGCGCCGAAGCGCGGGTCGGCATTGATGCCGGTGCCGATCGCGGTACCGCCCAGCGGCAGGCGACGCACGCGCTTGAGGCTGTCCTCGATGCGTTCCTGCGCCGAGGCGAGCTGCGCCGACCACGCGCCGAACTCCTGCTCGAAGGTCAGCGGCATCGCATCCATCAGGTGGGTGCGCCCGGTCTTGACCACCTTGCGCAGGCTGCGGCCCTTCTTGTCCAGGGTCTTGCGCAGGTGCACCAGCGCCGGCAGCAGCTGTTCATGCGCCGCCAGCACCGCCGACACGCGCAGCGCGGTCGGGATCACGTCGTTGGAGCTCTGCCCCTGGTTGACGTGGTCGTTGGGATGCACCGTGGTCTTGCCCGCCTTGCCGGCACGGTTGGCCAGGGTGGCGATGACCTCGTTGGCATTCATGTTCGAGGACGTGCCCGAACCGGTCTGGTAGACGTCTATCGGGAAATGCGCGTCCCAGTCACCGGCGGCCACTTCGGCGGCCGCGACCTGGATCGCCTTGGCCACGGTCTTGGGCAGGTGGCCCAGCTCGGCGTTGACGCCGGCGGCGGCGCCCTTGACCAGGCCCAGCGCGCGGATGAAACCACGTGGCATGCGCTGGCCCGAGACCGGGAAGTTCTGTACGGCGCGCTGGGTCTGCGCACCCCACAGGGCATCGGCAGGCACCTGCAGCTCGCCCATGCTGTCATGTTCGATCCGGAATCCCGGGGTGGCACCCTTGCTTGCAGCTTTGCTCATTGCATCAACTCCGCACTACTTCAGTTGGGGAAAGGGAAGCGGCGGCTGGCAGGGTGTCGCTTCCCGGGCTGGCGGCTGCGACAACGATACTCCCTTGCCTGCAGCGTGGGATGACGAGGGCGGGCCAGATCGTTCCGCCTGCGCGGCCGTTCTGCACGCTCCAGGGTAGTGCCGGCCGCTGGCCGGCAGCGCATGGAATCGCTGGCCGGGTGTGGTCGCCGGCCAGCGGCCGGCACTACCTGACCGGCACGTCGTAGAATATGGCCCCCGCCGCTCGTCCCCGCCCTGCCGACATGTCCGATTCCGCCCTGCTCGCCCTGTCCCCGCTTGATGGCCGTTACGCCGGCAAGGTCGACGCCCTGCGCCCGATCTTCTCCGAATATGGCCTGATCAAGGCCCGCATCACGGTCGAGGTGGAATGGCTGCTGGCCCTGGCCGCCGAGCCGGGCATCGTCGAACTGGCCCCGTTCTCCGACGCCGCCGTCGCCCGCCTGCGCGCGCTGGCCGCCAACTTCAGCCCGGCCCAGGCCGCGCGCGTCAAGGAGATCGAGCGCACCACCAACCACGACGTCAAGGCGGTGGAGTACTTCATCAAGGAACAGCTGAAGGACGACGCCGAGCTGGCCCCGGCGCTGGAATTCGTGCATTTCGCCTGCACCAGCGAAGACATCAACAACCTCAGCTACGGCCTGATGCTGGAACAGGCCCGCCGCGAAGTGCTGCTGCCGACCCTGGACGGCATCGCCGCCTCCCTGCGCACCCTGGCCCACGCCCAGGCCGGCCAGCCGATGCTGTCGCGCACCCATGGCCAGACCGCGTCGCCGACCACCCTGGGCAAGGAGCTGGCCAACGTGGTCGCGCGCCTGGAACGCCAGCGCAGGCAGATCGCCGCAGTCGAACTGACCGGCAAGATCAACGGCGCGGTCGGCAACTACAACGCGCACGTGGCCAGCTACCCGGACGTGGACTGGCCGGCCTTCGCCGAGCGCTTCGTGACCGGCCTGGGCCTGGTGTTCAACCCGTACACCACGCAGATCGAGCCGCACGACAACGTCGCCGAGATCGGCGATGCCGCACGCCGCGCCAACATCATCCTGATCGACCTGGCCCGCGACATCTGGGGCTACATCTCGCTGGGCTACTTCAAGCAGCGCCTGAAGGAAGGCGAAGTCGGCTCGTCGACGATGCCGCACAAGGTCAATCCGATCGATTTCGAGAACGCCGAAGGCAACTTCGGCATCGCCAACGCGCTGTTCGAGCACTTCAGCGCGAAGCTGCCGATCAGCCGCTGGCAGCGTGACCTGACCGACTCCACCGTGCTGCGTGCGCTGGGCACCGCGTTCGGCCACAGCCAGGTGGCGCTGGATTCGCTGGCCAAGGGCCTGGGCAAGCTGGAAGTGAACCCGCAGCGCCTGGACGCCGATCTGGACGCGGCCTGGGAAGTGCTGGCCGAGGCCGTGCAGACGGTGATGCGTCGCCACGGCCTGCCGAACCCGTACGAGCAGCTGAAGGCGCTGACCCGTGGCCAGGGCATCACCGCCGAGTCGATGCGGGCGTTCGTGCAGGGGCTGGAGCTGCCGGCGGATGCGAAGCAGCGCCTGCTGGAGATGACTCCGGGCAGCTACACCGGCCTGGCTGAGTCGCTGGCGAAGAAGATCTAAGGGGTTTCCTTTGCGGCGGCGGCCGCGGGCGCTGCCTGCGGCAGGCAACGGCAACGGCAACGGCAACAGCAACGGCAACGGCAACAGCAACGTCAAAAGCGGCTCTGGATTGATGCCAGCTGGGCGGGTCGGGAGGGGCCAGCGGGACACGCCGTAAACCCATCCATGGGGGCTCGATGGCGCCATCCATGGCGCCAACGGTCCCGCTGGCCCCTCCCGACCCACCTCTGACACATTCCTGGTGACGGATCGAAGAGCATTGGGTTGTCGGGACGGAATTTTGAAAGAGGGACGCGGCTTCGCCGCGTCCCTCTTTTGTTTTGGAATGAGCAAGCGCAGCGCGCGCCCCGCTGTTGCCCTTGATTCTCTTTTCCATTCCGTGGCGGGCCGCGCAGGAAACTGTCAGGGGCCGGGTGGGGTGGGTTCGCGGGACCGTTGGCGCCATGGATGGCGCCATCGAGCCCCCATGGATGGGTTTACGGCGTGTCCCGCGAACCCACCCCACCCGGCCCAGCGCGGCTTCTGCCTTCTGCGCCCCCCCCGCCACGAGGGGCTCCGCCGTTGGCCGGAACCCCCGCGACAAACCCGCGCACGTGCGCAATCCCAGCGAACGGCGGACAATGGAGGCCTCAGGCGGCCCGCCGTGCCGCCCTCCCGTTTTCCGCTGCAAGGATTCCCCATGGCCGCCCGCAAGTCCTCCGCCCCCCTGATCGAAGTCACCGCACGCCCCGGCCAGCCGCTGGGCATGGCCCCGGCCGTCTTCCTGCGCGATTTCTGGCAGAAGCGCCCGCTGCTGATCCGCAATGCCTTCCCGGATTTCCAGACCCCGGTGCAACCGGAAGACCTGGCGGGCCTGGCCTGCGAGGAAGGCGTGCTGGCGCGCCTGATCGAACATGACAAGGCCCAGGATGGCTGGCGCGTGCGCACTGGCCCGTTCCAGGAAGACATCTTCCCCGCCCTCCCCGACCACGACTGGACTCTGCTGGTACAGGACGTGGACAAGTGGGACAAGGACGTGCGTGCCCTGATCGAGCACTTCAGCTTCCTGCCGCGCTGGCGCATGGATGACGTGATGATCAGCTTCGCCGCCACCGGTGGCTCGGTCGGCGCCCACGTCGACCAGTACGACGTGTTCCTGCTGCAGGCCCATGGCCACCGCCGCTGGCAGATCGACGCCAGCGAATCGATCAAGGGCAAGCAGCCACCGCTGGGCTTCCGCCCGGACGTGGAACTGAAGCTGCTGAAGGTGTTCAAGCCGACCCACGACTGGGTGCTGGCACCGGGCGACATGCTGTACCTGCCGCCGAACGTGCCGCACCACGGCGTGGCTGAAGACCCGTGCCTGACCTTCTCGTTCGGCATGCGCGCGCCGTCCTCGGCCGAGCTGATCAGCGACTACCTGGATACCCTGATCGCCGATGCCGACGAGAACATCCGCTACCAGGATGCCGACCTGAAGGTGCCGGCCGACCCGAACGAGATCGACACGGTGGCGATGGCCCGGGTGATCACCGCCCTCAATGCGATCCGCATGAACGACCCGGACAAGCTGGGCGACTGGTTCGGCCGCTTCATCACCACCTACCGCGCCGCCGGCGAAGTGATGGCCCACCAGGCCGCACCGGCAGCGGAAGAAGTGGTCCAGGCCCTGGCGTCGGGCCTGCTGCTGCAGCGCCACCCGTGGGCGCGCCTGGCCTGGCGCCGGGCCAAGCGCGGTGCCAGCCTGTACGTCAGCGGCCAGGACTTCGCTCTGCCGGTGAAGGACGCGCAGCGCCTGGCCGGTGCCGAGCAGCTCGACGCCGCCGCCTACCGCGGCCTGTCCGACAAGGGCCGTGCCGTGGTCCAGCGGCTGCTGGTCGGCGGCGTGTTCCAGCTGATCGACCCCAACGAGCTGTATGACGCCGAAGACGAGGACGACGGCGAGGACAGCGTGGTGCTGGGCGAGGTGGTCGAAGGCCGTGACCGCGTGGACGCGATCGACGACGACGCGGTGTCCGACGATGTCCACACCGTGACCGTCCATGACGACGGCATCGAAGTCATCGTCAACTTCGAGGACGACGAGGAAGACGACAGCGAGACCGGCCGCGCCTGAGCCATCACGATGATCCGGGTCCAGCAGGTCAGCCACGCCGACGCCCACGTCGCGATCCACGACGTGCGCCAGCGCGTGTTCGTGCAGGAACAGGGCATCGCCGCCGAGCTGGAACGCGATGCGCTGGACCCGGTCAGCGCCCATGTGCTGGCGCTGGACGCTGAAGACCGGCCGGTCGGCACCGGCCGGCTGGCACCGGACGGCCGTATCGGTCGCATGGCGGTGCTGGCCAGCCATCGCAGCCACGGGGTGGGTGAGGCCCTGCTGCTGGCCCTGGTCGAGGCCGGGCGCCGGCTCGGCCTGGCCGAACTGCATCTGCACGCCCAGCTGCCGGCCCGGGCGTTCTATGCCCGCCAGGGCTTCCTGCCCGAGGGCGATGTGTTTGAAGAAGCCGGCATCGGTCACCAGCAGATGCGCCGCCGGCTGGGCGCGGCCAGCGCCATCGACAGCCGCGCCGAAGCGGTGGACATCACCACCGCCATCGTCCATCGCGCCCGTCGCCAGCTGTGGCTGCACAGCCGCCAGCTGGACCCGGGCCTGCTCGACACACCGCCCGTGCAGGCCGCCCTGCGCCGTTTCGTCACTGCCCGCCACGACAAGCAGCTGCGGGTGATCGTGCACGATGCGGCGGCGATCGCCTCGGCCGGAGCGCCCCTGCTGGCGCTGGCCCAGCGCCTGCCAAGCGTGATCCAGATCCGCGAGGTCTCCGATCCGATCGACCGTGCGCTGGCCTCGGCGTGCGTGCTCAACGATGCCGGCGACTTCTACTTTCGTCTGATCGGCCACCGCCTCGACGGCGAGGCCGGCATCGCGCTACCGGCACGTTCGCAGCCGTTCGAGCAGCAATTGCAGCGTGTCTGGGACCGTTCGCGCGATTGCAGCGAACTTCGCGCGCTCGGCCTCTGAGCGGAGCGGGCTGCCTCAACCTGTCTGGAAGCGGCACCGGTGGACCTGCGATGCCTCGGGCGGCGCCCCTTCGTGTCCGGTTGGGGGTACAATTTGGCTGTTTGAACGCGCCCGCGCATGGCTATTCATCTTCCTGCCGGGTCCTTCTGAAGCCATACCCCACAAAGCGAATCAACACCCTCCATCGTGGACAATCAACTGAAGCAGTTTGCGCAATCTTCGCAACTCGCCGGCGGCAACGCCTCCTATGTCGAGGACCTGTACGAGCAGTACCTGGTCTCCCCGGATAGTGTCGATCCCAAATGGAAAACCTACTTCGACGGCTTCAAGGGCCGCGAAGCAGGTGACATTCCGCACTCGGCCGTCATCTCCCACATTGCGGACGCGGCCAAGGATGCGCTGAAAGCCGGCACCGGCAACGGTGCGGGCGACGAGCGTGAGCGCAATGTCGGTCGTCTGATCACCGCCTACCGGTCGCGCGGCCATCTGGACGCCCGCCTGGACCCGCTGGGCCTGACCACGCCGGTCAACACCCCGGACCTGGGCCTGCCGTTCCACAGCCTGTCCGATGGCGACCTCAACAGCGAATTCAGCACCGGCGGCGTCGGTGGCCAGCCGCGCATGAAGCTGCGCGACCTGCTGGCGCGCCTGAAGGCGACCTACACCGGCTCGATCGGTGCGGAGTTCATGCACATCTCCGAGGTCGAGCAGCGCCAGTGGATCTACAAGAAGCTGGAAGCGGCCGGCGGCAACTACCAGCTGGACGCTGACACCCAGCGCCGCACCCTGGAGCGCCTGACCGCGGCCGAGGGCCTGGAACGCTACCTGCACACCAAGTACGTCGGCCAGAAGCGCTTCTCGCTGGAAGGCGGCGACTCGCTGATCCCGATGATGGACACCATCATCCGCAGCGCCGGCAAGGATGGCGTCAAGGACGTGGTGATCGGCATGGCCCACCGCGGCCGCCTGAACGTGCTGGTCAACACCCTGGGCAAGAACCCGCGCAAGCTGTTCGACGAATTCGAAGGCAAGTTCGAGCACGACGAGCACGCCTCGGCCGGTGACGTGAAGTACCACATGGGCTTCTCGGCCGACGTCGCCACCGACGGCGGCCCGGTGCACCTGGCGCTGGCGTTCAACCCGTCGCACCTGGAAATCGCCGACCCGGTCGTGGCCGGTTCCGTGCGTTCGCGCCAGGAGCGCCGCAAGGACACCGCGCGCAAGCAGGTGATGCCGATCCTGATCCACGGCGACGCGGCCTTCTCCGGCCAGGGCGTGGTCATGGAACTGTTCCAGATGTCGCAGGCCCGCGGCTTCGCCGTCGGCGGCACCGTGCACATCGTGGTCAACAACCAGGTCGGCTTCACCACCTCCAACCCGCTGGATACGCGCTCCACGCGCTACGCCACCGACGTGGCGAAGATGATCGCCGCCCCGGTGCTGCACGTGAACGGCGATGATCCGGAAGCGGTGGTGTTCGCCGCACAGCTGGCCTTCGAGTTCCGCCAGACGTTCGCCAAGGACGTGGTCATCGACCTGATGTGCTACCGCCGTTGGGGCCACAACGAGGCCGACGAGCCGGCGATCACCCAGCCGCTGATGTACCAGGTGATCCGCAAGCACGCCACCACCCGCGAGATGTACGCCGAGCAGCTGGAAAAGGCGGGCGTGATCGCCGCTGGCGCCGGCAAGGCGATGGTCGATGCGTACCGCGAGAAGCTGGACGCCGGTGAAGTGACCACCGAGCTGGCCAAGGTCGAGAAGACCCCGCCGAGCAGCCCGCTGTTCGTCGATTGGCCGAAGCTGCTGGAAGGCAAGCTGTCCGATCCGGTCTCGACCAAGGTCGAGAAGAGCAAGCTGGTCGAGCTGGCCAAGCTGATCAACACCGTGCCGGACGAAGTGCAGCTGCACTCGCGCGTGGCCAAGGTCTACGACGACCGCCGCAAGATGGCCGCCGGCGAGATCCCGGGCGACTGGGGCTTTGCCGAGAACCTGGCCTACGCCACCCTGCTCGACGAAGGCCATGCGCTGCGCCTGGTCGGCCAGGACGTCGGCCGCGGTACGTTCACGCACCGCCACGCGATCCTGCACGACCAGAAGACCGACAACTACTACATGCCGCTGCGGCAGCTGGTGGATTCTCCGGAAAAGGCCACCGTCATCGACTCGCTGCTGAGCGAAGAAGCGGTGATGGCCTATGAGTACGGCTTCTCCACCACCGATCCGAACACGTTGTGCATCTGGGAAGGCCAGTTCGGCGACTTCGCCAACGGCGCCCAGGTGGTGATCGACCAGTTCATCGCCGCCGGTGAAGCCAAGTGGGGCCGTATTTCCGGCCTGACCCTGCTGCTGCCGCATGGCTACGAAGGGCAAGGCCCGGAACACAGCTCGGCGCGCCTGGAGCGCTTCCTGCAGCTGTGCGCGCTGGAAAACATGCTGGTGGTGGTGCCGTCGACCCCGGCACAGGCCTTCCACATGCTGCGCCGCCAGCTGCACCTGACCACCCGCAAGCCGCTGGTGGTGATGTCGCCGAAGTCGCTGCTGCGCCACAAGCTGGCTGTGTCGACCCTGGACGAACTGGCCAACGGCGAGTTCCAGCACCTGATCGGCGACGCCAACGCCGATGCCAAGAAGGTCAAGCGCGTGGTGCTGTGCTCGGGCAAGGTCTACTACGACCTGCTGGAAGACCAGACCAAGCGTGGCCAGGACGACGTGGCGATCATCCGCGTGGAGCAGCTGTATCCGTTCCCGCGTGCGCTGCTGGCCGCCGAACTGAAGAAGTACGGCAAGGCCACCGACGTGGTGTGGACGCAGGAAGAACCGCAGAACCAGGGTGCGTGGTACCAGATCCGCCACCACCTGCAGTTCTGCCTGGCCGATGGCCAGAACCTGCACTACGCCGGTCGCGCACGTTCGGCTTCGCCGGCTGCCGGTCACATGGCTGACCACGTCCGCGAACAGCAGCAGCTGGTCGCCGATGCACTGGTCAACCCGTTCAACGACACGTTCGCTGAATAATCCTCCCCCTATTTAGAAGACAAACCAGGAAGCTCCCGCAATGGCCACCGAAGTCAAAGCCCCGGTACTGCCCGAATCCGTCGCCGACGGCACCATCGCCACCTGGCACAAGAAGGTGGGCGACGCCGTCAAGCGCGACGAAAACCTGCTTGACCTGGAAACCGACAAGGTCGTCCTGGAAGTGCCGTCGCCGGTCGACGGCGTGCTCAAGGAAATCAAGTTCGCCGAAGGCTCGACCGTGACCTCCAGCCAGGTCGTGGCGATCATCGAAGAAGGCGCCGTGGCCGCTGCCCCGGCCCCGGCCGCTGAAGAGAAGAAGGCAGAGGCCGCGCCGGCCGCTGCGGCTCCGGCCGCTGCTGCCGCTCCGGCCCCGGCTGCCAAGTCGGCCGCCGACGCGCTGCCGCCGGGCGCCCGCTTTACCGCCATCACTGAAGGCGTGAACCCGGCCGACGTCGACGGCACCGGCCGCCGCGGCGCCGTGACCAAGGAAGACATCGTCAACTTCGCCCGCAACGGCGGCGCCGGCAAGGCCGGTGGCGCACGTCCGGAAGAGCGCGTGCCGATGACCCGCATCCGCAAGCGCATCGCCGAGCGCCTGATGGAGTCGAAGAACTCGACCGCCATGCTGACCACCTTCAACGAAGTCGACCTGTCCAAGGTGTCGGCGGCGCGCAAGGAACTGCAGGACGAGTTCGTCAAGGCCCACGGCATCAAGCTGGGCTTCATGAGCTTCTTCGTGAAGGCCGCTGCCAACGCGCTGCAGCGCTTCCCGCTGGTCAACGCCTCGATCGACGGCGACGACATCATCTACCACGGCTACTCGGACATCTCGATCGCCGTCTCGACCGAGAAGGGCCTGGTCACCCCGGTCCTGCGCAACGTCGAGCGCATGTCGTTCGCCGACATCGAGAAGACCATCGCCGACTACGCCAAGAAGGCGCGTGACGGCAAGCTGAGCCTGGAAGAACTGCAGGGCGGCACCTTCACCGTGACCAACGGCGGCACCTTCGGCTCGCTGCTGTCGACCCCGATCATCAACCCGCCGCAGAGCGCCATCCTGGGCATGCACGCCATCAAGGAGCGTCCGATCGCCCAGAACGGCCAGGTCGTGATCGCGCCGATGATGTACCTGGCGCTGTCCTACGACCACCGCATCATCGATGGCAAGGACTCGGTGCAGTTCCTGGTGGACATCAAGAACCAGCTGGAAAACCCGGGCCGCATGCTGTTCGGCCTGTAAGACACCTCCCGCCCCTCCGCGCCCGCGCGGAGGGGTTCTGGTAATGCATCAAGGAATAATTCAATGGCTGAACAATTCGACGTCGTCGTCATCGGTGCCGGCCCGGCCGGTTACCACGCTGCCATCCGCGCGGCACAGCTGGGCCTGAAGACCGCCTGCATCGACGCAGCGCTGGGCAAGGACGGCAAGCCGGCCCTGGGTGGCACCTGCCTGCGCGTGGGCTGCATCCCGTCCAAGGCGCTGCTGGATTCCTCGCGCCAGTTCTGGAACATGGGCCACATCTTTGGCGACCATGGCATCAGCTTCAAGGATGCCAAGATCGACGTCGAGGCGATGGTTGGCCGCAAGGACAAGATCGTCAAGCAGTTCACCGGCGGCATCGGCATGCTGTTCAAGGCCAACAAGGTCGCCGCCTACTACGGCTTCGGCGAACTGCAGCCGGGCAACGTGGTCAAGGTCACCCAGCATGACGGTTCCATCGTCGAGCTGAAGGGCACCAACGTGATCATCGCCGCCGGTTCGGATTCGATCGAACTGCCGTTCGCCAAGTTCGACGGCGAGACCATCGTCGACAACGTCGGCGGCCTGGACTTCACCGAAGTGCCGAACCGCCTGGCGGTGATCGGCGCCGGCGTGATCGGCCTGGAACTGGGCAGCGTGTGGAAGCGCCTGGGCGCTGAAGTCACCATCCTGGAAGCTCTGCCGGAGTTCCTGGCCGTGGCCGACGCCGAAGTGGCCAAGACCGCTGCCAAGGAATTCAAGAAGCAGGGCCTGGACATCCGCCTGGGTGCCAAGGTCTCCAAGACCGAGATCACCGGCAAGGGCAAGAAGAAGGAAGTCGTTGTCACCTACACCGACAGCGAAGGCGAAAAGACCCTGACCGTGGACAAGCTGCTGGTGGCCGTTGGCCGTCGCGCCGCCACCAAGGGCCTGCTGGCTGAAGGCACCGGCGTCAAGATCAACGAGCGCGGCCAGATCGAAGTCGACGCGCACTGCCACACCGGCGTCAACGGCGTGTGGGCGGTCGGCGACTGCGTGCGCGGCCCGATGCTGGCGCACAAGGGCTTCGAGGAAGGCATCGCGGTGGCTGAGCTGATCGCCGGCCTGCCGGGCCACGTCAACTTCGACACCATTCCGTGGGTCATCTACACCGAGCCGGAACTGGCCTGGGTCGGCAAGACCGAAGCCCAGCTGAAGGCCGAAGGCATTCCGTACAAGGCCGGCAGCTTCCCGTTCGCCGCCAACGGCCGTGCCGTGGCGATGATCGAGCCGGCAGGTTTCGTGAAGATCCTGGCCCACGCCGAGACCGACCGCATCCTCGGCATGCACCTGGTCGGCGCCAACGTCTCCGAGCTGGTGCACGAAGGCGTGCTGACCATGGAGTTCAGCGGCTCGGCCGATGACCTGGCCCGCATCTGCCACGCCCACCCGTCGCTGTCGGAAGTGATCCACGACGCGGCGATGGCGGTCAGCAAGCGCGCCATCCACAAGGCGAACTGATCGTTCGCTGACAGTGCCGGCCGCTGGCCGGCACACTCCAGCAATCAAAAAACCCCGCCTCGGCGGGGTTTTTCATTGGCCGCGCAGCTCGTCCAGCAACAGCTGGGTCGCCCGCGATGCCTTTCCGGCATCCGAACTGACAAGACCGAACACCCGCTGGATGAGCGGCCGTAGCGGCATCACCCGCAGGCCATGCCGGTCCCCAGGCAGCGTGGATTCGGGCACCAGCGAAACACCCAGCCCTTCGCGGACCAGTACGCAGGCACTGGCCCAGTCGCGCACGGTCACCCGTACGTCCGCCATTTCCAGGCCAGCGTCACTCATCAGGCGCTGACCATTCACCGTACAGCCGCCCGTTGCAAGGATGAAGGGTTCGCCCGCCAGCTCGCTCAGCGCCACCCCGCCCCCGGTGGCGCGACGCCCCAGCGGATGCGCCTGCGGCAGCACCGCCATCCACTCATCGCTGCCCAGTGCCAGCGGGTCTCGATCAGCAGCGGGGTTCATCACCACCCCGACATCGACCATGCCGGATGCCAGCCAGTGCTTGACCTCCACGTCGGTACCTTCCACGGTCACCACCTCGATGCCCGGGTGACGCCGCCGGAAATCACGCAACAGCGGGGGCAACACGCCCGAGATGATCGAAGGAAAGCTGGCCAGGCGGATGCGGACTCCACTCACCCCCCGGCTATCGTCGGCCAGCGCGCGGATGGCCTGCAGGCCGCCCAGCATGCTGCGTGCGTGTTCGAGCACTCGCTGCCCCAGCGCGGTGATCTCCACCTGACGCCGCTCGCGTACGAAGACCGCAAAGCCCAGCGAGGCCTCCAACTGGGCCAGCGCCTGGCTGGCACCGGATTGGCTGATGCCGACGCGATCGGCGCCGCGCGAGATGGTTCCCTCGTCGGCCACCGCAACCAGCAGGCGCCAATGGGCAAGATTCATCATGGCAGGCAGTAGCCCAGCTTATGGCATGGAAATCGAAGATTGATTTTACCGGATACCGCCGGGCCAGCAGACTGCCCTGCATCGGCTGTCCCAGCCGCTCTTCCCTCTCGAGACCGTCCATGAAGCTGTATTACGCGCCCTACACCTGCTCGCTGTCGCCGCATATCGTGCTGCGCGAGCTCGGCCTCCCGTTCGAACTGGTCAAGGTCGACAACGCGACCAGGCAGACCGCCGATGGCCGCGACTTCCGTACGATCAACCGCAAGGGATACGTTGCCGCGCTGGAGCTGGACGACGGCCAGGTGCTGACCGAAGGCCCGGCGATCGTCCAGTTCCTGGCCGACCTGAAACCCGAATGCGCGCTGGCCCCGCCCGTCGGCAGCTGGGAGCGGGTACGGCTGCAGGAGTGGTTGAACTTTGTCACCAGCGAAATCCATGCTGGTTCGGCACCGCTGTTCAATGCCGCGCTGCCGGAAGAGGCCAAGGCATTCTTCCGTGCAAAACTCTTCAAGCGCTTCGATCTGCTGCAGGAAATCCTGGCACAACAGGATTTCCTGATGGGTTCAACCTTCAGCGTGGTCGATGCCTATCTGTTCACGGTGCTTGGCTGGTGCCGCTTCTTCTCCATCGATCTGGCGGCGTGGCCGGCGCTGCCGGCCTACACCCGCAGGGTCAACGCGCGACCGGCCGTGCAGGCAGCGCTGCGTGCCGAGGCGGCATGATGCAAGGCCGCGCCCCTGCGTGATCTGGCCGTTTTGGAGAGCAGCCGGGCATGGGCTCCGCGCTACACCTTTCCAGCCGGCTTCTTCGGTGGATCGTCGCAGACCTTGTGCTGCACAACCGTATCGCCGGCCTTCCATTCCTTCACCACCCGGCAGCGCTCCCGGGCTTTCGGTGTCGCCGCCGCTGCGGCATCCGCTTCGTCGGCAGCCGCGGTCTGCTGGCGCTCGAGCCAGGCAGACGACGGCGGCACCGCCGGTGTAGCGAGCGCTGGCAACGCAACCAGCGCCAGCACGACCAGCAACACGGCCCTCATGCGGCCACCGGGCCGCCACCGAGCAGGCGCGCCGGCAGCATGAACAGCGCGCGCAGGAACGCGAACAGCGCCGAGAAGGTGATGCCGACCAGGCGGAATGGCAGGCTCAGCAGCCACACGAACGGCCAGGCGATCAAGGCGAGGATCGCCAGCGGCCAGCACAGCACGAACAGCAGGCACCACACACCGAGCGCGAACAGGGTCTTCATCACGGTCTCCTTGGGGCGGCACCCTGCCGCCTGTGGACACCATGGCGCCCTGCCCTCGCTGCCCGCAAACGGTTTGCGACGAAACCGGGCTAGGGGCGATGAAACCGGTGGTTCATGGGGTTGCCGGCCAGCGGCCGGCACTACCGAACGGATTCACACCGGCAGTGCACCCGGGCGGCCATGGGTCACCTGGAAGCGGGCGGCCGTGCGTACCGGCGCATCCGCACGCAGCACGCTGTCGGCGAAGCGCAGCTCGGCGTCCACGGTCTGCCGGGTCAGCTGCAGCTTCCACCAGCCACGGCGATCACCATCGAAATAGCGGATATGCGGGTTCTGCGGAATCGACGGGCCGTAGTACGGGCCATAGGGCGTATCGTCGCCGCCGCTGCTGATCGCCGGGGCGATGAACTCGGTGGCCAGCACCGGGGCATCGGCCGTGTCGAAATCCAGCTTCAGGTCGTTGACGAAGGTGGAATGCCAGTCGCCACCGAGCACGATGGCGTTGCCCTGCCCGCCGGCCTGCAGCGCCTGCAGCAAGCGTTTGCGTGCAGCGGGATAGCCATCCCAGGCGTCGTTCCAGAAACGTTCGCGCGGCGTGCCGCCGTCCAGCCGCAGCTGCGCCATCAGCAGCTGCTGCACCACCACGTTCCAGCGCGTGCCCTGCGCGGCGGCCATCGACTGCGCGAACCACGCTTCCTGGCCCGCACCGAGCATGCTCATGCGCGGGTCCAGCGCGGCATCACAGCGTGGTGACTCGCCGACGCCACAGGGATTGGCCGGGCGGAATTGCCTACAGTCGAGCAGGGTCAGCTGTGCCAGATCGCCATAGCGCAGGCGACGGTGCACGCGCAGGCCGCCATTGCCGGTCGGCGCGCTGCGCATCGGCAGGTGTTCGTAGAACGCACGGTAGGCCGCGGCGCGACGCACGATGAAGTCCTCGATCGACACGCCGGGCTTTTCCGGGTGGATGCCGGAGTAGTCGTTCTGCACTTCATGGTCGTCCCAGATCACCGCGAACGCGTGTGCGGCATGCGCGGCCTGCAGGTCGGGGTCAAGCTTGTACAGCGCGTACTGGTCACGGTAGCGCTCCAGGCTGACCGTCTCGCCGCTGAAGCGCTCGGCATCCAGGGTGCGCCCGCGTGCGTTCTGCAGCGGGCTGTATTCGTACAGGTAGTCACCGGCATGCAGCACCAGGTCGACATCGCTCTGTGCGATATCGCGCAGCACCGGATAGTAGCCACTGTTCCAGGCCTGGCAGGTGCACAGCGCCAGCCGCAGCTGCTGCAGTTGCGTGTCCAGCAGCGGCGCGGTGCGGAAGTGGCCGACCGCGCTTTCCTCATCGCCATCGCAGGCGAATCGATAGTAATAGTCGCGGCCCGGGCGCAGGCCATTGACCTCCACGTGCACCGAATGGGCCAGCTCCGGCACCGCGGCGGCAACGCCACGCTGCACCAGCCGGCGCATGCCCGGGTCTTCAGCCACGAACCAGCGCACCGGCACCGCCCGCGACGGCATGCCGCCGCCGTTGAGCGGGTCCGGGGCCAACCGCGTCCACAGCACCGCCCCCTGTGGATCCGGATCACCGGCGGCGACACCGAGGGTGAACGGATCACGCCCCAGCCGCGGCCGTGGGCCGGCCGTAGCCAACCCCGGCATCGCCGCCAGCGCGATCGCCGCCCCCGTGCCCTGCCACGCCATGCGCAGCAGGCGACGACGGCTTTCCGGATCGACAGGCCCGCGCATCAGAAGCGCACGGTTGCGGTGGCCATCACCTGCCGCGGCGCGCCGACCTGCATGGTCGCCAGGCTGCGGGTCGGGTCGGCGGCGTAGGTGCCGTTGGTGTTGATCGACGACAGGTAGCGCTTGTCGGTGAGGTTGGTCAGGTTCAACGCCACGGTCAGGTTCTGCGCTGGGCCGAGCTGGCCGAAGTCATAGGCCACCGAGGCGTTGACCAGCCAGTAGCTCGGCACCGACACATCGTTGGTGTAGGTCACGTAGCGCTTGCCGACATGGTTGGCCGACAGGCGCATGTCCCACGGGCCCGGGGTCCACGCCAGGGTGCTGGCGAACATCCATTCCGGGGTGTCGACGGTCTTCTTGCCGCGGGTCGGCACCACGCCGTTGTTCACGTAGTCGTTGTCGTAGGTGCTGTCATTCCACGACAGCGCGTTGGACCAGGCCAGATCCTGCATCGGCTTCAGCTGCAGGGTCGCCTCGGCGCCGCGGCTGGTCACCGAACCCACGTTCGAGAACAGCGCCGGGCAGCCGAGGATGCCCACGCATTGGGCGATCGCCAGCAGGCGGTTGTCGAACTTCACGTCATACACCGCGACCGAGGCTTCATAGCCCTGGCCGTAGCCACGCCAGCCCAGCTCCAGCGTGCGCGACTGCTCCGGCTTCAGGTTCTGCGCGCTGGCATCGAACGCGGCCTGCGGCACGTTGAACGGGCTGCCCACGCCCAGCGCATAGGCCGCGATGTTCTTGGCAAACGAACCGAAGATCTCGTTGCCTTCGTTGAGCTTGAAGTTGAAGCCGGCCTGCGGCAGGAAGCCCTTCTTTGCGGTCAGGCTGCTGTTGTTGGCATAGCTGCCCAGCGGCGTGCGCACGCTGGTGCGGGTGTGCGGCGACTTCGCACCGATGTCGATGGTCAGGCGGTCATCGAACAGGCGGAAGCGGTCCTGCACATAGAACTGGCGGGTGATGGTGGTGTAGCGCTGGTGCCACACGCGCTGGTCCGGATTGCGCAGGAAGAAGTCGTCGGTGACCGGGCCGTCGATGTAGTAGAAGTTGCGCTGCACGCTGTGGCCGTTGTCCTCGTACCAGAGGCCGGCCTCGAGTTCGTGGCCGCCGACATTCCAGGTGAATGCCGAAGTCACGCCAGTGCGGTCGATCGCGTATTCGGTGGTGCGGATCGAGATCGGGATCTCGCGGCTGGTACCCGGATTGGACGGATTGGACGGGCTGAACCAGTGGCCCTGGCCACGGTTGCTGTGGTTGTAGACGTTGACCTTCAGCCGCATCGATTCGTTCAGGCCGAAATCGCCGGCGATGCTGGACAGGTCATCGTTGCGCAGTCCATGGCCGGAGTAATACGCATCCCACGGGCTGTTGACGCCGCCGCTGAATGTGCCACGTGCGGCGGCGACCGCGCGATCCCAATCCGGCGCGTAGTTGTCCCAGTCCCAGCCGAGGCGATCGATCATCTCCAGCGACAGGTCCTGGTAGTCCGCTTCGACGCGCCGCGAGACGTTGAACAACGCGGTGATCTTGCTGTCCGTACCGAAGTTGTAGATCGCCTTGCTGTTGAACTGCTTCAGCTCCTGCGAGCCCTTGCCCTTCCACTTGTCGCCTTCTGAGTACACACCGGACAGGTAGGCGGCAAAGCCCTGGTGCTCACCGGTCTCCAGGCGCGCATAACTGCGGCGTGCACTGTCGCTGCCGAAGCCCTGCGCCAGCACCACGCCATATTCGGTGGACGGATCGATCGAATAGAACTGGAACACGCCACCGAGGTTGCTGGTGGACGGGGTACCCAGCGCGCCGATACCGGTGGAGACTTCGGCACCGCCGAGGTTCTCGCTGATCACTGCGCGGCTGATGTGCAGGCCGTTGCTGTTGCCATAGGCCATGTTGCCCAGCGGAATGCCATCGAGGGTATAGCCCAGGCGGTTCTGGTTGAAGCCGCGCAGGCTGATGGTGGTGGACCATTCGTAGGCGCCGGTAGCATCGGCCGATTCGAAATGCACGCCCGGCTTGGTCGCGAGCAGCTTCAGCGGATTGGCGCCGGGCGGCAGCACCTTCATGTCCTCGGCAGTCATGCGCTGCACCTGGCGGGCTTCGCCGCGGCCGATCACCGAGATCGAATCGAGCGTGGTGGCCGACTGCGCGTCGGTGGCGGGAGCGGTTTCAGCGGCGGCCAGCGACGGCAGCGAAGCACAGACCAGCAGGGCCAGCAGGTTGCGGCGAAGCGGAGCGTGGGACGGCATGGGGGCGGATTCCTTGGGCACGCTGGACGCCGAAGGGCGGCGTCGAAAGGGCAGCAGCGGCGGAATCGTAGAAGCGGCGCGTTACATGTCATTTACACGCCACGTACGGAAGTTTGGCGTTGCGGATGGTCTGCAGGCCGTGGGGCGGTTGCCGGCCAGCGGCCGGCACTGCGGTTATTCGAACGAACCGACCGAGTCGTGGGCCAGGTTGTCGAAACGCGTGTACTCGCCGAAGAACTTCAGCTTGCACGAGCCGGTCGGGCCACCACGGTGCTTGCCGATGATGATCTCGGCCAGGCCCTTGTCCGGCGAGTTTTCCTTGTTGTAGTAGTCGTCGCGGTAGATGAACACGATCATGTCCGCGTCCTGCTCGATTGCGCCCGATTCGCGAAGGTCGGCCATCACCGGGCGCTTGTCTGTACGCGTTTCCAGCGAGCGGTTGAGCTGGGACAGCGCAATCACCGGCACGTGCAGTTCCTTGGCCAGGCCCTTCAGCGAACGCGAGATTTCCGAAATTTCGGTCGCGCGGTTTTCGCTGTTGCCGGGCACGCTCATCAGCTGCAGGTAGTCGATCACCACCAGGCCCAGGTCGTGCTCGCGCTTGAGCCGGCGGCACTTGGAACGCAGCACTTCCGGCGACACGCCCGGCGTATCGTCGATGAAGATCTTGGTTTCCTTCAGCATCTTGATCGCACTGGTGACGCGGCTCCAGTCCTCGTCTTCCAGCTGGCCGGTACGCAGGCGCTGTGCGTTGATGCGGCCGTTGGAGGAAATCAGGCGCATCGCCAGCTGCGAGGCCGACATTTCCATCGAGAACACCGCCACGCCCTTCTTCGACTTGATCGCCGCGTACTCGGCGATGTTCAGCGCGAAGGTGGTCTTGCCCATGGCCGGGCGCGCGGCGAGGATGATCAGGTCGGTCGGCTGCAGGCCGGCGGTCATCGCATCGAAGTCGTTGTAGCCGGTCGGCAGGCCGGTGATGTTGCCGCCGTTCTCGAAGCGGTTGCGCAGTTCCTCGAACGCGTCCTTCAGGGCGCCGGGCATCGCCACGAAATCGGTACGGCCACGTGCGCCCTGCTCGGCGATGGCGAACACGCTCTTTTCCGCCGACGCCAGCAGCTCGCTGCTGTCACGGCCCTCGGGCTGGAAACCGTCGTTGACGATGTCGGTACCGACCTGGATCAGCTGCCGCAGCACCGCCTTGTCACGCACGATCTCGGCGTAGGCCACGATGTTGGCCGCCGACGGCGTAGTGCTGGCCAGCTCGATCAGGTAGGCGCCGTCGCCGACCAGCTCCAGCTTGCCCTGCGATTCGAACCACTCGCCCAGGGTGACCGCGTCGAACGGCCGTTCGCGCTCGGACAGCTCACGGATCGCGCGGTAGATCATCTGGTGATCGCGGCGGTAGAAATCGCCTTCGGTCAGCTGGTCGTTGACCCGGTCATACGCCTCCGGCGCCAGCATCAGGCCACCCAGCACCGCCTGCTCGGCCTCCACCGAATGCGGCGGTACCCGCAGCTGATCGATGCGCGATTCATCGCGATCACGATCAAAACCATCGCCGCGCTCTCTGCGGTTGGAACGGAAGCCGGAACGGGCGGACATGCTGCGGTGTTTCCTGCAAAAGTGGACCAGACGAGTGTAGGCATGCGCCGACCCCGGCGGCCATGGACAAGCCTGTGGATAAGCCGTGGAGAAACGGGGGATATCCGCCGGTGCCTGGCCAGACTGGCGTGGGGGCGTCGCGCTGCCTGCGACGGGTGCCATTGCGGCACCCGAGCAGGCCATTATCGCAGATGGGGGCGACCGCCGCTGGCGTCAATCGCCCTTGACGTGCACCGCGATCAGCGACAGGAACCGGTCCACGTAGCCCTGCAGGAATTTCTGCGTGCCCTCGTTGTGGACCGTGCCGTCGGCATCGATCAGGCCGTCCTTGAAGTGGATGAACGCCTCGGGCTGGCCGAGCACGTGCATGTCGAGGAAGGCCAGGCTGTTGCGCAGGTGCTGCTGGGCCACGGCGGTGCCGATCTGGCCGATGGAGGCGCCGATCACCGCCGCCGGCTTGCCGGCAAACGCACTGTCACC
Source organism: Stenotrophomonas maltophilia (assembly GCF_001274595.1). Classification (GTDB taxonomy): domain Bacteria; phylum Pseudomonadota; class Gammaproteobacteria; order Xanthomonadales; family Xanthomonadaceae; genus Stenotrophomonas; species Stenotrophomonas forensis. The sequence continues at coordinate 3,146,115 of NZ_CP011010.1, forward strand.
ATACGGTCGCGAGCCGATGTCGATGGCGTTCTTCAGCACGCCCGGCACCGACCGGTTGTATTCCGGGGTCACGAACAGCACCGCGTCGGCGGCGCGGACCTGGTCCTTCAGCCGCGTGCCCTGCGGCGGATAGTGTCCATCGAAGTCCTGGTCATACAGCGGCAGGTCGCCGATCTGCACGTACTGGAAGCGTGCTCGCTGGCCGGCGATCTTCTCCAGCGCATGGGCCAGCTTGCGGTTGCAGGAGTCCTTGCGCAGGCTGCCGACGAACACGGCGATGGTGGGGATGGACATCGGGACATACTCCTCACGGTGCGGGACGCCCAGCCTAGTCGCCGGCCCCGTGCGCCCCGGTGAAGATCAGCGGCCGGTCACGCCCGCCCGCACCTGCCGCCAATGCGCCTGCCAGGCCTGGAACATCAGCACGTTCCACAGGTGGGTATGCCACTTGCGCTGCCCGCCGAGGAACTGCTGCCACAGCGGCTGCACCGCCGCCGCCGACAGCACGCCTTCGCGTTCCAATCGAGCCGGCTGCAGCAGATCCTCGGCCCACGGCCGCAGGTCGCCCTTCAGCCAATCGCTGACCGGCGCACCGAAACCGCGCTTGGGCCGGTGCACCATCGACTGCGGCACGTAGCGGCCAAGAACACGCTTGAGCAGCACCTTGCTGGTGGTTTCACTGCGCTTGAAGCCCAGCGGCAGCGACCACGCGAACTCGGCCACGCGCCAGTCCAGCAACGGCGCGCGCGCTTCCAGGCTGACCGCCATCGAGGTGCGGTCGACCTTGCACAGCAGGTCATCCGGCAGGTAGGTCACGTAATCGGCCAGCATCATCGCGTCGGCCGGCGTGCCGGCGCCGTGCAGCGGGTCGGCCAGGTCGTAGAAGCTGCCCGCCGCCTGCGCCCCCGGTACCGCTGCGGCCGGGTCGCGCCAGCGCGAGATGCGGTTGCGGTACACATCGCCGATACCGCGCGCACCGGACTCGGCCAGCAGTGCGGCCAGGCCGCCCGTGCGCGAGGCCTCGCCCTGCTGCTGCGAACGCGCGCCCATCCAGCGCCGCAGCGGCCCCGGCACGCGGCCCAGCATCTGCCAGTTGCGCAGCGCGCGCACATAACGGGTGTAGCCGAAGAACAGTTCATCGCCGCCGTCACCGGACAGCGCCACCGTTACGCCCTGCCGGGCCAGGCGCGCGACCAGCGCGGTCGGCACCTGCGAGGCATCGGCGAAGGGCTCGTCGAACATCGTCGGCAACTGCGGCACTACCGCCAGCGCGTCGGCACCGCTGACATACAACTCGGTGTGGTCGCAGCCCAGGTGCGTCGCCAGCTCCCTGGCCAGCGGCGCCTCGTCGTGGCCCGAACCGGTGAAACCGATGCTGAAGCTGTGCACCGGCTGCCCGCTCTGGGCCTGCATCAGCGCCGCCACCAGCGACGAATCGGTGCCGCCGGACAGGAACACGCCTACCGGAACGTCGGCCACCATGCGCAGCGCCACCGCATCGCGAAGCAGGCCATCCAGCTGTTCCTCGGCCTCTTCGATACGACCCTGGAACGGCGCCGCCAACGCCGCCTGCATGCGCGCGCGCGCATCCCAGAAAGGACGTTGCGCCTGTTCCGGGCGGTGCGCGGCCGCACCGGCCGCCACGGTCGCTGCATCCAGCCGCAGCAGTCGGCCCGGCATCAGCTTGTAGCAGCGCTGGTGGATGCTGTGCGGCGCCGGGATGTAGTCCAGCCGCAGCAGCAGGGTCAGCGCATCGCGGTCGATGTCGTTGTCGAACGCCGGATGCTGCCACAGCGCCTTCAGTTCGGAACCGAACACCAGCGTGTCGCCGGCCCAGCCGTAGTACAGCGGCTTCTTGCCGACACGGTCGCGGGCCAGCCACAGGCACTGTTCCTGCCGGTCCCACAGGGCGATCGCGAACATGCCGTTGCAACGCTGCAGGGTGTCTTCAAAGCCCCACTGCAGGATCGCTGCCAGCAGGACTTCGGTGTCGGAGTGGCCGCGGAAGGCGTGGCCCAGCGGTTCCAGCTCGGCGCGCAGCGCGGCGAAGTTGTAGACCTCGCCGTTGTAGGCCATCACATAGCGACCGTCGGCCGAGGCCATCGGCTGGTGGCCCAGCGGGGACAGGTCGAGAATGCTCAGGCGGCGGTGCGCCAGCGCGATGCCGGCCCCGGCATCGACCCAGCGGCCACCATCATCCGGCCCGCGGTGGTGCAGTGCCTCGCCCATGGCCAGCACCTGCGCCTGCAGCACCTCGGCCGACGCCACCGGCGCCGGCAACAACATTCCCGCCAATCCACACATGCATCAGGGTTCCTGCGCCAGTTCAAGGGCGGCGCCAATCACTGCATTGTCGCTTGGAAGCCCGAACATTGCTGCCCCCGCCAGCGGGGTATAGGTATCGGCACCGCAGACCCGGCGCAGCGGCAGGTGGCCGAAGCCGGCCTCGACCAGCGCGGTGACCACGCCCTCGCCCACCCCGCCGCTGTGCCGCCCCTCGTCCAGCACCAGCACCCGCCGGGCACTGGCGGCCTGTGTGGCGATGAAGGCGGCATCCAGTGGCACCAGCCAGCGCAGGTCGACCACCCGCACCTGCCAGCCCAGCTGCTGCTCGATCGCGCGCGCCGCACGCAGCGCCATCGGCACGCCGTTGCCATAGGTGAAGACCACCAGGTCCCCGGCGTCGGCGGCGTAGACCCGGCCCTCGCCCGGCACCAGCGCCTGGCCCTGCGCCGGGTAGTCGAACAACCACTGGCCATCGCCCGCTTCGTGCAGGTCCTTGCTCATGTACAGCGCGATCGGCTCAAGGAACACGGCCACCCGCCCATCCACCCGCGCCAGCGCGGCCAGCGTGCGCAGCATCATCACCGCATCGTCGCCGCGCGACGGGCAACCGACCACCAGGCCGGGGATGTCGCGCAGCGCGGTGATCGAGTTGTCGTTGTGGAAATGGCCACCGAAGCCCTTCTGGTAGCCCAGCCCGGCCACCCGCACCAGCATCGGGTTGCGGAACTGGTCGTTGGAGAAGAACTGCAGCGAGCAGGCTTCGCCGCGCACCTGGTCGATGGCGTTGTGCAGATAGGCCAGGTACTGGATTTCCGGGATCGGCAGCATGCCCATGTTGGCCAGGCCCTGGGCCATGCCCAGGATCATGGTCTCGTCCAGCAGGGTGTTGAACACCCGGCGCGGGCCGAACCGGCGCAGCAGGTCCTTGCTGACCGTATACACCCCGCCTTTCTGCGCTACGTCCTCACCGAACAGCAGGCTCTGCGGGTACTTGGCCAGCAGTTCCTGCAGGCCGTGGTTGATCTGGATCGCCAGATGCCGCGGTGCCTGCCGCTCCGGCAGCGCCTCGGCACCGCCGTACAGGGCCTCGCGCGCTTCGTCGGCAACCTCACGCCGGGCCTCGGCCAGCACCGCCGCCGGCGTGTACGGCGCCAGTGGCGCCATCACGTCCTGCAGCGACTGCAGCTTCGGGCGGCCTTCGGCCTCGGCGGCGGCGGCCATGCAGCGCGCACGCATGGTCTCGTAGGCCACCTCGATGGCGGCGGCATCCATCCAGCCCGACTCCATCGCGATCTGCGCCGAGCGCAGCAACGGGTCCTGTGCCTCGGCCGCGCACAGCTCCGGCAACGCGCGCCATTCCACTTCAAAATCGGTGCCGGCATGGCCCATCAGGCGCGTGGTGCGCAGGTGCAGGAAGGTCGGCCGCCGGGTACGCCGGCAGTGCTCCACTGCGGCCTGCACCTGGGCGTGGCCGACCGCCAGATCCAGGCCATCGGCGAAGAAATAATCCAGCCCGGGCTGGCGGCTGAAGCGCTCGGCAATCCAGCCGTCCGGCGTCTTCACCGAGATGCCCAGCCCGTTGTCCTCGCAGACGAACAGGACCGGTGCCGGCAGCTTCTGGTAGGCCGACCACATCGCCGTGTTGAACGCGGTCTGCGCCGTGGCATGGTTGGCCGAGGCATCACCGAACGAGCACAGCACGATGCTGTCGGCCGGGATCGGCAGCGGCTGCCCCAGCCGCTTGCCACTCTCGATGGCCAGCGCGGTCCCCAGCGCCTTGGGCAGGTGCGAGGCGATCGTCGAGGTCTGCGGCAGCACCCACAACGGCTTGCTGCCCCACACCTTGTGGCGCCCGCCGCTGGCCGGATCATCGGCGCTGGCGGCGAAGGACAGCGCGGCATCACGCAACGGATCGATGCCCGGCACCTGCCGCGAACGCTCGGCCATGAAGGCGCCGGAACGATAGTGCAGGAACGCCGGATCGGTATGCCGGCTGGCGCGTGCCAGCAGCGCGTTGCCCTCATGGCCGGAGGAGCCGATGGTGTAGAAAACCTTGTTCTGCACACGCAGCACGCGTGCCATCAGGTCCAGCTGGCGGCTGGCCAGCTGCGAGTCGAACAGGTCGGCAAAGGCCGCGGCGGTGAGCGTGCTGCCAGGCAGTATCGGTGCATCCGGTGCCGGCCGCTGGCGTGGGGTACCGCGCCAGCCACGTACCGCATCGAGGAAATTGGCGTCGCACACGTCGGCGCGGTTGAGCACGCGCATGCGCGCGGGAATCGGATCTGGAACCACAGCAAACATCGAACACCCTCCGTGTCGTTGTTGCGTTCCGCCGGGCGTGGCCCGGCGCTACCCTGTGGAACTCACGCGGCGTCGAAGCGTGCACGCACCTCGGCGGTCACCGCCGGCATCGGCAGGAAGCGCGGTTGCCCACGCACGCGCTGCAGCCAGGCGCGCACCTCGGGGAACGGCGCCAGGTCGATGCCGCCCTCGCCTGCCACGTCGGTGTAGGCGAACAGCGCGATGTCGGCGATGCCGTACTCGCTGCCGGTGAACCAGGGGGCCTGGCGCAGGTGCTGCTCCATCACCGCCAGTGCGGTGGCGGCACGCTCGTGCAGCCTCGGCAGTTCAGCGCGGCGTGGCGAATCGGGGGCCGTCCAGCCACGGATGAAGCGCGCCACCGCCACGCACGGCTCATGCGTGTACTGCTCGAAGAACATCCAGCTCAACGCCTGCGCGCGCTCCCAGCCGTCGCTGGGCAGGTACGGCGTGCCTTCGGCCAGCCAGAACAGGATCGCATTGGACTCGGTCAGCACGCGGCCGTCGTCACGGACGATCAGCGGCACCTTGGCATTCGGGTTCAGTGCAAGGAATTCAGCGGTGTGGGTCTGGCCATGGGCACTGTCCACTTCCACCCAGCGGTAGCGGCTGCCGAGCTGCTCCAGCAGCAGGCGTACCTTGTGGCAATTGCCCGAGACCGACATGCCATGCACCGTCAACGGGACGCGCTCTTCCACCATCGCCTGCTCCATCGGATCCGGCCGGCGGCCGGCTGCGTGCAGTCTGGCAAGCGCGCCGATGATTGCCAAGCGCGGGTGCAGCATGCCCACACGGTAGCGCCGGCCGCTGGCCGGCATCCTCGATGCAGCAGGATCCAAGCGATTGCCGGCCAGCGGCCGGCACTACCAGGCAACGCTCAGCGCGCGCGCTTCCTCCACTGCTCGCGTGACTGGCCCCAGATCTGCATCGGCTTGTCGTTGTACGGCGGCGGCAGCTCCCCCATGCGCAGCAGCGTGCTGCCGAGCTTGCGCGCGACCGCCCGCGAGTTGTCGTTGTTCTCGGCAATGGTGTGGATCACCTCGTCCCAGCCCAGCGTATCGAAGGCCCAGTCGATCGCCGCAACTGCCGCTTCCGGCGCATAGCCCCGGCCCCAGCTGGCATGACGGATGCCCCAGCCAACCTCGGTACCGGGCCAGTCCTGCGGTTGCCAGGGCCCCATCCGCCCGATCCATTCGCCGCTCGATTTCTCGATCACGCTGAACATCGAGAAGCCGAACAGCTGCCAGGCGCCGGCCAGGCTGCAGAAGCCGCGCCAGGCCACAGAAGGCGGCTGCACGCCGCCCAGGGTTCGCATCGTTTCCTCGTCGGCGCAGAACGCCAGGTAGGCTTCGTAATCCTCGCGCAGCAGGGGGCGCAGGACCAGCCGCTCGGTTTCCAGGCGCAGGTCGAAGATGCTCATGCCGACTCCATGTCGTGGGAAGGGGCGACCATGATGGTCGATCCCTGACCCGACGGGATGAATTCCGGCCCGAAAAACGAAACGGGCCGGCATGGCGCCGGCCCGTTGCCTACTGCATGTTGCGCCTGGGCTTACTGGCGCGTGGCTGCGGCAGTGGCACCCGCGGCTGCGGTCTGCGTGACCAGCTGGCCATCGACCACCGGCAGGCGATCGCTGGCCGGCTTGTTGTCCATGCGCACGGTCTTCTCGGCGCCGTCATAGCGATAGGTCACGTTGTAGCCCTTGACCACATCGGTGTTGCCCATGGCAATGCGGTTACCCGGCTTGCTGGCCATGCGCATGGTACCGGTGGTGCCGTCCTCGTTGCGGTAGGTCACGTTGTAACCGGTAACGCGGCTCGACTCGGAGGTGGCAGTCTCGGTGTGGCACTGGCGCTCGGTGCGGTTGACCACGCGGCCACCCACGTGGCGCTTGTCGATCTGGTTGCCGATGAAGCCACCGGCCACCGCGCCGGCCGCGGTTGCGGCCTTCTTGCCGTTGCCGCCGCCGACCTGGTTGCCGAGCAGGCCACCAACCACCGCGCCGACCACGGTACCGCCGACGTTGCCGTCACGCTCCGGCAGGCGCTCCTGCACGGTCACGTCCTGGCAGACTTCGTGCGGGGTCTGGGTGGTGGAGGTCTCGCGGACCGGATCGGTACCGATCACGGTGGCATAGGCCTTCTGCTTCTCGGTGATCGGGTCGACCTTCAGCACGTCGGCGTACTCCAGGCCGCGCGGCGCCGACGGGTCTAGCTTGTCACCACGCGCACCGTCGTCAATGGCATTGCCATCGGCCAGGCGCGATTCGGCATTGGGGGTTCCGGCGCTGATGGAATCGGGCGACGTGTCGCCACTCTTCATGAAGGCGGCGGTGGCGATGCCACCGACCAGCAGCGCGCCCGCTGCGACCAGGACAGTTGTAGTTGTGCTTTTCATGACCTGCTCCTTGCGGACCATCCGCAACGTTCTCGGGCCAGATTGCAGCATGGGCTGCCTGAACGGAATCTCCACATTTCCTGCTCATTGCTGTAACCCATTCAGCATCGGGAAATGCTGGGCCCGTGGTAGCGTTTGCATGTTACCCACGAGGATTCCCGCCATGGCCAACGCGATGCTGCTGCCGGTACTGCAATGGGCGCGCCGGCTGCGCTACCCCACCCTGTTCAAGCTCACGGCCGGCCTGTTCGTGCTGACCTTGTTCATTCCCGACCCGATCCCGTTCGTCGACGAGCTGGTACTGGGCTTCGGCACGCTGCTGCTGGCCAACTGGAAAAGCCGCAACGCCACCCCGCCGCCGCCGCTGGAACAGCGTTGAGTCTGCTGGTCGACAGCCACTGCCATCTGGACGCCAGCGCCTTCGACGATGACCGCGCTGCGGTGATCGATCGTGCGCAGGCCGCGGGCGTGCGCCAGCAGGTCGTGCCCGCGGTGACCGCCGCCAGCTGGCCAACGCTGCGCGAGGTCTGCCGGCAGGCGCCGGGGCTGTACCCGGCCTACGGCCTGCACCCGATGTTCCTGGCCGAGCACCAGCCCGGGCACCTGCCGCTGCTGCGCGAGTGGATCGAACGCGAACGCCCCTGCGCGATCGGCGAATGCGGCCTGGATTTCTTCGTTGAGGGGCTGGATGCCGAGGCGCAGCAGGCCTATTTCATTGGCCAGCTGGAGCTGGCCCGCGAGTTCGATCTTCCGGTGATCGTGCATGCGCGGCGCGCGGTGGACGCGGTGATTGCCGCGATCCGCCGCATCGGTGGCCTGCGCGGCGTGGTGCACAGCTTTTCCGGCAGCCCGGAACAGGCCGCGCAGCTGCACAGGCAGGGTTTCCTGCTGGGCCTGGGCGGCCCGCTGACCTACGATCGCGCGCAGCGCCTGCAGCGACTGGTCCGTCAGATGCCGCTGGAGCAGCTGCTGCTGGAGACCGATGCGCCGGACCAGCCTGATGCCGGCATCCGCGGCCAGCGCAACGAACCGGCACGGCTGGCCGTCATCGCCCGCCATGTGGCGGCGTTGCGTGGAATGGAACTGGATGCGGTGGCACAGGCCACCACCGGAAATGCGCAGCGGTTGTTCGCGCTGCCGGCGATTTAACGGTGCCGGCCGCTGGCCGGCATCCGCACTGATTCAATCATTCGGGCGCTGCCGGCCAGCGGCCGCCACTACCGTCACGCGTCGGCATGGGCCTCGACCACTTCGGCCTTCACCTTCTTCGGTTCCAGCAGCATTTCCAGCGCCTTGCCGACCGCGGCGAAGGCGAACGCGCCGGTGATGTGCGTCGCGGCGCCCAGGCCTGCGCCGCAGTCCAGCTTCAGTGCCGCATCGGCGCCCAGGTTCGGGCGGATGCCGCACACGCTGCCATCGGCCTGCGGGTACTTCACGTTTTCCAATGAATACACCGCCGGCACGCCGAAGTAGCGCTTTGCATTCTTCGGGAAATTGAATTCGCTGCGCAGCTTCTTGCGGATCAGCGCCAGCATCGCATCGTGCTCGGTGCGCGAAACATCACGGATGCGCACCAGGGTCGGATCGGTGCGGCCGCCGGCAGCGCCCACCGTCAGCAGCGGCAGCTTGCGGCGGCGGCACCAGGCGATGGTTTCGACCTTGACCCGGAAGCTGTCGCAGGCGTCGATCACCAGATCGAAACCACGATCCAGCAGTTCGGCCATGTTGGAGACGGTCAGGAAGGCCTGCACGGCCTCGGCTTCGATGTCCGGATTGATCGCGCGGCAGCGCTCGGCCATCGCCTCGGCCTTGTTGCGGCCATAGTTGCCTTCCATCGCCGGCAGCTGCCGGTTGGTGTTGGACACGCAGATGTCATCGGCGTCGATCAGGGTCAGGTGGCCGATCGCCGAACGGGCCAGCGCCTCCACCACCCATGAGCCGACACCGCCCATGCCCACCACCGCCACGCGGCTGCCCTGCAGGCGCTCGAGCGCACCCACGCCATACAGCCGTTCGATGCCGGCGAAGCGTTGTTTGACCTGTTCGTTCATCGGGCTATTTTAACGTGCAGGTGCCGGCGCCTGCAGCGCGCCGGCATCGAACCCACCGTTGCACGCCCGGAGAGCCCGCCATGAACGCCAGCCCGCCCCGTCGCCTGAGCACCGCCCATCGCTACCTGTTCGTACTGTGCCTGGGCCTGCTGATCGGCCTGATCGCAACGGTGATGGTCGGACGCGCCCTGCAGGCCCGCCGCGACCCGTTCCCGAACAGCCTGATGCAGGTCATGCAGCGGCAGTCGCAGCTGCTGCAGCAGGCCCAGCAGCAGAACCGCTGCAGCCTGGCCGACAGCGTGCCGCGGCTGCAGGCCATTCGCCTGCTGTCCAACGATCTGGACCTGGCTTTTCCCGGGCTGAAGGACAGTGCGCAGTTCCAGCAGCACGCCAGCCGGCTGCGCGGCAATCTCAACGCGGCGCTGGCTGCGCCGGCCAGCGACTGCACGGCCCTGGCCCGGGTGGTGGATACGCTGCAGGCCGATTGCCGCGCCTGCCACCAGGACTTCCGCTGAGCGCATTCATCCTGCAGCCGGGCAATGCACGCGCGGTTGGCGCCTTGTTCACGTTCGAAAGGGGACGATTCGTCCACCCTGCTGCATGACGCAGTACCACCCAACGCACCCGCCTTCACGGCCAGGAGACGCCCCATGAAGATCCAGCTCATCGCCGCCAGCGCCATCGCTACCCTCGCCCTGGCTGGCTGTGCCACCTCGCCCGGCTACGGCGGCGGTGGTTACAACAATGGCTACAACAATGGCGGCTATGGCAACAACGGCGGCTACAACCAGGGCCGCTGCGCCGACTGCGGCATCGTCACCCGCATCAACACCGTGCAGTCCGGCCGCACCGCGCCCAGCGCCACCGGCGCGATCCTCGGCGGCATCGTCGGTGCCGTGGCCGGCCACGAAATCTCCGACCACACCGGTGGCAGCCGCGGCAACAAGAACATCGCGGCTGCCGCAGGCGCAGTGGGTGGCGCGCTGGCCGGCAACCAGATCCAGAAGAACGTCACCAGCGACACCTACGACATCAGCGTGCGCATGGACGATGGCCGCACTATCGTGGTCAACCAGCGTGACCTCGGCGGCATCCGCGAGAACACCTACGTGCGCGTGGTCAACGGCAAGGTCATCCTGCGCTGACCTGCCCCGGGCCGATGGCAAGGAAAAAGGCCCGCTTGCGCGGGCCTTTTTCATGTGACGTTGTACAGCGCGATCAGGTCGGCTGCACGGCGTCGGCCTGCAGGCCCTTCTGGCCCTGCACGACGGTGAAGGTGACCTTCTGGCCTTCCTTCAGGCTCTTGAAGCCCTGGGTCTGGATGGCGCGGAAGTGCACGAACACGTCTTCGCCGTTTTCACGGCTGATGAAGCCGAAGCCCTTTGCATCGTTGAACCACTTGACGGTACCGGTCTCGCGATCAGACATCTCACTAACTCCCTGGTGACTCTCTCTTGTTGTTGGAAACGCCTGTTGGGCGGCTGACAAGCAAGGGGGAAGCGAGGTGCATCGATGCAGCGGATCGGGAAGATCTTGCTTCATCAGGCCACGATCCACGGTGACCTTGCCAAGCTCAGCGACTGCAACTTAACCCGCCCAAAACGAAAAAGCAACTGGCAAAATCTTTCACTGTCAACCCCAAATCGACCACCATACGGGACAGCATGGGACTCTCATTCATCTTATATCTGCTAGCGGTCATTTTTGTCCTTGTCGGCATCGCCGGAATCATCCTTCCAGCCCTTCCCGGCATCCCGCTGGTGTTCATCGGACTGCTGCTGGCGGCCTGGGCTGATGGCTTCGTCCATGTCGGCTGGCCGACCCTGGTCGTACTGGGCGTGCTGACCCTGCTCTCGCTGCTGGTGGACGTGCTGGCCACCGTGGTCGGTGCGCAGCGGGTCGGGGCCAGCCGAAAGGCGCTCTGGGGCACTTTCGTCGGCAGCATCGTCGGCCTGTTCTTCATGCCCATCGGCCTGTTCGCCGGGCCGCTGGTCGGTGCCCTGCTTGGCGAGTACTGGCACACCCGCGAGCTGGGACGCTCGACCAGAGTCGGCCTCGCCACCTGGCTCGGCATCCTGCTCGGCCTGGCGCTGAAGCTGGCGGTGGTGATCGCCATGCTGGGCCTGTTCGCCTTCGCCTGGTTCCTGTGACGGCGCTGCCTTCACGCCCTGCGCACGCGGTGGCCGTGCATAAATCGTTGGGGCTGGCCGCGATCCGGTGCAGCCGCCACACTGTGCGATCCCCGTATTCACCGAAGGGCCTGTTGGAATGACCCTCCCCCCGCTGCTTCCCCGCCTTGCGCCGCTGGCGCTGGCCCTGGCCAGTGCACCGCTGGCGGCGCAGGAGTTCGTGCCCAGCACCGACACCTCGCCCGCTGCCTGCGCGGCCATCACCACCGATGCGGCCCGCCTGGCCTGCTATGACCGCCTGTTCGCGCATACCCCGCAGGCCACCGCGGCTGCCGATGCTGCCGCAGAGGCCGCCGCGCAGGCGCGCCGCGAAGAGCGGCAGACCGCGCGGGTGAGCCAGGGCGAGGAGAAACTGCGCGAACGCGTGAGCGACCTGTTCCGCCCGGCGGCAGCGGACAGTGCGCTGGCCAACGCCGGCCGCGGCTCGCTGCTGGACAGCCGCTGGGAGCTGGCCGAAGACTCCAAGCTCGGCCCGTTCCAGCTGCGGGCCTACAAGCCGGTGTACCTGCTGCCCGCGTTCTGGACCAGCGACCGCAACACCACGCCGCATTCGCCGAACCCGGCCAACACGGTCACCACGCCGCAGGTGCTGGACAGTGCCGAACTGAAGTTCCAGATCAGCTTCAAGACCAAGGTTGCCGAGAACCTGTTCGGCGACAACGGCGACATCTGGGCCGGCTATACCCAGAGCTCGCGCTGGCAGGCGTACAACGGCGAGGATTCGCGCCCGTTCCGCGAAACCAACTACGAACCCGAAGTGATGATGGTGTTCCGCAACGGCTATTCGATCGGTGGCTGGCGCGGGCGCATGACCGGCATCGCGCTGAACCACCAGTCCAACGGCCGCGCCGATCCGCTGTCACGCAGCTGGAACCGGGTGATGCTGAACATCGGCCTGGACCGCGAGAACTGGGCACTGGTGCTGCGCCCGTGGTACCGCATTCCGGAGACCCGCAGCGACGACAACAACCCGGACATCGAGGACTACATGGGCCGCGGCGACGCGACCCTGATCTGGAACCGCAACGGCCACGAGGTCGCGCTGATGGCGCGCCATTCGCTGCGCACCGGCAGCCGCTCGCATGGCGCGCTGCAGCTGGATTACGGCTTCCCGATCAGCAACCTGCTGCGCGGTCATGTGCAGATCTTCGATGGCTACGGCGAAAGCCTGATCGACTACAACCACAAGGCCACCTATGTCGGCGTGGGCGTGTCCCTGCTGGAGTGGTTCTGATGGACGTGACGATCTGGCACAACCCGGCCTGCAGTAATTCACGCGGCGCATTGAAGCTGATCCGCGATGCCGGCTTCGACCCGGTGGTGGTCGAGTACCTGGGCAATCCGCCCGATGTGGCCGCGCTGCGCGAGGTGCTGGCCGATTCCGGATTGAGCGCGCGTGAACTGGTGCGCAGCAAGGAAGCGCAGTTCGCCGAACTCGGCCTGGAACAAGCCGACGATGCCACCCTGCTCGCTGCAATGGCCGAGCACCCGCGGTTGATCAACCGGCCGGTGGTGCGCACGCCCAAGGGCACGCGGCTGTGCCGCCCTCCGGAAACGGTGCTGCAGATCCTGTAACCCGAAAAAGGGGACGGAGGGAATTAAGTCGTTTGTGCACAAGCGACTTAATTCCCTCCGTCCCCTTTTTCGGTTACAGCCAGTCGGTGATGCCTTCGCGGCGATAGACTTCGGCGAACGCCGGACGCGTCTTCATCGAGGTGGCGTGCGCCTTGAGCGTCGGCCAGGTGTCACTGGGCGTGGGCATGTTGCGCGACCAGCGCATCAGCATCACCAGCATGTAGTCGACCACGCAAGGCGTTGCCCCCAACAGATAGGGACCGTGCCCCTGCAGGTGCGTGGCCACCTGCTGCCAGGCCGCTTCCAGGCGCAGCCGTGCCATCTCGCGGCTGGCCCGCACATGGGCCTCGCCGGCCACTTCGTGCGGATAGAACCAGGCCCGATAGGCCGGCTGCAGCGTATTGGCGCACCAGAACATCCAGCGGTAGGCGTCGCCGCGCTGGGGCGTACCCACCGCAGGCAGCAGGCCGGCGTCCGGATGGCGGTCAGCCAGGTACAGCGCGATCGCCGCCGCCTCGGTCAGTATCAGGCCATCAATCATCAGCGTCGGCACCACACCGGCCGGATTCAGCGCCAGGTAGTCCGCCGCCTTGTGCTCGCGCGCGTCGAAATCCAGCAGCACCAGTTCGTGCTCGATGCCCAGCTCGATCAACAGCCAGTGCACGACCAGCGCGGCGGTACTGGTCGAACCATACAGCGTGGTGCCCATGCGGCGGATCCTGTGCGGTTGGATCGGCCGATTATGCGCCCCTGCGCGGGCCGTTGCTCAGCCGCAGCTGCTCATGCAGGTATCCCGCTGTTCACCACAGGACATCATCGGCGCGCGCATCGTACAGTCGTGCGCCTTCAGCTCGCAGGCACGGCGCAGTTCAGGGTTGGCGACGTCCTTGCAGCGCTTGTCCGGCGCGGGTACCACCTGCTGTTCGCAGCTGAACGCACTGTTGCCGGTCCTGTCCTGCGCCATGCAACTGCGATAGCTGGCCTGGCACTGCATGCGGCACTGCGCGGAGGCGGAGAAATCCGCACCTTCATAGGATGGCGCTGTGCTGCAGCCGGCCAGGACCAGCAGGAACACAGCCGCTACGGATCGATGCAGGCGCATGGGCACATCCAGTGCAGGGGCAGGCCGACCCTGGCAGACCACGGTTGCTCGTGCAGGCATCGATGCGCGCCCCGCTCAGTACACGGGAACACCGGTGTCGGTGCGGACTTCATTCACGGTGCCGCCACAGGAGAGCAGGCACTGGGCGTACGGAGCATTGCATGAAGGAAGTGCCGGGGAACCGCAGTAGTTGCCGGCACCGTTGCCCCCTTCGCAGTTGTGCCGCTGCTTGTCGTCGGCGATACCACTGCAACGGCTGATGACCCGGCTCTTCTCGCTTTCGCAGCTCCGCTGGTCCGACTCGGCACGGGCGCGGTTGTGGAAGTCGCACGTTGCCTTCTGGCTCTCGCAGACCGACGCGCAGATCCTCCCAGCTTCATGGGTTGGCGGCTCGACGAAGTAACGCGGACCACAGGCACTGCACGCCAGCGCAGCGATCAGCAAGACGAAAACACGCGAACACTGCAGCACGATGGACTCCCTTCCAATGCATCAGACAGCACGTTAACAGAGCAGGCCATCCACGGGCAGGCTGCATGCAACAACGGCGCCACAAGGGCGCCGTTGTCCAGACTGGAACGGGAGGCTTACTCCACCACCACCGGAATCTTGCCGATGCGGGCCTGCCACTCGCGCGGGCCGGTCTTGTGCACCGACTCGCCGGTGGAATCGACGGCGACGGTCACCGGCATGTCCTGCACGGTGAACTCGTAGATCGCTTCCATGCCCAGGTCGGCGAAGCCGACCACCTTGGCCGCCTTGATCGCCTTGGACACCAGGTAGGCCGAACCACCGACGGCCATCAGGTAGGCCGACTTGTTGTCACGGATCGCTTCGATCGCGGCCGGGCCGCGCTCGGCCTTGCCGACCATGCCCAGCAGGCCGGTCTGCTCCAGCACCTGGCGGGTGAACTTGTCCATGCGGGTGGCGGTGGTCGGGCCGGCCGGGCCTACCACTTCGTCGCGCACCGGATCGACCGGACCGACGTAGTAGATGAAGCGGCCCTTCAGGTCGACCGGCAGCTGCTCGCCCTTGTTGAGCATGTCGACCATGCGCTTGTGCGCGGCGTCGCGGCCGGTCAGCAGCTTGCCGTTGAGCAGCAGGGTCTGGCCCGGCTTCCAGCTGGCCACGTCTTCCGGCGTGATCGTGTCCAGGTCCACGCGGGTGCCCTTGGACGCGTCATAAGTCAGCTTCGGCCAGTCTTCCAGCGACGGCGGGTCCAGCATCACCGGGCCGCTGCCGTCCAGGGTGAAGTGCGCATGGCGGGTGGCCGCGCAGTTCGGGATCATCGCCACCGGCAGGTTGGCCGCGTGGGTCGGGTAATCGTTGATCTTGATGTCGAGCACGGTGGTCAGGCCACCCAGGCCCTGTGCGCCGATGCCCAGCGCGTTGACCTTCTCGTACAGCTCCAGGCGCAGCTCTTCGATGCGGTTGGACGCACCCCGGGCCTGCAGCTCGGTGATGTCGATCGGCTCCATCAGTGCTTCCTTGGCCAGCAGCATCGCCTTTTCAGCGGTGCCACCGATGCCGATGCCCAGCATGCCCGGCGGGCACCAGCCGGCGCCCATGGTCGGCACGGTCTTCAGCACCCAGTCGACGATGGAGTCGGACGGGTTGAGCATGGCGAACTTGGTCTTGGCTTCCGAACCACCGCCCTTGGCGGCGACGATCACGTCGACCGTGTTGCCCGGCACCACCTTGACGTTGACCACGCCCGGGGTGTTGTCCTTGGTGTTGATGCGCTTGCCGGCCGGATCAGCCAGCACCGAGGCGCGCAGCTTGTTGTCCGGGTGCATGTAGGCGCGGCGCACGCCTTCATTGGCCATGTCTTCCACGCCCATGGTGGCGTCGTCCCAGCGCACGTCCATGCCGATTTCCAGGAACACGGTGACGATACCGGTGTCCTGGCAGATCGGACGGTGGCCTTCGGCGCACATCCGCGAATTGATCAGGATCTGGGCCATCGCCTCCTTCGCGGCCGGCGACTCCTCGCGCTCGTAGGCGGCGGCAAGGTTCTTGATGTAGTCGACCGGGTGGTAGTACGAGATGTACTGCAGCGCGTCGGCGATGGACTGGATGAGGTCTTCCTGCTTGATCGATGTCACGACTTGCTCGCTTGCTGGAGGCTGGCGGGGGTAATCCGCCCATTTTACCCCCTCTGCCACCGGGGGTGCCGTTGTACATTCGTGTCACGTCCCTGACCGCCGCGGCGTCCTTGCCCATATGAACGCCGAAACCGCCTTCCAGACCCACCGTCCGCGCCTGATGGCCCTGGCCTACCGCCTGCTCGGCAGCCGCGCCGACGCCGAGGATGTGGTCCAGGACGCCTGGCTGCGCTGGTCGGGCGCCGACCCGGCCAGCGTCCGCGACGCCGAGGCCTGGCTGGTCACCGCCACCACCCGGCTCGGCCTGGACCGGCTGCGCGCGGCCAAGCGCGAGCGCGTGCACTACGTCGGGCCGTGGCTGGCTGAACCGCTGGCGGTCACGCTGGAGCCGGACCCGGCGCCCGGCCCGGCCCAGCTGCGTGCGTTTGCCGATGATGTTTCGGTGGCCTTCCTGACCCTGCTCGAGCAGCTCGGCCCCGAGGAGCGCGCTGCGTTCCTGCTGAAGGAGGCCTTCGATCACGATTACCGCGAGATCGCCGACCTGATCGGCCACAGCGAGGCCAACTGCCGGCAGCTGGTGCACCGCGCGAGGCAACGCCTGCAGGCCGGGCGACCGCGCTTCAATGCCGACCCCAGCCAGCACCGGCAGCTGCTGGCGCGCTTCATGGACGCCTCCCAGCGCGGCGACAGCGAGGCGATCCAGGCCCTGCTGCACGCCAACGCACTGCTGGTTTCCGACGGCGGCGGCGTGGTCACCGCAGCGGTGCGCCCGCTGCTGGGCGCCGAACGCATCGGCCGCCTGTTCTGGGCCATCGCCCGCCGCGGCGCGGCACATCCGGCACGGCTGGGCTACGTCAACGGCGAACCGGCGATCCTGCGCTTCATCGGTGACCGCCTGCATTCGGTCACCACCATCGAAGTGGTCGACGGCCGCATCGCCCAGGTGTACAGCGTGCTGAATCCGGAAAAGCTGCCAGGGGTTGTCACGCACGGGGACGCCGCGGCGTCCTTGTAATGAAAGGCGGCCATCGTGGCCGCCATGGAGCCCACGATGTCCGACCACGCCTCTCCCCGCGTCCCTTACACCCGCCTGGCCGCCGAAGCCTTCAAGGGCCTGCTGGCCACCAGCAAGGCGGTGCATGAAAGCTCGATCGATCCGACCCTGATGGAACTGCTGTTCCTGCGCGTGTCGCAGCTCAACGGCTGCGGCTACTGCATGGACATGCACGGCACTGCGCTGCGCAAGGGCGGCATCGAGCCGCGCAAGCTCGATACCCTGCCGGCGTGGCACGAAAGCCGCTTCTTCGATGCCCGCGAGCGTGCCGCGCTGGGCTGGGCCGAGGCGCTGACCCGGTTGACCGATGGGGCGCCATCGCAGGCGGCGTTCGATGCGCTGGCACCGCACTTCGATGAGAAGGGCATCAGCGACCTGAGCATGGGGATCGCGGTGATCAATGCCTGGAACCGGCTGGGCGCGGGTCTGCTGCCGCCGCTGCCGTAACAGGGAGTTCTGCTGGCCGGGCTGCGCCCGGCACCGGCAGAGGCAACAGCCAGAGCAGCGTCAAAAGCTGGTTTCCCGAGGAATGACGGGGTGGATCAGGCCACAGGGGCCGCTGCAAGTACGTCCATGTAAGCTCGGTCGCCGCATCCATGCGGCTCACGCCCCTGCGACCTGACCCACCCCGCCTTCGACAGATTTCCTGCTGCTGTTGGTAGGTGTCGACCTTGGTCGACACGGTAAATCCACATCATGCGTGGATGCGGGAGGGTCAGAGCCCTTTGCGACGCAAAGGGTTCTGACCCCGGCGCGGCCACACGGCTGCACTGACCCCCTCTGCACGCATCAGGCGCGCACAATACGCGCATGCCTGCCACCCCCACCGCTGGCGCCGCCGCCGCGAAGAAACCCAGCCTGCGACAGCGCTTCAAGGCGATGCGCAACCTGCCACCGTTCCTGCGCATGGTCTGGCAGACCAGCCCCGCGCTCACGCTGGCCAGCCTCGGCCTGCGCCTGATCCGTGCACT
The DNA here is from genome assembly GCF_001274595.1 of Stenotrophomonas maltophilia. Classification (GTDB taxonomy): domain Bacteria; phylum Pseudomonadota; class Gammaproteobacteria; order Xanthomonadales; family Xanthomonadaceae; genus Stenotrophomonas; species Stenotrophomonas forensis. The sequence continues at coordinate 3,164,164 of NZ_CP011010.1, forward strand.
GCTGCCGGTGGCGATGCTGTATGTCGGCAAGCTGATCATCGACAGCGCCCTGCACCTGAGCCAGCACGATGCCGGCTTCCCACCGCTGGGCGAGGCGCTGGCCAGCGGCATGCTCAACCCACTGCTGGGCCTGCTGGCACTGGAATTCGGCCTGGCCATCGCCTCGGACCTGCTCGGCCGCCTGGTCAGCTATGCCGATGCCCTGCTGTCGGAACTGTTCGCCAACGTCACCAGCATCCGGCTGATGGAACACGCCGCGACCCTGGACCTGGAGGACTTCGAGGACCCGGATCTGCAGGACAAGCTGGACCGCGCGCGGCGCCAGACCATGGGCCGGATGAATCTGATGAGCCAGCTGTTCGGCCAGGTGCAGGATGCGATCACCGTGGCCAGCCTGGCCATCGGCCTGTTGGTCTACGCGCCGTGGCTGATCCTGCTGCTGGCGCTGGCGCTGGTGCCGGCCTTCATCGGCGAATCGCACTTCAACGCGGCCGGCTACAGCTTGAACTTCCAATGGACGCCCGAGCGCCGCCAGCTCGACTACCTGCGCCAGCTTGGGGCCAGTGTGGAAACGGCCAAGGAAGTGAAGATCTACAACCTGCACCGCTTCCTGGTGGAACGCTATCGGCGCCTGTCGGTGGCGCTGTTCCAGGCCAACCGGGCGCTCGCCCGGCGCCGCGCGTTCTGGGGCACGCTGCTGGCCGCACTGGGCACGCTGGGCTACTACACCGCCTACGCCTACATCGCCTGGCGCACGGTGCGTGGCGACTTCTCCATCGGCGACCTGACCTTCCTCGCCGGCAGCTTCCTGCGCCTGCGCCAGCTGCTGGAAGGCCTGCTGATCGGGTTCTCGCAGGTAGCCAGCCAGGCGCTGTACCTGGATGACCTGTTCTCGTTCTTCCAGATCCAGCCGGAGATCCACTCGCGCGAAGGCGCAGTGCGCGTGCCGCAGCCGATCCGCCAGGGGTTCGTGTTCGAGAACGTCGGCTTCCGCTACCCGGATGCCGAGCAATGGGCGGTACGCCACCTGGATTTCCAGCTGCAGGCTGGCGAGGTACTGGCCCTGGTCGGCGAGAACGGCGCCGGCAAGACCACCCTGGTCAAGCTGCTGGCGCGGCTGTACGAACCGGACGAGGGCCGCATCCTGCTCGATGGCCGCGACCTGCGCGACTACGACCTGGACGACCTGCGCGCCAATCTCGGGGTGATCTTCCAGGACTTCGTGCGCTACAACCTCAGCGCCGGCGAGAACATCGGCGTCGGCCAGGTCGAGGCCATGGACGATCGGGCACGCATCGCCGACGCCGCGCGCCGTGGCATGGCCGAGGAAGTGATCGAGGAACTGCCCGGCGGCTACGACCAGCTGATCGGCCGCCGCTTCAAGCAGGGTGTGGACCTGTCCGGTGGCCAATGGCAGAAGATCGCCATTGCCCGCGCGTGGATGCGCAATGCGCAGGTGATGATCCTGGATGAGCCAACGGCAGCGCTGGACGCACGCAGCGAGTTCGAAGTGTTCCAGCGGTTCAGGGAACTGGCGGATAATCGCACTGCCGTGCTGATTTCCCACCGTTTCTCCTCGGTACGCATGGCCGATCGCATCCTGGTGCTGGCCGACGGCCGGATCGAGGCCAGCGGCACCCACGAGCAGCTGATGGCGCAGGGCGGCCGCTATGCCGAGCTGTTCGAGCTGCAGGCGGCCGGCTACCGCTGAGAACGCCTCTCGTTCCGCCTAATGAGAACCTGTCTCATTTGAGATAGAATCACCCCCGACGACTTCCGATAGATACGCCCATGTCCTCCGCTTTTGGCGCCGAAACGGTGCTTGAGGTCCGTCACTGGACCGATGCCTACTTCAGCTTCACCCTCACCCGCGACAGCGGTTTCCGCTTCGAGAACGGCCAGTTCGTGATGATCGGCCTGGAAACCGAGGCGCGGCCGCTGCTGCGCGCCTATTCCATCGCCAGCGCCAACTGGGAAGAGCACCTGGAGTTCTTCAGCATCAAGGTGCAGGACGGCCCGCTGACCTCGCGTCTGCAGCACATCAAGCCGGGCGACAAGGTGCTGGTCGGCAAGAAGCCTACCGGCACCCTGCTGATCAGCGACCTGCACCCCGGCAAGAACCTGTACCTGCTGGGCACCGGCACCGGCATGGCACCGTGGCTGTCGGTGATCAAGGACCCGGAGACCTACGAGCGCTTCGAGAAGGTGATCCTGTGCCATGGCGTGCGCTACGAAAAGGATCTGGCCTACCGCGATTATTTCGAGAAGGAACTGCGTGAGCACGAGTTCCTGGGCGAGATGATCGGCGACAAGCTGCTGTACTACCCGGCCGTCACCCGCGAGCCGTTCGCCAACCAGGGCCGCCTTACCTCGCTGATGGAAAGCGGCGAGATGCAGCGCACCTTCGGCCTGCCGGAACTGAGCCCGGAGAACGACCGCGCGATGATCTGCGGCAGCCCGCAGATGCTGGCCGACCTGCGCAGCGTGCTCGATGCCCGTGGCTTCCAGGTTTCGCCGCGTATCGGCCAACCGGGCCACTACGTATTCGAACGCGCCTTCGTCGAGAAATAATCTGTAACGGTGGTGCCGGCCGCTGGCCGGCTCTCCGTGCGCTACGGGATTGCCGGCCAGCGGCCGGCACTACCACCCTTCACAGCAGTGCTTCGATTGCGCTGCGCAGCTGCTCCGGCGTGGTGGTCGGAGCATGCCGCGACACCACCCTTCCCTTGCGATCGACCAGGAACTTGCTGAAGTTCCATTTGATGCGGGCAATGCCCAGCAGGCCGCGCTTCTCGCGTGACAGCCATGCCCACAGGGGATCGGCGCCGCTGCCGTTGACCTCGATCTTCTCCGACAAGGGGAAGCTGACCGGATAGTCCAGCGAACAGAACTGGCGGATCTGCGCGGCATCACCCGGCTCCTGCGCGCCGAACTGGTTGCACGGAAAGCCGATCACCACCAGGCCGCGCTCGCGGTAGTCCTGCCACAGCTGCTCCAGCCCGGTGTACTGCGGGGTGAAACCGCAACGGCTGGCGACGTTGACCAGCAGCAGCGGACGGCCCTGGAACTGCGCCAGCGCCTGCGGCTGGCCATCGAGGTCACGGAAGCTGAAATCGTAGGTGGTGGTCATGACGGCGGGCCGTGGCGGTGATTGCATGGTACCCGCGCGCGGCCCCGGCAACATGCCTTTTGACACAAGTGCGGGTGCGGCCGGCCGGGTTACCCTCGGGCCCTTGTTTGCCTTACCGGAGCTATTACCTTGACCACTCGCCTTGCCCTTGCCGTGGCCATGACCCTCGGCCTTGCCCTGCCCGCTTACTCGGCCGGCGCCGCCACCGCGGCCGCCAGCACCACCGCCCAGCAGGCCAATCCGTTCTTCGCCGATAGCCCGCTGCCGCTGCACTTCCCGCAGTTCGACAGGATCAAGGACAGCGACTTCGCCCCGGCCTTCGACGCCGGCATGGCGCAGCAGCTGAAGGAAGTGGAGGCGATCGCCAACAACAAGGCCAAGCCGACCTTCGACAACACCATCATCGCCCTGGAAAAGAGCGGTGACATCCTCGACCGCGCGACCACCGTGTTCTTCAGCCTGGTCGGCGCCGACACCAACGACACCCGCAAGAAGCTGCAGGCCGACTACTCGGCCAAGTTCGCCGCGCACAGCGATGCGATCGCGCTGAACGGCAAGCTGTTCGCGCGCATCCAGGCACTGTATGACACCCGCAGCCAGCTGGGCCTGGACGCCGAAGGCGTGCGCCTGGTCGAGAAGTACTACGACAACTACGTGCGTGCCGGCGCCAAGCTGTCCGAGGCCGACAAGGCCACGCTGAAGGAGATGAACGCCGAGCTGGCCAACCTGGGCACCAAGTTCAGCCAGAACGTGCAGTCGGAAGTGAACGCTTCGGCGATCACCGTCGACGACGTCAAGGAGCTGGCCGGCCTGTCCAAGGAGCAGATCGCTGCCGCCGCCGAAGCCGCCAAGGCCCGTGGCCTGGAAGGCAAGTACGTGATCACCCTGCTCAACACCACCGGCCAGCCGCCGCTGACCAACCTGGCCAACCGCGCCCTGCGCCAGAAGATCTACGAAGCCTCGGTCAGCCGTGGCAGCCGCGGTGGCGAGTTCGACAACACCGCACTGGTCTCGCGCATCATGCAGCTGCGTGCCGACAAGGCCAAGCTGATGGGCTTTGCGAACTTCGCCGCTTACAACCTGACCAACCAGACCGCCAAGACCCCCGAAGCGGTCAACGCGATGCTGGGCAAGCTGGCCCCGGCTGCCGTGGCCAACGCCAAGCGCGAAGCGGCCGACCTGCAGGCGATGATCGACCAGGAACAGAAGGCCGCCGGCAAGAAGACCTTCGCCCTCGAACCGTGGGACTGGGCCTTCTACAGCGAGAAGGTGCGCCAGGCCAAGTACAACTTCGACGAATCGCAGCTGAAGCCGTACTTCGAAATGAAGAACGTGCTGGAAAACGGCGTGTTCTATGCTGCCGGCCAGGAATTCGGCCTGACCTTCAAGCAGCGTACCGACCTGCCGGTCTACCACGATGACGTGACCGTCTACGACGTGTTCGACGCCGATGGCAGCCAGCTGGCGATCTTCATCTTCGATCCGTATGCGCGCGCCTCCAAGCGTGGCGGTGCGTGGATGAACTCCTACGTTTCGCAGTCCAAGCTGACCGGTTTCAAGCCGGTGGTGGCCAACCACCTGAACATCCCGAAGCCGCCGGCCGGCCAGCCGACCCTGCTGACCTGGGATGAGGTGAACACCACCTTCCACGAGTTCGGCCACGCGCTGCACGGCATGTTCTCCAACGTGAAGTACCCGTACTTCTCGGGCACCTCGGTACCGCGCGACTTCGTCGAGTTCCCCTCGCAGGTCAACGAGATGTGGTCGGACAACCCGGCCATCCTGAAGAACTACGCCAAGCACTACCAGAACGGTTCGGCGATGCCGCAGGCACTGCTGGACAAGGTGCTGGCTGCGGCCAAGTTCAACCAGGGCTTTGCCACCACCGAGTACCTGGGTGCGGCAATGCTTGACCAGCGCTGGCACCAGATCGGCGCCGACCAGGTGCCGGCCGCCAAGGACGTGATGGCCTTCGAGCGCGCTGCGCTGGAGAAGGACGGCATCTACTACGCGCCGGTTCCGCCGCGCTACAAGACCCCGTACTTCAGCCACATCATGGGTGGCTACTCGGCCGGCTACTACGCCTACATCTGGTCGGAAGTGCTCGATGCCAACACCCAGAAGTGGTTCAAGGACAACGGCGGCCTCAGCCGCAAGAACGGCGACCACTTCCGCGCCACGCTGCTGTCCAAGGGCGGCAGTGTCGACGCGATGCAGCTGTTCCGCGATTTCGCCGGCCACGAGCCGCAGATCGAACCGCTGCTGGAAAAGCGTGGCCTGACCGGCGCCGGCAACTGATCGCCCGTGCGCTAGCGTGAAACGAAAACCGCCCGGGAGACCGGGCGGTTTTTTCATGCGCCATCCACGCATGGCATGGATCTACGGGTGGGGGCCGATCGTTGGTCGGCACGATCCTTCCGGGCCATGAACCCCGGCATCGTCCATACACGCCTGGCGTGGATCTACTGGCAGTCATCGCGGCGCGACGTACCCGCCCGGCACGCCTTCCGGCGACAGCACCAGCTGCCACAGCTGCGCGTGCCGACAGCGGAAAGTCGCCATCGACCCGGCCAGATAGAAACGCCACATGCGCCGGAAGTGCTCGTCATAGCGCGCATCCAGTCGCGGCCAGGCCGCTTCCACGTTGCGCCGCCACGCCTGCAGGGTCAGGTCGTAATCGGTGCCGAAGTTGTGCCAGTCCTCCAGCACGAAGCGTCCTTCGAATGCCTTGCTGATCTGCACCGCCGACGGCAGCATCGAGTTCGGGAAGATGTAGCGCGCGATCCATGGATCGGTTCGATGCCGCGAGATGTTGGTGCCGATGGTATGCAGCAACAGCAACCCGCGTGGCGACAGGCAGCGCCTGGCCACCTCGAAGAAACTGGAATAGTTCTTGTCACCGACGTGCTCGAACATGCCGATCGAGAAGATCGCATCGAACGGCTCGTCCAGTTCGCGGTAGTCCTGCAGGCGGATTTCGATCGGCAGCCCGGCGCACAACTCACGGGCGAACTCGGCCTGCTCCCTGGAGATGGTCACGCCGACGCCGCTGACACCGTAGCGCTCGGCAGCGAACTTCAGTGCCTCGCCCCAACCGCAGCCGATGTCCAGCACGCGCTGGCCCGGACGCAGGCCCAGCTTGCGGCAGACCAGGTCGAGCTTGGCCTCCTGCGCGGCGTCAAGATCATCGGCAGTGCGCCAGTAGCCGCAGCTGTAGACCAGGCGCGTTCCGAGCATGGCCTGGTACAGGTCATTGCCGAGGTCGTAATGGCGGCGGCCGACCTCGTAGCTGCCCTGCCCGGCCTGCAGGTTGAACAGGCGCGCCTTCAGCGCATCGGCCACTTCGCGCCAGCCATGCACCCGTTCGTCCAGGTGCGCCTGCATCAGATGGACGAGGAAGTCGTCCAGGACGTTGGCATCCCACCAGCCGTCCATGTAGCTCTCGCCGAGGCCGAGCGAGCCGTGCGCCATGACCCGCGCGAAGAAGCGCGGATCATGCACCTGGATGTCCTGTGGCTGGGTGCCGCCGATGCGGACCCCGGCTTCCTGCAGCAGGCCGGCGACCCGCTCCTGCAACCCTGTATCCACGCCACCTCCTCGACTGCGGTCAACCGCGTGCGAACAGCTCCACGTAGTCCTTGGCCACGTGCGGCAACAGCACCGCCGCCGGTACATCGGCGGTCTGCGTGCCGTCCGAGTATGGACCCACCTGGTAGGGCGGGAAAACAAAGCGCAGCGCGGTGATCTGCCCCTTGTCGTCGGTCAGCGGCTGGAACTGGCTGAAATTGTCGGCCTGCGGGCCGGTACCGTCGGCAATCATGCGCGATGCGTTGCGCAGCGATTCCTGCAGCTGGGCCGGGTCCATGTCCTCGCCGCTGAGGCGGGTGGCCACGCGCTCGCGCAGCTGGTCGGCGACGAAATCGCTGATCGCCTTCCAGCCCTTGGCATCGGCCACCAGCTTTTCGGCGCTGAGCATCTGCTGGTGCTGCGGCAGCCACACGAAGCGTGCCACCAGTGGCTCACCGTGGGCGCCTCCGGTATAGCGGCTGCCATCGGCACTGACCACCACCAGCTGCGGGGTCTCCAGCAGCTTCTCGAAGCTCAGCGACAGCTCGTAGGGCATGGTCGGCTTGTCGTTGCCGAGCCCGTCCAGTGCCTGCTGCAGGTCGCTGCGGGCGCTGGTCGCATAGTCCTGCAGCGCGCGTGCCAGGCCCGGATAACGGTCGATGCCGGCCGGGTAGCTGATGCCCACCACTTCGCGCTCGTTGTTCTCGATCACGTCGCGCAGATCCAGCGGCGCTTCCGTGGCGGGTGTCTCGCCCGCGACCGGGGCCTCGGCGGCGGGGGCCGCGTCGGTCGCCGGTGCCGGCTCGCTCTCACGCTGGCAACCGGCCAGCAACAGCACGCCCACCACGCCGGCCAGCACGCTGCCGCGCAATGGCCGGTTGTTTCCAATCTTCATCGGGATCCCCTGTTCATGTTTGTACATCATCGCCTGCCATGGCTGAAGCGTGGCCCGCCGGCATCAGCCGACGAGCAGGTCGTGATACTCCTCGTGCCGCTGCAGGAAGGCCTCGGCATACGAACACGCCGGCACCACCTTGTATTTCTGCTCGCGGGCGAAACGCAGCGCGACGCGGGTCAGCTCACCGGCAATGCCGCGGCCGGCAATCGGCTCGGGCACTTCGGTGTGGGTGATGACCATGCGCCTGCGCTTGATCTGGTAATCAAGCACCGCCAGTTGTCCTCGGACACGGGCGGTGAAGCGATGGCTGGCCAGGTCGTGTTCGACCTCGTAGGCCAGACCGGGGGGCGTGACCGAAGCCATGGAACTGTCTCCTGCGGCGACTGCGTGGATGGTGCGCAGCCGGGCGCCATGATCGCGTGAAGCCTGAACAGGGGCAAGTGCGGTCCATTCACGTCAGTTTTCGACCCTCAAGCTGGAGGGCGGGCGGCCGCTATCGCCTGTGGAGGGGTACGGCCAGGCTGGCACGGCCCTTGCGACCGTAGACCATGCGCATCACCGCGGAGGCCCCGATGCACCCCAGCGATCCCCATTCCGATACCGACCGTGCCCTGCTGGAGGGCCTGCTGCAGCTGGCAGTGGAAGGGCAGACCGAAGACCAGGATTTCCAGCGCATCGGCGAGGAAGTGTTCGCCCGCCTGCTGGACACCTACGGGCAGCAGACCACGGCCTGAACCGGCCGGGGCGGATCGCTGCCGATCCGCCCCCGTTCCCACCCTCAACCGCCGCCGAGGCGGAAGGTCGGGTTGGAGAGTTCACGCAGGAAGTGGTTGAAGATGCTCGGCTGCATGGCCAGCATGAAGATCACGCCAAACGCCGCACCGGCCAGGTGTGCGCTGTGGTTGATGCGATCACCACCGCGCTTGTCCATCCAGATGCTGTAGCCGACGTAGAACGCGGCGTAGATGATGGCCGGCGCCGGGATGAAGAACACCAGGATGATCGACCACGGCTTGATCAGGATGAAGGCGAACAGCACCGCCGACACCGCCCCGGATGCACCGAGGCTGAGGTAGTTCGGGTTCTTCTGGTTCTTCAGGTAGCTGGGCAGGATCGAGACCAGCAGCGCGCCGATATAGAACGCCGGATAGGTCAGGTAGCTGCCGGTCAGCTCCACCATCACGCTCTCGATGAATCCCCCGAAGAAGAACAGGGTGATCATGTTGAAGATCAGGTGCGACCAGTCGGCGTGGATGAAGCCATAGGTCACCAGCCGGTCGTACTGGCGATGGCGGTCCACGGCGGGCGGCCACAGGATCAGGCGGTCGGCCAGCTTGCGGTTGTTGAACGCCATCCACGAAAGGATGGCGGTGATGGCGATCAACAGCAGATTGACGGGGGTCATGTCAGGCTCAGGCGCTACGGTAGTTGTCGACCATACGATAGCGTTTCGCGTACCAACCGAAGGCCAACGCCGCGATGAAGGCGAAGCCGGCGAAGAAGAACATCAGGAACGCCGCCTCGCTCAGGCCGGTCCCGGCGATCTGGTGGGTCACCGTGTCGTTGCGCACCGCCGCGTTGGACAGCAGCACCCACAGGTTGCCGATGGTGGTGGTCAGGTTCCAGAAGCTCATCACCACGCCCTTCATCGCCTGCGGCGCCTGGCTGTAGGCGAACTCCAGGCCGGTGGCCGAGACCAGTACCTCACCGAAGGTCAGCAGTGCGTATGGCAGGATCTGCCAGAAGATCGACATGGCATTGCCGCCGTCCATCACCACCTGGATGCCACCGATGACGATCCAGGCCAGGCCGCTGAAGGCGATACCGGCGGTCATGCGGCGCAGCGCGGTCGGCTCGAAGCCGAAGCGGCGCAGCGCCGGGTACAGCACCAGGTTGTTGAAGGGAATCAGGATCATCACCAGCAGCGGGTTCAATGCCTGCATCTGCGAGGCGGTGAACCAGCTCGGCATCTGCATCTGCTGGCCCTGCAGGACCCACGTCGAGGCCTTCTGGTCGAACAGCGAGAAGAACGGCGTGGTCAGCGCGAAGATCACCAGCACGCGCAGCACCGAGCGCACGCCTTCCACGGCTTCGGCCGGATGCTGGCCGCGGGCACGGTCCAGCTGCAGCCAGGTGCCGCCGCCGATGCCGGCCAGGATGGCGACCAGCGCAAGGCACAGGCAGATGACGATGCCCAGCGAGCCGACCAGTCCGAACGAGGCCACGGCCAGCACCAGGCCGAGCGCGGCGATCACCAGGCCCGGACGGCCCTGCCCGGCAACGCGCGCGGTCAGCGCGGTACGCACCACGTTGGCGAACGAATGCGGGTCCTTCGGCGGCAGCGGCACCAGCACGTAGCGCTTGCGGCCCAGCCAGAACACGAAGGTGGCCACGAACATCAGGATGCCCGGGATGCCGAACGCCCACTGCGGGCCCCAGTTCTTCAGCACCAGCGGGATCAGCAGCGAGGCGAACAGCGAGCCGAAGTTGATGATCCAGTAGAAGGCGTCGAAGACGAGCTTTGCCAGGTGCTTGTTGCTCTGGTCGAACTGGTCACCCATGAACGATGCCACCAGCGGCTTGATGCCGCCGGCACCGAGCGCGATCAGGCCCAGGCCAAGGAAGAAGCCCTCGCGGCTGTTCTCGAACAGCGCCAGGCACAGGTGGCCGGCGCAGTAGACCAGGCTGAACCAGAGGATGGTGTGGTACTTGCCGAAGAACCTGTCGGCCAGCCAGCCACCGAGCAGCGGGAAGAAATACACGCCGATCATGAAGCTGTGCATGATGTCCTTGGCTTCACCGGCACGGCCTTCCGCAGTGATTTCCTGCAGCAGCAGCGAGGTGATCAGGAACTGCACCAGGATGTTGCGCATCCCGTAGAAACTGAACCGTTCGCAGGCCTCATTGCCGATGATGTACGGAATCTGGCGCGGCATCCTTCCCTGGCCGGCGATGGGGGCAACTGCGTCGTGGCTCATCCTGTAAGGCATTCCTGCAAAGCGAAAGGCGCAAGGTTACCGGAACCAGGCCTTGCGAAGCACGCTGCAGGGCTGCATGACAACGGTGCCAATCCATGGCAGGCGCTCCTGGCTGTGCCGGAAGTCACGGCACCTGCACGACAAAAGCGTAAACTTATCGTTATGCGCCCCCTCGCCTACGCCCGACTCCTGCTCAGCTGCCTGCTGCTGTTGCCGGCGTTGCAGGCCCAGGCGCGACCGCAGGCACCGGCCTCGGCCAGCAGCGAGGGCGAGCCCCGGCAACTGACCGTGGCCGCACTGGAACTGCCCAGCCGCGACGATGCGCAATGGAAGCAGCGCCGCGAGCAGGTCGCACAACTGTTGACCGACCTGCAACCGGACGTGATCTCGGTGCAGCAGGTGCTGCAGCAGCAGGGCCGCAACCCGGCCTGCTGGCTGGCCAGCCGGCTGCGCTACAGCTGCGACTTCGTCACCGCCGATCCGCCCAGCCAGCCGCTGCGGCATGGCAATGCCATGCTGACCCGGCTGCCGGTCAGCGAGGACGGCGTCACCCTGCTGCATCCACCCGGGACGTTCAGCGCGGCCGGCATGATGCGGCTGAAGCTTGGCCAGGCGCTGGTCAACATCTACGTGGCGCGGCTGCGCCCGGAGCCGGACGAGGCCACCGCGCGCCAGCACCAGACCAACGACCTGATGACCTGGATCGGCGCCACCGCCGAGGGCATGCCGAGCCTGATCGCCGGCGACTTCTCGGCCTCCACCGTGGAACTGGTGCGCAGCACGCCCGGCTTCCAGCCGGCCCGGCGCAATCCTGGCGGCCGCCCGGAACCGCCAGCGGCCAGTGGCGGTGGAGCCACCGGCCATGGCCTGGACGTGCTGTTCCAGGTCAAGCATTTCGGCGGCATCCGCCAGCAACCGATCCTGCTGCCGGCCGATGGCGACCTGCCCGGCCTGCGCCTGGGCGTGATGGCAACCCTGCGCTTGCAGGGCGATACAGCCACCGCCGAATAGGTAGTGCCGGCCGCTGGCCGGCTCCTCGGGTACCACACGATTGCCGGCCAGCGGCCGGCACTACCGAATGAATCCTGCAACAAAAAAGGCCGGGGTCTCCCCCGGCCTTTTCCGTTCATCCCGTCACCGCGATCAGGCGATCGCTTCCTGGTAGCGACGCTCGACTTCGTTCCAGTCGATGACGTTGAAGAACGCGCCGATGTATTCCGGACGGCGGTTCTGGTACTTCAGGTAGTACGCGTGTTCCCACACATCCAGGCCGAGGATGGGGGTGTTGCCTTCCATCAGCGGGCTGTCCTGGTTGCCGGTGCTCTCGACCACGACCTTCTTGTCCGGGGTGACGCTCAGCCATGCCCAGCCGCTGCCGAAACGGGTCAGCGCAGCCTTGGTGAAGGCATCCTTGAACTTGTCGAAGCCACCCAGGTCCTTGTCGATCGCCTTGGCCACGTCGCCCACCGGGTTGCCACCCGCGTTCGGCGCCATCACGGTCCAGAACAGCGAGTGGTTGGCATGGCCCCCCCCGTTGTTGCGCACCGGGCCCTGCAGGTTCTCCGGCAGCGACTTGAGCTTCTTCACCAGCTCTTCGACCGGCAGGTCAGCGTACTCGGTGCCTTCCAGCGCCGCGTTGACGTTGTTGATGTAGGTCTGGTGATGCTTGGTGTGATGGATTTCCATCGTCGCCGCATCGATATGCGGTTCCAGCGCGTCGTAGGCGTAGGACAGCTTGGGCAGGGTGTAGGCCATGATGCATCTCCTGATTGCGAGGGCACCCGACGGTGTCGGGCGGTGCGCGGTGAATGATGGGGACAGACCGCGAGATTACCAAGGGGGATGTAAAGGAAATTGCGTCCTGCCGGTGAGCATGCCGGCAATTGTTACGCAGCGGTGACGCGCGCGTTCCTCATGCCCCGTGCAGCGCACAGGCGTTACAGTGCGTGCCTCGCCCTCGCCTGCCCGTGCCCATGCGCAACCCCCGGCTGCTGATCACCGCCATCGCCCTGCTGCTGCTCGGCCTGGTCGCCAACCACTTCATGCAGCGTGCGCCAGCGCCGCAGTTCGCGCCCGAACTGCAGGGCGCGCCTGCCGCGCAGGCCCCGGCCACGCCGGCAGCCCGCGCCGATGGCGGGTTGCCCGCGTTCCTGCCCGCCGAGGCGCGCCAGACCATCGCGCTGATACAGCGCGGTGGCCCGTTCCCGCACCGCCAGGACGGCAGCACCTTCGGCAACCGCGAGCAGCAGTTGCCGCAGCGCGCGCGCGGCTACTACCGCGAGTACACCGTCGACACGCCTGGCGCACGCACCCGTGGCACGCGCCGCATCGTCACCGGTGGCGACCCGCCGGAGGCGTGGTACTACACCGACGACCACTATGAATCGTTCCGCAGCTTCACCGTACCGGCCCAGGGAGCGCAGTGATGAGCCACGATGATTTCGGCCTCGGCCTGCATGACATCAACAATGCCGGCGTCTACGCCATCGACAGCGACGACATCGACGCGCTGGCCGCGGCGATGCGCGATGCCGGCCTGAAGGTGATCCGCATCGATCTGGAAGGCGTGGCCGACAAGCGCACCCTGCTGGCACGACTGGCCGCGCAGCTGGATTTCCCGGCAGGCTTCGGCGGCAACTGGGATGCTCTGTCGGACAACCTGCGCGACCTGCAATGGCTGCCGGCCAACGGCTATGCACTGTTCCTGGCCGACGTCGATGCACTGCGTGCCGCCACGCAGAAGGACTTCGACACCCTGCTGGAGGTGATGGACGAAACCAGCCGCGACTGGGTCGGCCGTGACGTGCCGTTCTGGGTGTTCCTGTCGCAGAGCGCGTGAGGTCACTGCCCTGGTGGATGCCGACCTTGGTCGGCATGCGTGCTCCGGTAGATGCCGACCTTGGTCGGCGTTTCTGTGCCAACCAAGGTTGGCACCTACCAAAGCGCGAGCCGGCCAGCGTGCGGGGCGCGGCCCCCTGCCTAGCGGCTCCCGTTATCTTCCTGCAACTCTTTCTTGAACGGGATGTCCGGCGGCGGACGCGCCACCGCTGGCTGGTCCTGCATGTTCGGGTTGGTCAGGCCACAGCCACCACCGGCCTGCAGGATCGAGATCACGCAGGAGATCTTCGTGCCGGTGCCCGGCAACGGAATCTCCATCGACTTTATGCCCTTGCGCACCCACTCGGCCAGCAGCGATTCCTGCGGCACCCAGTACTTGTCGAACGAGGTAGGCGTGTAGTCGTACGGCGGCCGCTTCAACCAGGTGCCGGACTGAGCGATGCGCTCCTTGGTCCAGCCATCGTTGGCACCACCCGGTGCGCCCCGTTCGGCGTGCCCGTCGCCCTCCTGCCCCGGCACCCGCACGCTGCCATCGGCATTGAACAGACCACTGCCCTTGCCGGAAGTACTGGCCTGCCGCGCGCCACTGCTGGCACCGTCGCGGTTGCGGCTGGATGCACCCCAGTCATCGCCCTTGGCAGGCGTGGCCCAGTTGCCCGGATCGGGTGCCGGGCGCGCGCCGGCCTGGGCCGGTGCGGTACTGGATGCCGACGTGCGCGCCGTCGTGCTGCTGGCCTGCGCCGCGCTGTTGCTGGCCGCAGGCGCAGCAGTTGCCGCGGGGGCACTGCCACTGGAAAGTGATGGCGCCGCCGCTGGTGCCGAGGCGACTTCGCGTTCGCGCACCTGTACGTCACGGCCCGCCGGCGCATGTACGGTCGGCTCACGGCCGGCCACGGCCGCCATCCGCACCTGCGGATCGACCACGGCCTGCACCTCGCGTTCGCGCACCTGCAGATCCTGTTGCGGAACGCGTACCTGCACATCCGCGGTGCGCAGCGGCTGCGGCGCCACCGGGGCGTCGACCGTACTGACTTCGCGCTCCTGTACCTGGATGTCACGCAACTGCGGCGTGCGCACCGCAACGGCCGGTGCATGCAGCGGCGTCGGCACAGGGGGCGCCTGCAACGGCTGCACGCTGCGCTCGCGCACCGTGGGTGTGGTGTCGCGCGGCACGATGCTGACCTCGGTACGCGGCACGCTGACCGGCGGCACCACGAAGTCGGAGCTGGCCTCGGCCACGTCGGTGGCCTGCACCGGCGACGGCGGCGGTGCCGCGACCGGCGCGGGTTCGGCTTCAGCCGGCGGCGCAGGCACGCTGGCGGTGGCTGCCGGCGCCGGCATGGGCGCAGGCGCCGACGCTGCGGCGGGACGCGGTTGCGGTGCGCTGGCGGCTCCCGCCTCGCGGCCGGCCGCCACCTGCCCGGCCGGCGCGGCGGCAGCGGCTTCGGCGCCCGGCTGGTCGCCACCGCCTTCCTGGGTAGCGCGGCCGACGAATTCCACCTGCACGCGCTCGCCTTCAGCGCCCTCTTCCTCCGGCGCCGTGGTGCGGATCACCGCCACCCACAGCAGCAGCACGAAGAACAGCAGATGCAACAGCGCGCTGACCAGAGCCGAGGTCCAGCGCATCCAGCGCTGATCGCGCGGTGCGGCATCCCAGTCCTGCCAGAACAACCGGCGCAGCGCCTGCCACGGGGACAAACGCGGTGATTGCCCGGGTGGCCCGGGCAACGGACGCGGCAACAGCACCGCGATGATCTCGCCGGCATGCAGCGGCCGCGGCAATGGACCGAGCGAGCGCAGCCACAGCGCCCAGCCATAGGGCAGGCGCGTGGTTTTCTCGAGGACGGCCCCGGGCTGCTGGCGCGCCAGCAGCAGGTCGATGAGCTGCTCGGCCCGGGTCAGAGGCACGCGTCAGCGATCAGGCGGCGTTGCCGCGAGGGATGTACGGCGCGTGGCCACTGTCGTGGTCGGTCGCGTCACGTACAGCGGTCACGCCCGGCACGCGGCCCATCAGGGTCTTCTCGATGCCCTGCTTGAGGGTCACGTCGGCCATGCCGCAGCCCTGGCAGCCACCACCGAAGCGCAGCAGCACCACGCCGTCGGCCGAGACTTCCTGCACGGCCACCTTGCCGCCATGCGAGGCCAGCTGCGGATTGATTTCGTTCTCGACCACCCAATGCACGCGCTCGACCAGCGAGGCGGCATCGCCGGGCGCTTCGCCCTTGATGCGCGGCGCCTTGATAGTCAGCTGCTGGGCACCGGCGGTGCCGGCGACGATGTCGATCTCGGCGCCATCGAGCCAGCCGACGCTGCTGGCATCGACATAGAGGGTGAAACCATCGCAGTCCACCGCCCACTCGTCGCCGAGCAGATCGGTCGGTTCGGCGAATTCCAGCCGGGCATCGGCGCGCGGGGTACCGGGATCGACCGCGCTGAGGCGCACGCCCATGCCGGGCACGCCCTCGCGTTCGATCAACTTGCGGAAATGGGTCTGGGCAGTGTCGGAGATCTGGATCATCAGGCTATTCTAGCCAAGTAAGCGTCAGCCGCTCATTCGGTTTATACACCGTCCGGCGCATTGTTCAGTCAACACGAGGTGGAGATTCCCATGGCCGACCTGATTCCACTGGCCCAGGCCCGTTGCGTGCCGCGCAAAGGCAGCGACCACAAGCTTGGCGAAGCCCGCCTGGCCGAACTGCTGCCGCAGGTTCCCGGCTGGGAGCTGAGCGAGGGCGGCCAGGCCCTGTCGCGCACCTTCCGCTTCAAGGATTACTACGCCACCA